>NZ_JBSFBQ010000052.1:0-48911 GCF_053593015.1 Streptomyces sp. NPDC002403 | reverse complement strand
GGTCCGGGTGCGGCCCGCCGGGTATCACGTCGTACGGATCGGGGCGCGGGGCGCGAACCGTGGACGAGCGGACAGGGTGATACCGGTCACCGTGCGCCCTCCACCAGCACTGATAGCGCGGCGCGGACCTCGATCGCCTCGGCGTGCGCTGGGCGTGGGGCGAACGGCACTCGGACCGGATCATTCACCGGGCGACCAGTTCCTCGAGCGGGGGCATGCCGACATCGGCCGCGGAACGCGCGAGATGCAGTGCGGTGTGGAAATGACCCGCCGATTCCTTGCCGTCCGGGTCCTGCCCAAGGGCGGTCACTGCGTCGATGGCGTACTGCTGCTCGGCAGCGCCGGTGAAGCGGCGTTGGACGAAAGTGCGCCCGGCGTACATCTCGGTGGTCAGGCCGTGACCGGCCAGGTGCTCGGCGATGGGCGCGTAGGAGCCGGTACGCAGAACGAAGGCGGCAACCCACGGCAGTGTCCGGGCGCTGTCCAGGAGTGGCTGGAACGTGGCCCGGGACAGGAAGCTTGCACCTCCCGTGATGGTGATGAGTCGGACGTTCCGGGCCGCGTCCAGCAGGTCCCGGGTCGGTGGGTCGGCCTCCAGGTTCTCTGCGAACCCGGCGTCCAGCAAGCCGACCGCTCGTGCGTAGGCGATGGCGTTGGGCGCGATGTCGAGGCCGACCACCGGGACGGCGTCCCGTCTGCGGCGGGCGCGGAAGAAGGACCTGTCGTGCTCGGCCAGTTCCTCCGCGGTCATGGCCACCGACCGCGGTGACGTGTAGTGGGCGTACAGGTCGTCCAGGGTCAGCTCGTGATTGAGCAGGGCTGCGTTGATGCCGTACGAACAGCACAGGTCCAGCACCGCTTCCCCCGGAGCCCGCAGCCGGAGCGCCGTCAAACGGCGGAAAATGCGCTGGGCGTGATGCGGTGTCCGGTAGCCGAACGCGCCGAGTTCGCGGAAGAAGGCGCGGGGATCGGCCTGGTCGTAGATGTCGTCGAACGGGGTCATCGTGCGCTGCGCGGGCTCCCCCGCGCCGTCTTCCCGTACCTCGGCCATCACATACTCCGTTCTGCCGCCCGGGCCGCCGTCCGCGGTCGCCACAGCCTCCCGCACAGGGCCGGCCGGGCAAACAAGCCGCTGACGGATCCGGCCACGCCCGGCCGAACAGCGGCGGGCGGGGGGGAAGCCAACGCCTTCGAATGTGGGCGCGGGCCTGGTGACCGGGCACTTCTCGATCCCGGAAGGCATGGCGTACGCGTCCATCACCGGGTTCAACCCGATCGCGGGCCTCACACGGCATTCGTGCCTTCGATGCGCGAGTTACGAGCGCGCTTCACGGCTTTTTCGGCTCCTACCGGGCTCGCGTTGACCGCCGCCCCCACGCCCCGCCCGTCAGGACGGCGCCGGCCAGTGTGTCGGGGCCGGTCCCCCGACAAGGATTCCGCGCTGCCGGTGCCGGGCCGGCTCGCCGCGCGTGGGTCGCGCACGGGCTCCGATACACCTCGGCCTGGTGGGCCGGGCGCGTTCGCCCCTTCGCCGGCCCCTGATCCGACGGTCCCTTCGCAAGGCACCACTGCGAGTGCGCGGAACCGGAATCCTGGCCGGATGACTGCGCGCCCCGACCATGCCTGCTGTACGGCCCGGCCCGACCAGACCTCAGCCGGCTGCCCCCCTGAATCCGCTGGACTGCTCGTCAGGGCACCTGTCAGGCTCCGCCTCGTGCAAATTCTCGAAGCCCTGACCAACATGGCGAAGACGGGTGGACTGGGCCCGGTGTTCAGCGGAGCCGACTGGAGCGATGTGGTCGCAGCGCTCGGCGAGCCGTGGGACATCGAAACGATGAGCCGGAGCAGAAGGTGGCCCAGGCTCTTCGCCTACGGAGACCTTGAGCTGAGTGTCTGCCCTTGCCGCAAGGTCTCCCTCATCTGTGTCCAGACCTGGCGTGACGTCGTTCAACTCCCCCCGTTGGTCGTCGGGGGGACAGGTACCTTCCCGGCAGGGCTCAAACGCACGGACGTCGTATCCGCCCTGGACAAGGCCGACTGTTCCTGGGCGCCGTATCCTCCGCTGACCTTCGGCAACCAGTGCTCGCTCGTGGCGATCCCGACAGGAGCGAACTTCACCTTCGAGATCCCCGAGGGCGAAGAACCCGTGCTGAACGTCATGGGCCTGCCCGGCGACGGACACGATCGCTCCGCACGGACCACAGGCCGAGATCACTGACGTGAAGTTCCGCCAGAACCCGGGTTCTGGCGGAACTTCTGTGATGGCGGCGAGCCGGGTCCGCTCAGCTCCTGAGGACTTCCGCGTGAGCCTCCAAGGCTCCGGCCTCGGCGTGGAGGGGCGGTGGCGGGTCACTCGCTGGTGGCAGGACGCGGATGTTCCATGCGGGAGAGCCAGGTGGTGAGCAGCGATTCAAGCGTCTTGGCCTCGGTTGGCGTCAGCAGATCCAGCAGGTGGCGTTCGTTGTGCATGTGGTCGGTGAACGCCCGGTCGATGAGTTCGCGTCCGGGTGCGGTGAGGGCGACGATCCGGCCGCGTTGGTCGTCGTCCGAACGGCGGCGGGTGACGAGTCCGGCCAGCTCCAGGCGGTTGATCCTCTTCGTCATTGCGCCGGTGGTGACCATGGTGTGCGCTGCGAGCTCGCCGGGTGCCCGTTCGTAGGGCTCTCCGGCGCGGCGCAGTGCGCACAGGACGTCGAACTCTCCCTCGCTGAGGCCGTAGCGGCCGTAGACGAGGCAGAGCTCCTCGGTGAGCAGGTTGGCCAATCGGTGCAGTCGGCCGATCACGCCCTGCGGGCCGACGTCGACGTCGGGTCGTTCGAGGCGCCAGCCGGCCTGGATGCGGGCCACTCGGTCCGGCGGTTGATGGTGCTCCATGGACTCCATAATAGCTTCCCGGGAAGCTATATTGTCTTCCGTGGAAGCTAATATGCGTTGGGTCGCACTGACAGCAGTCGCGCCGGTGGCCTGGGGGACCAACTACTTCGTCACACACGAGTTCCTGCCGGCCGACCGCCCGCTGTACGGGGCCGCCCTGCGGGCGCTGCCTGCCGGTCTGGTCCTGCTGGCCATGTGCAGGCAGCGGCCGCACGGCGCGTGGTGGGGGCGGTCCGCGGTGCTCGGGCTGCTCAACATGAGCGCGTTCTTCGTCCTCGTCTACGCCGCCTCCCAACTGCTTCCGACGAGCGTGGCCTCGACCGTCATGGCGATGTCCCCGCTGACGATGATGTTCATCGCCTGGCCCCTGTTGTCCGAGCGGCCCCGTCCCGCCCATCTGGCTGGCGCCGCGGTCGGATTCGGTGGGGTCTGTCTCATGCTGCTCACGGGGGCGGAAGGGGCGAGCGTGCCGGGAGTCCTCGCCTCGGCCGCCGCCATGCTGGTGTCGTCCTTCGGTCACATCCTGGCCAAGCGGTGGAGCGGCGGTGCCGATGTTCTCGCCTCGACCGCCTGGCAACTCACCGCCGGGGGTGTGTTCCTGCTCCCGGTCGCCGCGGCTGTGGAGGGCCCTCCACCCGCGCTCCCCCCAGCGACGCTCCTCGCGTTCGGCTACGTCGCCCTGGTCGCCACCGCGCTGGCCTTCGCCGCCTGGTTCACCGGGCTGCGGCACCTGCCTGCGGGGACAGTCGGACTGATCGGACTCCTCAACCCCGTTACAGGCGTGCTGCTCGGCACAGCGGTTGCCGGAGAGGTGGTGACCGTTCAGCAACTCTGCGGACTGGTCCTGGTCCTGGCCGGGGTCGTCCTTGGCCGGCCCAGGCGCGCAGGCCGAAGCGACAGCAGCCGGACACCTCCCCATCCGGTATCCACCGAGTGTCCCGCGGGAGCGCCCTCGCTGCGCAAGCCCTCGTGAGGATCAGGCATGGGGGTGTCCAGGACGGCCTTTTGGCCCCGGGGTAACGGGGTGAGTTCTGGATCTCGCCGCGACGCCGGAGCGGCTTCGGGGACTCCCACCCGGCCTCGGCCCACGCCGGCCCATGACCTGCTCCTTCAGGCTGCGTGATGCCTCTTGTCAGCGTCGTGCGCTTCACTGTCCGCCATGGAGCTCACGCAAGCGACCGTCAACGACCTGCTGGCCGGCCTCGGCCCCCGGGGCGGCTGCATCTACCTGCCCGGCGACCTGGACCCACTGGACCTGACCGACCTGCTCGGCAGCAGGTACGGCGC
This sequence comes from Streptomyces sp. NPDC002403, assembly GCF_053593015.1. Classification (NCBI taxonomy): domain Bacteria; kingdom Bacillati; phylum Actinomycetota; class Actinomycetes; order Kitasatosporales; family Streptomycetaceae; genus Streptomyces; species Streptomyces sp. NPDC002403. The sequence continues at coordinate 44,750 of NZ_JBSFBQ010000052.1, read as the reverse complement.
CCCGCGCACCCTCGTCCTGGACGGCTTCACCGATCCGACGGTCGACGAGTCCAAGGGTGCGGCTCTCCTCGTCCCCTTCGGGGACCGGGCCGTGATGATACGGGCGTGGGCGTATGGAGATCAGTGGGTCGGCACGGGTACGGCGCGGGACGCCGAGGGGGCCGAGCGGCCGGTGTTGGTGGTCGCTCACAGGGAAGTACCAGAGCTCTTGGCGGTCGCTCCGGATGAGGACGATGACGTCGACTGGATGGAGCGGCTCAGACGGATCACCGGCTGGGCACGCCCCGCCCAGCGGCCGGACGTGGACTGGGCGGAGGTGGAGTCGCGCCTGGGCACCGCGCTGCCGAGCGACTACAAGCGCATGGTCGAAACGTTCGGCGAAGGCGCCTTCGACGGGTATCTGGACCTGAACCAGGAGCCGTGGACGGACCTCAGAAGGGACGGCCTGCTCATCTGGGCAGGCACTGAGCACGAGGATCTGTATTGCTGGAGGGCCGACGGCGACGACCCCGACCGTTGGCCCGTCATGGTCCGTTCCTTTGACGGCGAGGACACCCTCTTTGGCTGTCAGGCCGCGGAGTTCGTCTGCCGCATCCTCGTCGACCCACACCACCCATTCACGATGGCCCGCTATTTCAACACCCACTGGTTCATGAACTACCGGGAAAGCAGCTGACCGGACCCCGCCGCACCGGCTGGGACCTCCACCGCGACACGTACGACTCCACGCACCCGAACGCCTCCGGCGAGCACAGGATCGCGGCCGCCTTCGCCGACGCGATGCGCAGGTGTGCAATCCGGGCGGCCCGTACACCGCCGAGACCGGGCCACAGGGGTGACGTATCCTCACGTCACCTGCCAGGCCTGCGGCCGGGGGGATTCACACGGCCGGGGCCGGCTCGACATATTGGGGATTCATTGCGCGCAACATCCATAAGCGCCGTACTCACCGGCGCCCTGGTCCTTTCCGCCTCCGGTGTCACCGCTTCGGCCGCGTATGCCGCGGAGACCGGTGTGGTGATCCGGAAGGTGTCCGTGAACGGCGGCAAGCCCATCGTCCTCGGCACCTCCCAGACCGAGTCGTTCACCATCTCGGTGACGGCTTCGGACGACTCGGGGATCAGCAGCAAGCTCGCGTTCTTGCAGATCAAGCGCGAAATCGGGGACAGGTATTGGTCGTACCACGGCACCCCGACGTGCACCGCGAGCAGTACCACCACCTCCACCTGCAAACTCACCACCAAACTCGACTCGGGCTGGGGCGTGCCCCGCAACGCCCTCGCGGGTCCGTGGAAGGTGGTCGTCCAGCTCGAGTCCAAGGACGGTGACTTCTACAACAACGGCGGCGACATCACCCATCCGGTCCTGCGCCGCGGCAAGCTCAGCGTCGACGCCGGGCCCGAGCCGGTGACCAAGGGCAAGTCGCTCAAGGTCACGGGCAAGCTGACCCGTGCCAACTGGGACAGGCGCACCTACGCGGGCTATACCGACCAGCCCGTGAAGCTGCAGTTCCGTAAAGCGGGCACCAGCACCTACACGACCGTCAAGACGGTCAAGAGCAACTCGACGGGCAACCTGTCGACGACGGTCACCGCTGCGGCCGACGGCTACTGGCGCTGGTCTTTCGCGGGCACCTCCACCACGTCGGCAGTCAGCGCCACAGGCGACTACGTCGACGTGCGCTGATGACCCGGTCCGCTCGGCCCACCTCGGGTCGGGCGGACCGGCCAGGTCATCTTGTACGCCGGGCCCAGTCCCGCTCGATCTCCGCCCCACTCGCGTCGAAGTCACCGCACCTTCGCCGGGGCATCGCGAGTGTGCGAGAGGAATCATCGCAGCTCAGAGGCGGTCCAGATGACCATAGCTGGTGCAGCATGTGTGGTGCACGGCTTCGCCGACGGGTCGCTCCTTCGTCTTGATCGCCCTGATGTGGAGGCGGATGAGATGCAGGGTGATCAGGGCTTGGTCGAGGGCACACCGGCTTGAGCAGAGCTGTCGCTGCTGCTCCCCCGCATTTACCGGGCCGATCCGGACTTCCACGACGGCAGGCGGAGCCGCCCCAGCTCCCGCATGGACCTGTGCAGGAGGACATGTGGACAGGGGAAACGCAACTTCGACATGGCCCGCAGAGGCCGCTACCTTCACCTGGTCTTCGGCGATCGCCCACGGTCGCACAGGAGTTCCTTCAGGCTGAGCCACCCGCGACGGGATGAGTCGGTCACGCTCCACGAACCCTCGCCCCCATGCGTAAGCCACCGGACCGGGTCCACACCAGGCACCCCGAACCAGGGAGAGACGAATGCCCCATCTTGCGCTGTACACATTCGGCGTCCTGAAGTCACCTCTCGCCGATCCCTCACCTCTCACGCGTGAACTCCACGACAGCGGCGAGGCCATCTACCGGAAGATCAGCCAGCACCCCGGGTACCTCGCTCATGCTGAAGCGGCAGACGCCAACCGGGGCACACACTTCGACTTGGACTGGGGCGCATGGGGAGAGTTCACCGTACCGACCTGGTACGGCAAGGGCCGTACGGCGGAAAGCACCGCCCTGGCCGCGACCCTCTCACTCTGGACCGACCTGCGTCCCGCCTTCGACGCCATCTACACCGGTCTGCACCGTGAGGCGCTGAACAGGCGTTACGACTGGTTCGAGAGGAAAGGACACCCGAGTTACGTGTTCTGGTGGGTCTCCGACGGCGTGACACCCACCTGGCAGGACGGGGTTTCCAGGCTGGAACACCTCCACGACCACGGCCCCGCGCCGCACGCCTTCACCTTCCGCCACTCGTTCGCCCCGGACGGAACTCCGACCGGGATCAAAGGCATCGCGCCGAAGAGCGACCAGGTTCGCTGACGAGGGAGCCTGAACGACTGGGTTCGCCGTCGAACTCCTCGATTGAATGACGGCGAACAAGAAGCGCGTGGTCAAGGCGGCCCTCGTGACCTTTCGAAGGTCCCACCGGTTCCCGTCCTCAGGGCGGGAACCGGTGCAATCCACTCGTTCCGGCGGATCGTTGCTCGGGGCCGGCGGGTGGCGTCCGGTTGAGCTGCGCCACGAGCTCGCGGTTAGCCGCGCGGGCGGCGGCGAGGTCGGCCTTCAGGGATGCACGGCTGACGGCCGGGCTGCGGCCGCCGGGAGCTGTGGTCGGTTCGGCGGCCTGGACATGGATCTGGGTGAGGAGATCGCAGTGGCGGTAGAGGAAGGTGCGGTCGACGCCCACGTGGCAGGCGATCACGATGACGCTGATGTCCGTGCCGTTCTTCGCACCCTCGGCGAGGGCGGCCAGAACGCGATCGAGGCGGCGTCCGGTATCGGCGCGGCGGCCTTCGCGGTCCGTCCGTATGCACCAGCGCAGGTACAGCGCGACGTGCCCGGCGTACGTATGGGTCGTCAGTTCGGCCTGGTCCCCGCCGAATCGTGCGTGCCGCAGAAACGCGTTTGCCTCGTGCACCACGGCCAGGCCGTCGTCCACCACAGTCCAGTAGCGGACACCGGACGGGATTTGAAGCCGTCGCACCACACTCACGGAAGCCCAGGGAAACGCACCGAAGGAACGTGGCGCGGCCGTACCGAGCGGTGCGGCGGCGTACTGCGGTACCCGGTGCTGCGAGGCAGCGCCCCGGCAGCGGCGGGCACCCAGGTGTCCTACTACGTTCTGCGTCTGCGCGCCCGAGACCATGGAGCTGCAGCGGCCCGATCCGACGGCGGACACCGCCGTCCAGCCGCAGGCGGCGGAAGCCCGCTATTGGAGCACGACCAACACCCCCTGTCCCGGGCACGGATGGACGGGTCGCATTGCTGCGCCCAGGGGGGAGGAGGTCACTGACCCGATCGAGGCCCGCCGTGCTCGGGCCGTCGATGCCAGAAGGCGTTCGCCGCCGCACGCCAGAGGCCGGGCCAATGATGTGACTCACCTTCTCCCCGGATCGCGCGGGGCGCTGCGACACACGACGCTTCTCATTGCCTCACTGCCTCGAAGTAATCGAACCGGGGTATCTAATTGCGATTTGTCATGATTTTCCATCAGGTGCCCTGCCATGCTTGCGTGCTGCCGCGTGAGGGGTGCGGGGCGCCTTGCTGTGAGGAGAGGTGAACCCGAGGATGAGAGCTCATACTCGCGGACAGGGCGATTCGTCATCACATCGGGTCGGCCGTAAGTGGCCCGTGTCCGTGCTCAGGGCCCCTGCCGGTGAGACGCCCCCGGTTCGTGCCGCCGGTGTGGCCGATCCGGTCGGCTCCGGTGGACGGCGTGGCGAACATGGTGCGGGGGTGGTATCGGCGGGGTGCGTGCTGCTGTCCGGAATGGCTCTGCTGGCGGCCGCGGCTCCGCAGGTCGCCGCCGTGCCGACGGGGGCCGTGCCGGTGCGGGCGCAGAGGGTTGATCCTTCGCAGACCTTCACCTTCACCGGCGCTCCGCAGACCTTGACGGTTCCGGCGGGGGCGGTGGTGACGATCACCGCGGACGGCGCCGGCGGCGCCGACAACGCCGGCACCGCCTGTTCCGTCACGGGGACCGGTGGGACAGGGGCGCGGGTCGTCACCACCCTCCCGCAGACCACCGCCCCGACGACCTTCACCGTCAACGTCGGCGGCACCGGCGGCAAAGGCTGCAACGGCACCGGGACGCCGGGTGCCGGCGGGTTCAACGGCGGCGCCCCAGGTGGGGGGTTTCCGCTCATTGGCTTCCATTTCGAAGGTCCGGGTGGAGGCGGGGCATCCAGCGTGAGCACGGGCGGCCCCTTGCTGGTGGTCGCCGGGGGCGGCGGTGCCGCAGGCGGCACCGGAGCGGGCTCTACGGGAGGGAACGGAGGCAACGGCGGGACAACGCCGGACGCCACGGGCGGTACCGCAGGAAGTGCTGCCGGTCCTGGGGCTGCTCCGGGGCAGGGTGGGGGCGGTGGCAGCACCAGCACCAGCACCGGGGGTGCCGGTGGGGCAGCCGGCATCGTTCGATTGTGTGCGGCTTCGAACGGCGGTCCGGGGAGCGGGTTCTCAGGTGCCGCGGTAGGCACCGGGGGCACCGGGGGCAGCTTCGACGGCGGCTGCGCCGCCACGGCCATCGCTGGTGGTGGGGGCGGTGGGGGCGGGTACTTCGCCGGCGGGGGCGGCGGCAGCGGCGCCGTCGACAGAACAGGCACCTCGGCGGGTGGGGGCGGCGGCGGTGGGGGCAGCAGCTTCACCACCGCCACAGGCACCGGCACGAGCTATTCGCCTTCGACGGTCGGGACGGCGAACCACAACGGCCAGGTGATCATCTCCTACAAGGTCCCGTCCTTGACCATCGCCAAGACCCACACCAGGCTCTTCACCCAGGGGCGGGATGGCACCTACACCATGACCGTGGGCAACGCCGCCGGGGCCGCCCCGACCAACGGCACCACGGTCACCGTGCACGACACCCTCCCCGCCGGACTCAGCGCCGACAGCATCGGTGGCACGGGATGGAACTGCACCCTGAACACCCTCACCTGCACCCGTAGCGACGTCCTCCCCGCCGGGAGCAGCTACCCTCCCATCACTTTGAAGGTCGACGTCTCCTGCAGGGCCCGCGCCCAGGTGAAGAACACCGCCACCGTTGTCGGTGGCGGTGACACCACTACCCACACCGCCACCGATCTCACCAAGATCAAGCGCCACGAGCACGACGAGCGCTGTGAGCGCCACGACCACTGGTGACCCAACCACCCGACCGACCTGTGCCAACGGCGGGGCGCGTCCATGAGGACAGCCCCGCCGTTGAGCTCTTCCACGTCTTCGCCGCGCTGATTGCCGTCCTGCTACGAGCGAGGGTCCTCAGCGCAGCCGACGCACGCGCAGCACCAGGTCATCGGTATGGTGCGCGCCGGCACCGCCGTCGGGTGCCATCCGTGGCCGCTGCTCGTTCACCTCCACCTCCCAGTCGTCGTCGAGCAGAGCGGCGACCATCGAGGGCCAGACGTAGTCGGCCGGGTCGAAGCCGCTGTCGTGCGCCTGCTGGGTGTCCATCCCCGCGTGGTGTACGAGCAGCAGTACGCCGCCGGGCGCGACGGCCGCGAGCAGTGCTCGCTCGGCCGCGGCGTCGGGAGTGCGCAGCAGGGCCGGGTACTGTGCGGAGACCAGATCGAAGGAGGCCGGCGGAAGCATTGCCTCCGTCAGCGCGGCGTGTACCCAGCGAACGGCGACGCCGATGTCCCGCGCGTGCCCGGCAGCCCGCTCCAGCGCCACACCCGAGACCTCGAGCGCGGTCACCTTCCAGCCGTTGCGCGCGAGCCAGACGGCGTCCGCGCCCTCGCCACAGCCGACATCGAGTACGCGCCCGGGAGTGAGCCCGGCGCTCTCGGCCACGAGTGCGCCGTTGGGCCGACCGCTCCACAACTGTTGTCGGTCGGCGTACCGGCTGTCCCACTCCGCTCGCACTGCGGGGTCTCCGACGTATCCGTCGACAGGCGAGAAGGTGTCGGACAGAGGTGATCCTGCTGCGATGTTGTCAGTCACGGGCCCACCGTTGTCCATCGCGTTCGGATCACGCCACTCCTGTTGCCGGTCCGGCAAAACGGCGCCCCGGGGGCGACAGCGGAGCACGGTCGCTCTGGACGTCATCGCGGAACGTGTCCCTGAGCTCGCCCCGGGATCGGCGGCGCTGCTCGACCAGCACGCCGAGGCCTGAATGGCCTCCGTCCGCAGAGGCCGGGCCTCACCAGGGCGGTCGCGAGCCTTGAGCCCATTCATCCAGGCTGTCGGTACGCCGCCCACGGGCCTATGTCGCACGTACTGAGTTCAGTGGGGTGTCTCGACGGAGGGGAACAATTGTCAAGAGTGGTGGGTCAGGTGATGTGTGAGGTGGCGGTGTCTCACCTACCTTGATGAAAGCCTTGTGCTCACACCTGGCACGCCGGCTCGGAAGGGCTTGCCGACGGGACGCGGGGCTTCGGGGGTCCGTCGGCGGTGTCTCCTATGCTCAGCCCATGAGAGAGCCTCATCCGGTCGAGCCATCGGGGACCTTTGTCACCAGGAGCGATGATCTTTGGTACGGGCGGTTCCGGTTGCGTTTCCCTCAAGTATCGCCGTGGCCCGACCTGTCCACGACGTTTGTCCGAGTGCGTCCGGGATGGCGGTCTTTGGTCGAGGAAGCGCTGGCATTGGTGACTGCCGAGCTGCCCGGGCAGACCTGGCCGGTCCATCTGCTCAACCAGAAGGCCCATGGGAGAGGATGGGACTTCGACCTGGGCCCGCAGGAGGCCGACTACCTCTGTCTGGAGATGCTGTCGGACGTCTGCTACATCGACATACGCAACCTTCACCAGCTCATCAGCCTCCTGGCACCGGCCATGGAGGACGCGCACTTCTTCGTCTACTCGATGGGCGACGGCCTCGACCAATGGGTTGACGAGGCGCGCATCCACGACGGGCGGAGCAGCGTTGCGCGGTGGTCGGTCGCGGGCGAGGCGTGGGTCGAGTTCCCTGTGCTGTGCGCGGAGCTCGGCGACAGTCGCGCCGGGGACGAGAACTTTGGTCGATTCGTCACGTTGATGAGTGATCGGCGAGTCGTGTGATCGGGTGGCACGAGGGGGCCGCGGGCCGGAGGGGCGGATCTCTCCAGCCGTGCCAGGCAGGGCTCGGTCTGGCGGTGCGTTCATGCCGCCACGTCGGCGCGCTCGATCAGGACGCCGTTCTCGAAGCAGGCGCCCGCGCGCACGAGGGACACGAGGTGGGCTGCGGTGATCGCCATCGGGCCCGGGCGGACTCGACCGGTTTGAACAGCATGGCCAGGGCTGCGGCCGGGCTGCCGGCCCCGCGGGTGACCTTGTTCCACAGCCTGACCGTGGAGAAAATCGGCTCGATCGGATTCGTGGTCCGCTCAACCAGCCCCCGGCCAAGGACCCAAAAAGGGAGGAGCCCCCTGCGCCCCTCACAGACCGACCCGTCGTCCGACCGGACGATCAGCGGGACCGTCGGCTGTCTCCACCGCGCGGGTCATGGCCGCCTACGGCTTGTCGTCGCGCGCTGGAGCACCCCATGACGCGGAAGGCCAAACAAGCGACGGCAGTGCAATCCTCGAACATGCCCGAACAGCCCCCCTTCCTACCCTGAACTGCAGGGGCCTCTCGTTGGGGTATGGCGTCACCGCGAGCCACCACCCGCCCCTGCACACGTCGCCGATGGCGTGTTCATGCGCACCATGCATGTCGGTGCGATCCGGACCGGACTCATCGCGCTCTGCCGCTGCGGCGACCCCGGCTCATGGGTCAGCGGCCTGGGGGCGGGGCGATTCATTGAGGTGGTGCCGGTGGTGAGCCATGGGATGGGGTGTGAGGTGCGGCCGGTGGGACGGGGTGCGTTCGATGACCAGGAGGGCGGCGTCGTCGGCGGGGTGCCCGCCGATGTGGTTGAGCAGATCGCGGTGGATGTGGTGCAGCAGAGTCTCGGGACTGCTGGCAGGGAAGGAGGCGACTCGTTCGGCGAGCGGGTAGAACGCGCCGGACGGCGAGCGGGCTTCGATGACGCCGTCGGTGTAGAGGACGAGCATGTCACCGCACGCGAAGGTGAACGGGTCGATGTGGTCGTCCTCGATCGGTCGTTCGCACACGCCCAGCGGAGGCAAAGGCTCTCGGGCATGCACGACCGTGACCCGCTGATCGTGCACCAGCAGAGGCGGGGGATGCCCGCAGTTGATCATCTCGGCGGCCGGGGCATCGTCAGGGATCTCCAGGACGAGGGAGGTGATGAAGTGCTCGCCGGGTTCGTTCCTGGTGTCCGTCACGTCCTCCAGGTTCCGGGAGACGCTGTCTTCGAGGGCAGTCACCAGCTCGGGAAGGGTGGCATACCTGTGTGCGCCCTCACGGAATGCCCCCAGCACCAGCGAAGCCTCACCGATGGCGGCCAGCCCGTTGCCCCGGACATCGCCGATGACCACCCGGGTCGCGGCATGCGCGGCGCGGGCGAACGCAAACAGATCACCCCCGATCTCGGCCTCGTCCTGCGCGGACATATACAGCCATGCCACCTGCAACGGCCCGATCCGGCGTGGCGGAGGCCGAAGCAGCACCCGCTGGGCCGTCTCGGCCACGGAGCGTGCCAGGCTCAGCGCCCGGTCGCGCCGCTCCCTCACAAACCTCATGAGGACCACCAAGGCGGAGAGCGCGGCCAGCGCGATGATCTGCGCCGTGCGGTTGGGCGTGGTCGCTCCGCCGAGGAAGACGGCGATGAACACTTGGGCCGCCACTGCCAGGACCCCGGCGAGTGCGGTGAGTCGTGTCCCGGCGAGGGAGGCGGTCAGGGCGGGCGCGATGACCAGCAGCGGGCCCAGCTGGATATCGCGCCCGGTGTAGATGTCCAGCACGGTGATGAGCACGATCAGCACGAACGGGATCGCCACCAGACCACGGCCTGATGGCGGCTCCAGGAGGTGATCCCACGAACGTCGCACACCCATATCCCCTCATGCTGCATCGACGGCGCGCCCCCAGCCAGCCGACGAGCACGGGGCTGGTCCCCTCTCGCCCTTCCTGTGCCAGACCGTTCTTCTCTGACCCGCCGGTTTCCGGCTGCGTCGAGCGGTTCCAGTGTCCGTCGGCCCATCACCACAGAAATTGAGCCAGAAACCCGAATGGTGTGCCTGTTGGAGACCCGCTTGGTCTGGGTTCAGATGGCGCTGCGGCCGCCGTCGACGGCGACGGTCGCGCCGGTGACGTAGCTGGCCTTCGGTGAGGCGAGGAACGCGACGACCTCGGCGATCTCAGCAGGCTCGGCCGCACGCTTCATCGCTGTGGTTTCGGCGATCGCGTCGAACAGCTCACGGGCCGCGCCCCTGGTATAGACCGGGCCGGGGGCAACAGTGTTGAAGCGGACGCCACGGCCGCTGTACTCAGCCGTCCAGCTCTGCGTCAGTGAGGCCAGCGCGGCCTTGGTCGCCCCGTACGCGGCGGCATTGGCCAGGCCGAGACTGCCGGCCACACTGCCGATGCTGATCACGCTTCCCGATCCTTTCGCGGCCATCGCCGGAGCGAACGCGGCCACGAGGAAGAATGCCGCACGGACGTTGCCGGCGAACATCGCGTCGTAGTCGGAGACCGTCATCTCCTCGGTCGGCGCCCAGACGGCGTGTCCGGCGTTGTTGACCAGGACATCGATCTCGTCGACCTCCGCGACGAGCCGGTCGACGCCGGCCGGGTCCTCCAGGTCCGCCGCGACAAATCGGGCGTGGCCACCGGCGGTGGTGATCTCGTCGACGGTCTCTGCCCCACGCTGAGCGTTGCGGCCGACCACGACGACGGACATTCCGTCGGCGGCCAACCGCTGGGCAACCGCCCGGCCGATGCCGGATGTGGCCCCGGTGACCAGGGCAGTGAGGGGGTGCGGGTTGACGTGTGCGCGCTCCGCAGGCATGGGGATGCACCTTTCGGCTGGCTGGGGAAGCGCACGCCCGACAGGCGGATGAACCACGACGCGCGCCCCCTGTGGGTCCTGCCCTCCACTGTTCCTGCCACCGCAGGTTCCGGCACCTGCGGCTGGTCCGTCTCGGGGTGTCGCACGGTCGTCCCAGCGGACGCAGGAGGCCGGACCGAGCCGCCAAGGCGCGGGCCCGGGTCATGGGGGATGCGGCCCGCGCCTGCGCGGCCGCGAAAACGAGCACCTCATCCCGCCGGATCACGGCCTCTCCGTTCATGGCCGTGCCTGGCCCGAGTTCCATGTCGGCTACAGCCAGGACCCTCCAGTACCGGGGGACGGCTCTGCCGGACCGGGCGTACAGCACGATGGTGTTGCCGGTACGGCGCAGCACGGTTCTGTAGCGGTCCCCCTCCGGACTGTGAGGTGGCTCATGAGACACCGGCGGCTGAGCTGCCTCTCTTGCCGCCAAGTCATTGGCTCGGCTCCTGGGCAAGCTCCGCAACGTCGTCGAGCAGACCTTCGCCCTGCTCCACCACTTCAAACGACTCGCCGTCCGATGGGAACGCCGCACCGAACTCCACGACGCCTTCATTTCCCTCGCTTGCAGCCTCATCTGCTACCGACGACTTCAAGGGGGCCGCCGGTCCGTGATCGCAGAAGACCTCGTGGCGGCAAGCTCCCTTGCAGAGGGTGGCGAGCGCCCCGGGGGGAACCCTCCACGCGCCCGTTCGCTACCCATCTGTCTCATGTTCCGAACGATCCATGGCCAAAGGCTCGTTGCAGGTGATCACGACCGGCGCGTTCGCCTCCGCCCGTGCGCGGTCCGAAGCAGCCGCGATCTCCTCGTAGGTCCATTCCTTGTACAGACGCTCCCCGTGGGCATCGGTGATGTCGATGACTAGGCCGGTCCACTCCTCGGCAGGCTGTTCGGGGACGAGTCCCAGTTCGTAGGTGGCGTCCTGGAGGAGGGATTCGGTAACGCGTATGCCGGTGAGTCTCTCGGCCAGAGCGAGGACCGCCGCCTTCCCGTCGACGGCCGGGGCACTCTCGTCGTTCTCTCCCTCGGGAGTCAGAGGGAAACCGACTTCCCGCAACAGGGGAACCAGTTCATCGGGGCTGCCGCCGTCGCGCGCCGAGGGGCCCTCGAACGTCGTACGGAGCTCACCGTCCTCGAACCAGTGGAAGAGGTGAATGGGCTTGCCGCCGTTGCTCGAGTGCGCCACGACCCGGCCGCCCTTCGACAGCGTCTCCACGCACACGCCCTCGATCCCCAGGCCACCGTCGAAGCCGAGGACGAGCGTCCAGTCGCCGCCCTCGCCCGGAGCGCTGAAGGCGCCCGCGACGTAGGACTCGTCCCAGTAGTCGTCATCCACCTCGTCGCGGTGAGCGTCGTCCGCCTCGATCAGCCCGACCGTTCCTTCCCCAATGCCACGCGGTTCCGCCTCCATCACGCGCAGCACCTCGCGCGGACTCCGCCCCCGAATCAGTGTCAGGGTGTATCCGCTCTCCAACATGTGGCGGAAGAGCGCCGAAGTACGGATCCAGGCGTAGTCGTGCGCGGTCACCAAGTTCATACGGCGCAGTGTGCCTGACGCCTCTGACAATGCCCGGTGCAAGCCGATTCGTACGGCTGGACCGGTACTCGTGCTGCGCCCATTCCAGGTCAGGGACGTGATCGTGGTACGAGCTGTACTGAGGCGTCGTGAGTTCTTGCCCGGCGGCAGTCTCCGGGCCAGTCCGACATCTCGCCGATGCGTTCCCTGTCGATGCTGGAGTTGGGATGGTCGACTAGCTTGATGAATCAGGTACTTACGACCCTCATCGCAGTGGCGGGAACACTCATCGGTTCTCTTCTGGGGTATCGGTTCCAGAAGCGTGTGGCAGACCGGAGCGAACGCCGCAGCGCCGTACTCGCCTTCACGGCCGCGACCAACGAATTCATACGGAGCCAACACGACTGGTGGCACCGGCAGCACGAGGAACAGGACGGTCCCGCACATGTATCAGCCAGGACGGAAGCCTTCCGGATCCGCGGCCAGGCCTTCCAGGCCGTTCACCGGCTGCGCCTGCTCGTACCCGATGGCGACCTGCATGCACGGGCTGAGCGGACCATCGGGACGATCGGTGCTCTTCACCGCGCAACGGACCGCGAAGAACTGCGGACGAGGTCGGTCGAGGCACGGGCGTCCCTCAACTCCTTCGTTCTGCACGCTTCAGCTCAGATCAAGTAGACAGCCGGCAGTGTTCCCTCAGCAGCGCGCCGTCCTTGAGGCCGTGTCCGCCGCCATGGCGCAGCTGGGGCCGGCCGGCCTGGGCAAGCCGCCACCACGGGAAGTCTCCCCGGGGAAGCCACGACCTCCCCGGGGTGATATGACGACCTACGTGTACCGAGCCCCTGCCTGGGCCGCCGGGGCCCGGCTCGTACGGGGAACGGGCTCCCGGGGCGAAGTGCCCGTGGACCGGGGACCCGGCGCGTCCCGAGCAGCGCAGCATCTCGCGGGGCCCCGGGGCTACTGGCGCGGCACCTTCCTGGATCCGGCTCGCTCCACAGTGTCTGCCTGGGCTGCGGTGAGAACGAGCTGTCCCTCGACTTCTGCTTCGACGACTCTGACCAGCAGCGTGCTCTCCTCGTCAAAGCACAGAGTGAAGTGCGGATCGACCTGCATCAGGAGGATGAAGCTCTCCCAGTGCTCCACAGACGGGAGAGGTGCGAGGCTCGCATCGCACGTCCAGCGATTGCCGGCGAAACGGACCGCGACTCGCACACCGAGCCTGCTCAAGCACGTCGATCGGTTGGCCCACCACTCAAGCGTCGCGGTGCCCTCGTAGCTGTCCATGGTCCAAGTATCGCGGGCGTCGATGGAGCGTCCGCAGGGCTGTGGGACGCAGGACGCCCCTGAACTGACAACAGATCGAGGAACAGCCGGGTGTGACGATGCTTCGGCGGACTGGGCACAGGTGCCGACCTGGGCGAACACCGAGTTCACCACCACTGGTGTCAGGGCGGGAGGTCGGACCTGTTCCCAGTTCGCGTCACCTACCGCGTTCCTGTCACTTCCGGTCGAAGGAGAGCCATGTACCGGCGAGGCCCTGCTGACCCGCCCCGGGCTTGGACCAGTCGCAGACACCGTCGCGGAAGATCGCCTTCAGATCTTCGAGCTGGCCGTCGGTCACCGGCACTCGGTAGTCGGAGCCGGTCACTGGACGCTTGCGGCACTTGACGATGTCGTTGGCCACATCGGCTCCGGCGACCATTCGCGGCGATGTCCACACCGGGTAGAGCGTGTTGCACTCGGTGTTGTCGATGCCTTCGACCTGGGGCTCCGAGATCTTCTTCGCACCGATGCCACGGGTCCAGCAGGCGTCCGTGAGACCCTGCGGCCGGTGGCGGACGATCTTCTCGATGGGGGCGTCGTCGCCGGCGTCTCCCTTGATGCCGGTGAGCCACTGGTCCATGTCGGACAGCATCCCGGCGAGAGTGAATCCGTGCCCGTTGGAGCGGGTGAGCATGACCTGGTTGGCGTGGGTGCCGTTGGCCTTGTCCAAGCGCGCGCGGGTGGAGAAGGAGTGGAAGCGCATGTGCATGTCGCCGGCCGTCGCGTCGTCCGTATAGTCGCGGTAGTCGATGATCGGAACGTCGGCGAGGCCGCCACCGCCGTTCAGCATGCGGCCCGTGCGGTAGGCCGTCCGTACCGCCTTGAGATCGGCGACGGTGCGCTCGGCGGCGGGCTTGGCGTCGTCGTCGAGGCCGCCGATGCGCCGGTTCAGGTCGATGAACTGGTCCATGTCGATGGTCCCCTTGTTCAGGGCCTCAAGTCCGTACTGGATACCGGTGTTGTCGAGCGGCCTGCGCGCCTTCCCGGTCTCCGGTACCTCGCCGTAGACGTTCACGGTGTGGCTGTAGACGTCACAGCGGGCACCGTCCGGGTTGGTGTCGGGGTCGTAGCGCTGTCCCTCGGGCAGCTGGGGCGGGCAGAACACCGTGGGGTCGATCCGGCCGGCCGCCCTGGCCAGGCTGCCGATGCTCTCCCACTTGCCGAACCCGGAGACCGCCCTCTGCTGCTCCTTGGTGAATGCGTCCGGCGCGACTTCCTTGAAGTAGTGGTCCAGGAGCTGGGCGTCGCTGAGCGTGTGAATCGTTCCGAAGCCGACGTCGGGGAAGCTGCAGCCGGAGAGGATGCCGTCCAGTAGACCTGGGTAGTTGTCGGCGATCTGGTGGGTCTGGTAGGAGCCGCCGGAGCAGCCGTTTCCGATGGTGAAGGCGGGTTCGCCGTACGTCTCCACGAAGCGTTCCTTGACCATGCTCATGGTCTCGGCGGCCAGCAGGTCGTTGCAGTTGTTGCCGAAGACGTTCAGCGTGGACGATGCGACGCCGTAGCCCTTGCTCAGATACGTGTCGTTCATGATGCCGACGGTGTTGCGGCCCTGGACGTACCAGCCGCCGTTACAGCCCCCGCCGAAGCCGTACACGAGGCGCCCGTTCCAGCCCGGACCCCGCTGCAGCGGGTCGGGGGTACCGGCGTTCGGGTCGTGCAGCACGGCCGTCTCGTAGATGGCGCGGTTGATGGTGCCGGTCTCTACGCGGATGATGTACGGCACCTTCTCGCCCGCGCTCGTCGTGGCGGTCGCCAGATCGGCGGGACGGACGCTCTCGTCGGGCAACGGAACGAACTTGCCGGCCGTGGTGCGATACATGTAATCGACACGGGTCTTGACCGAGCAGTCCTTGTCGATCGGCTGCCCGAGGGTGGCGCCGGTGACCGTCTTGAACTCGGCGGTGTCACAGACGAACGGCTGTTCGTGCGGCCCGGCGAACACCGGCCCCGTGATGGGGTGGTTCTTCAGGGTCAGTTGTCCGGAGTCCGCGCCTTGAGCTCTGGCCGTGAGCCTGTTGTCGCCCTTGGACAGCTCCTTCACCACGCCCATCAGCGCGTTGTTGCCGGAGGGCCGGAAACTCGAGGTCACGTCCCGGCCTTCCACCTCGACCCGGACCTTGTCGGCCACTATGGAGGCGGGCACCTCGACACGTATCAGGGCGTCGTCTCCCGACACCGTGCCGGGTCGCGACGACACGGCCGTCACGTGCAGCTTCTCGCGTTCCTGGCTGCCGGCCGGTGTCGCGGACGCGCCTACCAGCACGCCCATGAACGCTATGCCGACAAGGCCCAGTTCGACCGGTCTCGCGGTTCCTCTGAACGACACGACGGAACTCGCCTCACTTTCTGGAGTCGGAGATCGTGCTCAGTGTGCAGATGCGGGCCATGGGCCCGCCGGGACGGTGATGCGGATGTCCCGTCGTCATGGTGTGCAACTTCAGTCAATGACCTGCACATGCAATGCCTGGCTCGGTGCACGGCCGTGCCCGCCCGATGAAGACGCCGAAGGGCTTCATGCGGGCCCGGATCGGTTGGTTGTTGCCCCCCCATCGGGCGGTGCCGGACGGGACAGCCGCGACCACTGCGTCGCAGACGAAGCGGCGCCTTGCCCACTCCGGTGTTCCGGCAGGGACACCGGCAGCCGATACAGTGGGGTGAAGGAGTCAGGTCCGGGCCCGCGCCCGTGGCCACGTCGAAGGCCTGCACGTACCGGCGGTGCACGGTCACCAGTTGGTGAACGCCCCGTCCGCCGTGCGCAGGTGCGGGCGCTCGGCCGCCGCGGCCTGGTGCCGGCGCGCCGCCTCCCGGTCGATGTCCACGCCGATGCCGGGCAGTTCGCTCAGCTCCACCCGCCCCGGCAGGATCGTCGGCTGCGCGGTGAAGAGGTCGGCGATGGCCGGATCGGGGTCGGTCTGGTGCTCCTGGATCGCCACATTGGGGCAGGCCAGGTTGAGCTGGAGCGAGGAAGCGGCGGTGACCGGGCCGAGCGGGTTGTGGGTGGCCAACTTGATGTGGTGGGTCTCCGCCATCGCCGCGATCTTCTTCGCCTCGGTCAGGCCCGCGGCCACCCCGACATCCACGCGCGCGTAATCGATGAGGTCGTCCTCGATGAGGGTTCTGAACTCCCATTTGGAGCCGTACTGCTCACCTGCGGCCAGTGGTACGCCGGTGCGGGCCCGCAGCATGCGGTAGCTTTCCGGGTTCTCACAGCGCAGTGGGTCCTCGACGAAGTACGGGCGGGCCGCCTCGATCTCCCGGCACAGGGTCAGTGCCTCCGGCGGATCCAGGCGCGTATGGACGTCGAGGATCAGCTCCACCTCGTCGCCGACCGCGTCCCGCACCTGGTGGAAGAGGTCGACCGAGTCGCGCAGGCAGCGGCGGGCGTCAAGCGTGCCGTCGGCGTCATGCGGCGAGGCGAACCGCAGATGGCGCCAGCCCTCGGCGACCAGGTCGCGGCAGCGGTCCAGGAACCACGCACGGTCGTGGTAGCCGTCGCCGACATGCACATAGGCGGGTACGTGATCACGCACCCGGCCGCCGAGGAGTTCGTGCACCGGTACGCCGAGCGCCTTGCCACGGATGTCCCAGAGCGCCACGTCCACTGCTGCGATGGCGGCGCCGAGTATGCGGTCGGCGGGGAAGAACCCGCGCCGGAACATCACCTGCCAGAGGTGCTCGATCCGTCGTGGGTCCTCGCCGACGATCAGCTCCGCGAGATGACCGAGACCGCCCGCGACCGCCTGTTGCCGCGACCTGATGCCGACCTCGCCCAAGCCGTGGATGCCCTCGTCGGTGTCGACCACGACCAGCATCATGCTGTCGCCGTGGTCGGGGAGAGTCAGCACTTCCAGGCCGGTGATCTTCATTCCACTCCTCTATGAAAACGTTCCCGCAATTTCAGTGCCGTTCTTGAGAACACATCATCAGCAGCGGTCGAGTTGAAACGCAAGACCCGTGCATCCAGAAGGTTTTCCTCGATGAAATAGTCCTGACACACGTCTTGACACGTCGTGGGAACGTTCGCAAACATCAACCGCATTCGCAGGATCCAGATGCGAGACGACCGGGGTCCCCCCGGCTCAAGACGACAAGGAGGCCGTCCGTGGCAGTCACGATCCGGGAGGTGGCGAGCGCCGCGGGCGTCTCGGTGTCGACGGTGTCCCGTGCGTTCACCGCACCCGACCAGGTGCAGCCGGCGACGCGGCAGCGCATCCTCGACGCCGCGGCCGGGCTCGGCTACTCCCCCAACCCGGCGGCCCGTTCACTGCGCGGCGGCGGCACCGGAACACTCGGCCTGATCGTCCCGGACATCGCCAACCCGTTCTTCCCGCCGATCATCAAGGCGATGCAGGCCCGCGCCCGGCACCTGGGCTATACGGTCCTGGTCGCCGACAGCGACGAGCGCGAGGCCGACGAGCTGGCCGCCATCGCGGCCGTGTCGAAGCGGGTCGACGGCCTGATCCTGTGGGCCTCCACCCTCACCGAGGGCCGGCTTCATGAACTCGCGGGCCGGATGCCACTGGTGGTGGTGAACCGTCATGTGCCGGGCATCCCCGAAGTCCGGATCTCGTTGTCCGCAGGCATCACACAGGCCGCCGAGCAGTTGAAGGCGTACGGCCATCGGCGCTGCGTCTTCATCAACGCGTCCCGCGCCGAACTGAGCCGCGGCAAGTCCATCCAGGAGTCCTTCGAAGCGCTCGACCTCTCCCTGTCCGAGCTCGGCCCGTACGAGCCACGGTTCGAGACGGGCGTGCACGCCGCCACGCTCATCGCCGCCCACGAAGCGACGGCCGTGATCGCCCACAATGATCTGGTCGCCCTCGGCGTACTGCACCAACTGACCCACCTCGGCGTGAGCGTGCCGCGCGACGTCAGCGTCATCGGAATCGACGACACGCTGCTCGCCTCCGTCTCCACCCCCAGCCTGACCACGATCAGGATCGACCCCGAAGAGATCGCCACGCGCGCGGGGGACCTCCTGATCGAGACGATCGCGAGCGCAACAGGCCGTACTGGACCAGGACTCGCAGCCACTTCTCCCTTCGTGGAGATCGGCTCACGCCTGATCCCCCGCGCCTCGACGGGCCCCGCGCCCTCCCACTGATCCACGGCGCACACCGCCACAACGCGCAAAGCACCGCACCACACCGCACCGAGCCCACTCCTGCCCTTCTTGGAGCCGTTATGCCCAGAAACTCCCGCTGTGCGGCCATACTTGGCTGCATGGCGCTGACCGCGACCCTCGCGGGCTGTTCCTCCCTCACCCCGAGCAGTGCCGGCGGGGACGGCGATCTCGTGCTGCGGGTGCAGGGCATGCCGCCGGCCACCGACAAGCCGGGGGTCGCCCTGTTCAAGAAGCAGGTGGCCGACTTCGAGAAGGCCAATCCGGGCATCAAGGTCAAGGGCTCCACCACGGTCTTCGACCCGCTGACGTTCTCCGCGAAGCTGTCCGGCGGCAATGTCGAGGACGTCATCAAGGTGCCGCTGACCGAGCCGCAGCGGCTCATCCAGCAGAAGCAGGTGCAGCCGATCACCGGGCAGCTCAAGGAGTGGAAGCACTTCAAGGAGTTCAACCCTCAGGTCCTCCAGCCGCTCACCGACAGCGCCGGCGATGTGTACGGCGTCCCGCAGAATCCGTACGCCCAGGGCCTGGTCTACAACCGCGAGCTCTTCGAGAAGGCCGGCCTCGACCCGGACAGACCGCCGGCCACCTGGGAGGAAGTCCGCACCGCCGCCAAGAGGATCAGCGACAGCACCGGCAAGGCGGGCTTCGTCCACGAGTCCAAGGACAACCAGGGCGGCTGGCAGCTCACGATGCTGTCGTACGCCTTCGGCGGCGAGCTGGAGAAGGAGCAGGGCGGCAAGTACACCGCAACGCTCACCGGGGAGCCGACGAAGAAGGGTTTGCGGCTCCTCCAGGACATGCGCTGGAAGGACGATTCGCTCGGCAAAACCCTGCTCAACAACCAGAACGACGTGATCAAGCAGTTCGCGGCCGGTCAGGTCGGCATGTTCATGGGCAGCCCGGGGACGTACCGACTGGCGAAGATGCAGTTCGGCATGGAGAACACCGACGCCTTCGGCGTGGCCCCGATGCCGCAGTCCGGCGGCGACGCGACGCTCACCGGCGGCGACATCTACATGGTCCCGAAGTCCGCCGACAAGAAGCATGCGGCAGCGGCCGTCGAGTGGCTGACCTTCGCCTACGCCAAGCCGCAGTACAGCACCGGCATCGCCGCCGAGCAGGCCAAGGCGCTCTCCGCCGACCCGAAGTCCGCGGTGGGCGTGCCGACGCTGCCCGTCTTCGACAAAGAACGGCAGACCGAGATCGACGCGGCGATCAAGCCGTACGTCAATGTGAAGCTGCAGAACTTCGAGCCGTACATCAACGGTCTCTCCACGCTGAAGCTGAAGCCGGAGCCGCCGTACCAGGCGCAGAAGCTGTACACCGTGCTCGACCCGGTGGTCCAGGCTGTGCTCACCAAGCGCGACGCCGACATCGACTCCCTGCTGGCCTCGGCCGAGAAGGATGTCAATGCCAAGCTCGCCGCGGACCAGAAGTAGTCGGCCCATGGCCCTGCTCACTCCGTCCCGACGTCCGGCTGCTGTGGCCAAGGAGACCGCGCCGCGAACCCTGCCGCAGCCGCAGCGTGGCACCGGCCCCCGCAAGCAGTTCACGGCCTGGCTGTTCCTCGTCCCCGCGCTGCTGGTCTTCGGGCTCTTTGCCTGGTGGCCGATCGCACGCAGTCTGCTGCTCAGCTTCCAGAAGACCAACCTCGTCGAGCCCGCGGTCTGGGTCGGCCTGGACAACTTCCGTACCTTGTTCGACGATCCGCTGCTCGGCACCGCCGTCGGGAACACCCTGTTCTTCGTGGCCCTCGGCCTGCTGATCGGCTTCCCGGCGCCGCTGGCCCTGGCCGCGATCATGTCGACGGTGCGGCGCGGCGCGGGCGTCTACCGCTTCCTGGTGTATCTGCCGGTGGTCATCCCGCCGGTGGTGGCGATCCTGCTCTGGAAGTGGTTCTACGATCCCGGGAGCGGGCTCTTCAACAACGTCCTCGGCAAGGTCGGGCTCGGCCCGTACTCGTGGCTGGAGTCCTCCGACAGCGCGATGCTCTCGCTGGTCCTGGAGGCCACCTGGGCAGGCATGGGTGGCGCCGTCCTGATCTACCTCGCGGCGATGGTCGGCATCCCTGGCGAACTCTATGAGGCCGCCGAGATGGACGGCGCCGGGATCTGGCGGCGGATCTGGCATGTGATGCTTCCCCAACTCCGCTCGGTCATCGGACTGTTGCTGCTCGTCCAGCTGATCAACACGGTGCAGGTCTTCACCGAGCCGTACGTCTTCACCGGCGGCGGGCCCGAGAACTCCACCCTCACGGTCCTGCTGCTGATCTTCCGGTACGCCTTCCAGGACGGCGAGTACGGCCAGGCCGCCGCGCTCTCCTTCCTGATGGTGCTCGCCCTCGCCCTGCTCTCCGCGGTGTATCTGCGGGCCACCCGCAGCTGGAGCACGTCATGACCACGCTCACCACCTTCGTCTCCACCAACGACCGCCAACGCCCCGGCGTACGCGCCGCAGTGCGCTCCATCCAGGTGTTCACCCTTGTCCTGCTGCTGCTCATCGGCATCGGACCGCTGTACTGGATGGTCAAGGGCGCGGTCTCGACACCCACCGAGCTCACCACTGCGCCCCTGGCCCTCTGGCCGGACCGGCCGGCCCTGGGCAACTTCTCGGCGGCGTACACCGATCTGAGTGTCGGCCGCTATCTGATGAACACCTTCCTGGTGGTCGGCGGATCCTGGTTCGTGCAGCTCTTCGTCTCGGCCACGGCGGGCTTTGCCCTCTCGGTGCTCAAGCCGAGGTTCGGCAAGGCGGTCTACGGGGCGATCCTCGCCACGATGTTCGTGCCGTACACGGTGAACATGGTCAGTCTCTTCATGACCGTGATCGATGTGCCGTTCCTCCACCTCAACCTGGGCGACACCTACTGGGCGATCTGGCTGCCGGCCGGCACGAACGCCTTCACGGTGCTGCTCGCCAAGCAGTTCTTCGACGCCCTGCCCAAGGAGCTGTTCGACGCGGCGCGGGTCGACGGGGCGAGTACCCGGCAACTGCTCACCAAGATCGTGCTGCCCATGAGCAGGCCGGTGCTCGCCGTGATCAGTCTGCTCGCGGTGATGCACTCCTGGAAGGACTTCATCTGGCCGCTGGTGGCCATCACCGACCCCGAGAGGCAGCCGATCAGCGTCGCGCTCGCCCAGCTCGCCACTCAGGCTCCGCAGGACCAGCTGATCGCCGCGATGGTGCTGGCCGTCGCCCCGCCCGTGCTCGTCTTCGTGGTCTGCCAGAAGTACATCGTCGCCGGCCTCGGCTTCACCGGCGTCAAGGGCTGAGTTCCGCCGGAGCCGACGGCCGATCCACCGGCTCCCCCACCGCACCTCCTGCTCCGGGAATTCGGAGCGTCCGGAACACCCCGACCAAGAGAAGGGCACCTCCATGTCAGTCGCCCGCCGCAGATTCATCCAGGGCACGGCCGTCGCCACCGGCGCCGCACTGCTGCCGACCGTTCCCGCGTACGCAGCGGACCCGGTCACCATCGAGGCCGAGGGCATCACCCTGGTCGGCCGTAGCGACGGCAGCGTCCTCGTGCAGGACGGTGCGGGCACCGACCGCATCCTGCTCAACCACTTCATGATCAAGGACACCGCGCTCGGCCAGCAGCGCACCTTCGGCGGTACGCCCACCCGGATCACGCTCCCCGACGGGCGGCCCGCGATTCAGGTCACGTACACGATGGCGAGCGGCGTGTCCGGAGTCACGGTGCGCGGCACCTTCGACCTCACCCCTCACAAGGCACACATGAAGTGGGAGGTCAGCGGCTCCAGCACGCTCACACCGGCCGGCTTCATGTTCTCCCGCACGGTGTACGAAGCGAGCGCGGCGGAGTCGTACGAAGCGCTGACCGTCTGGGAGCGGGACGCCCGAGGCGGCATTCCGTACGAGGTGAACGCGGGTGGCGCGTACGTGGAGACGTGGGCGGGATCGAAGGGCTTCTTCTGCCTCTCGTCCACCAATCCGGCGAGCACCAACGCCACATGGGTCCATTCCCCCGGCACCTCGACCGGCGCGGGCACCGCGGTCACCGAGGCCGATCTGGTCCTCGGCGATCTGCGTCCGCGCGGGGCGGGTGCGCTCGCTGCCAAGAGGCCCCTCGGCGTGGAGGTGTGGACCGACCAGCCGTTCAACCTCTACAAGACGGCCGGGCAGACGATGACGCTCAAGGCGCAGATCGTCAACGGCTCCGCCGCGGCAAGGACGGTGACGCTCACCTGGTGGGCGCGGGACTTCGGCGGCAAGAAGATCGCCGGTGGAACGCTCTCCAAGTGCCTCGCCGCGGGCGCTGCCTGGAATGCCTCCTTTCCCCTGACCTCGCCCTCGCAGAACATCGTGTTCACCGAGGTGGAGGCGGTCAGCGGCAATGACAAGGCGCTGGCCCGCACGAATCTGAGCGTGCTCCCGGAGTTCACGTACAAGGCGGGCAAGGAGTCGATGTTCGGCCTGGCCAACTACCCCTGGCTGCTCAAGCCCGGCAAGGACGCCGTGCTCGGGCTGGTCAGGACGCTCGGCATCAAGTGGATCCGCATCGCCTACGCAGGTGCCCCGGGCATCGACACCGCGACTCTGGACGCGAACGGCATCGGGCACAACGTGCAGCTGAGCGGCATCCCCGTGGGCGGCAGCCCGGAGCAGATCGCGGCCTGGGCCGACACGAATGTCGCCAAGGCCCTGGACGCCGAGGCCGCGTACTTCGAGGTGAGCAACGAGGTCAACCAGCCCTGGATGTCGGGCCGCGGTGCCGACGCCTACGTCCGGGACGGCCTGCGCCAGGTCACCACGCGCCTCGACGCGGCGGGCTCGCGGATGAAGGTCATGAACGCCGGCCTCGGCGGCATGGACTACATATGGACCAAGAACTTCCATGACGCGGGCGGCTGGGACCTCATCGACGCCTTCGCCTTCCACCCCGGTCGCGGTAACTTCACACCCGACTTCGCGCCGCCGCCCGAGGAGTGGACGCAGGGGTCGTCCGGCTCGTACTGGAACTTCCTCGGCGCACTGCGCAAGGCGAACCAGGTGCTGGAGGAGTACGGCGGCGACAAGGAGCTGTGGCTCACCGAGGCGTACGCACCGACCCGGCCCAACGCCTGGTGGAGCGACACCTACCGGCACGCCGCCGAGAACACACTGCTCACGCTCGCTCTCGCCAAGTCCGAGAAGGTGCGCGCCGTCAACTGGTACCAGTTGCACGATTCGGTGATCCACCACCCGCAGGAGGCCGACCCGGCCAACCCCGAGTACCACTACGGCCTGATGAACCGCGACACCAGCGCCAAGCCCTCGCTCCTCGCCTTCGCGACCGCCGCCCGGGTCCTGGACGAAGCGGAGTTCGTCCGGCATCTCTCCTTCGCGGACCAGGACATCAAGGGGCTTCTCTTCACCACTGCGGACGGACCGGTGTCGATCATCTGGAGCCGCAAGGACGGGTACATCCTCAACCCCGAGCACGGCGAGGATCCCTGGTACGCATCGCCCGAGCCATGGATCGACACCTGGACGACCAAGACCACGGTCGTGGCCCACTCGGGGACGGTCGACGGCACGGTCCGTGAGCTGAACTGCATCGGCCAGGAGCGCACTCTCAAAGCCTCCAGGGGCAAGATCACCCTCACCCTCGACGGCGCCCCGCGCGTCTACTACGGTCTCGCCGCCAATCCCGACTGGAAGTAAGTGACGCAAGACATGAGGAATGAAACCGCACGGCACGACATCACCGTCGTCGGCGGCGGCCTGGCCGGGGTCTGCGCGGCGATCGCCGCGGCCCGGCTCGGCCGGAGCGTCGCGCTGATCAACAACAGGCCGGTGCTCGGCGGCAACGCGAGCAGCGAGGTCCGGGTCTGGGTGTGCGGCGCGACCGGCCACGGCAAGAACCACCATGCCCGTGAGGGCGGCATCATGGGCGAGTTGCTCGTGGAGAACCAGTTCCGCAACCCGGACGGGAACCCCTACTACTGGGACGCCGTGGTCCTGGACGCCGTACGCGCCGAGCCCGGCATCACGCTCTACCTCAACACCGACGTGCGCGAGGTCGACGCCGAAGGTCCGGACGAGGCCCGGCGGATCACCTCGGTCACCGGCTGGATGATGGGCTCGGAGCGGCGGATACGTTTCGAGAGCACGCTCTTCCTCGACTGCACGGGAGACGGCCTGATCGGCCACCTGGCGGGCGCCCACCACCGCATCGGCCGGGAATCACGCGCCGAGTACGACGAGGCATGGGCTCCGGAGGCGGCCGACGACATCACTCTGGGCTCCACTCTCCTCTTCTATACGAAGGATGCCGGGCACCCGGTCAAATTCGTGCCGCCCGACTTCGCCAAGGACATCACCCGGACCTCCATCCCGCAGCGCCGCATCATCAAGGCGGGCGACAACGGTTGCGCGTACTGGTGGATCGAGTTCGGCGGCGAGCTCGACACCGTCCACGACAACGAACGCATCCGCGACGAGCTGTGGTCGGTGATCCACGGCATCTGGGACCACATCAAGAACTCCGGCGAGTTCGACGCGGCGAACATGACCCTGGAGTGGGTGGGCTCGATCCCCGGCAAACGGGAGTACCGGCGCTTCCTCGGCGACTACGTCCTGCACCAGGGCGACATCCTCGGCCAGACCGAGTTCGCCGACCGGGTCGCTTTCGGCGGCTGGTCCATCGACCTGCATCCGCCGCAGGGCATGTACGCCACCGAGGCTGGTGCCAGACAGCTCTACGCGGACGGCATCTACCACATTCCCTACCGCAGCCTCTACTCGGTGAACACCGAGAACCTGCTCTTCGCCGGACGCAACATCTCCGCCAGCCATGTCGCCTTCGGCTCGACCCGCGTCATGGCGACCTGCGCCACGATGGGCCAGGCGGCCGGCACGGCGGCGGCACTCTGCGCCACCGGAGACGTCACCCCGCGCGCGCTCCCCGTACCCGAGCTGCACAGGGCGCTGTTGCGCCACGATGCCTCGCTCATCGGCCTCGCCTCGACGGACCCGGAGGATCTGGCTCTTCGGGCGACGGCCACCGCATCGTCCACCTTGAGCAGACTGGCGGTCGAGGACTCCGACGAGCTGTGGCCGCTCGCGGCGGACGCCGGGCTCGTCCTTCCCGCGGACCCGGGCCTCTCCGGGGTGGAGCTGCTCGTCGACGCCGACCGCGACACCGAGATCGTCATCGATCTGTACGACCCCGAACTCGGACAGAACTACGTCCCGCGCCGCCTCGTCACCTCCACCACCCTGCCCGTCACCGCCGGTGCCCGGCAGTGGCTCAGAACGGGCCTGGACTGGTCCCCCGAAACCCCGCGCAACGCCTTCTTGGTCGTCCGCGCCAACGACGCCCTCGCCCTGCACCGCTCCGACCGCCCGACCCCCGGCGTCCTGTGCTTCACGCGCGTTCCGCCGCGCCCGTCGGACGAATCGCCGCAGCCGCTGCGCGAGTGGACGGACACCGGCCTGCTGCGCCGCACCTTCTGCCTCCGTACGGGAGAGACCTCGGCCTACTCCCCCGCCAAGGCCACCGACGGCTACGCCCGCCCGTACGCGGGGCCCCACATGTGGGTCTCCGCACCACTGGCGGACGTCCCCACCCCCTGGATCGAGTTGGCCTGGCCGGAACCGGTCGTCCTTGGCCGGATCGAGGTCATCGCCGACGACGACGTCAACGAGGACCTGATCAACCTGCATCACCACCGCACGCCCTTCGACACCCTCCCCACCCTCCTTCGCGACTACCGCGTCGAAGCACTGGATACTGACGGCACCTGGCGCGTCATCGCCCGTGCGGCGCAGAATCGGCGGCGACGCGAGACGCACAGCCCGGCGGAGCGGGTCACCACGTCGGCGATCCGGGTCGTCGTCGAAGCCACCAACGGTGCGGCGGCGGCGCACGTCGTCGCCGTGCGCGCCTACGAGTAGAAGCACCGACGCAGGAGAGTGACTGGATGGTCGGAAGAGCGATGGTCACCGGGGCCGCCGGGCGGATCGGGCGAGCGGTCCTCGCGCTGCTCGCCGAGCGCGGGATCGAGGCCAATGCCCTGGTCCTCGATGATCCCGGTGATCTCGCGGCGCGCCTGGTCGTCACCGGTGACGCGGCCGACGCGAAGACCGTGCGGGCGGCTCTGGAGGGCGCCGACGCGGTCATCCACCTGGCGGCGATCCCGACTCCCGCGCGCAACACCGCATTCGAGGTCTTCGCGGGCAACAGCCTCTCCACCTTCACCGTCCTGGAGGAGGCCGGCCGGGCCGGGATCCGGCATGCGGCGGTGGCGAGCTCCTGGGGTGTCACGGGCCTGCCCTGGACGGACGTCGCGGATCCGCATCCACCGTACGCACCGGTCGATGAGGCAATGGCCTCCCAGGTCGCCGACCCCTACGGCTTGTCCAAACAGGTCGACGAGCTGACAGCGCAGATGATGGCGCGGCGGCACGGGATGAGCGTGGTGTGCCTGCGCTATCCGTACGTGGGGGGATTCGAGGAACGGCTGCGCGCGCACGCCGCCCGGCTCACCGCCGACCCGGCCGCGGGGGCAAGGGACCTGTGGACGTACCTCGAGGTCCAGGACGCGGCGAGGGCCGCGCTGCTGGCCCTGGACGTACCCGGCCGTGCGGCGCACACGGTACACCTCTGCGCGCCCGAGATCATCGTGCCGTACCCGACGGAGGAACTGCTGCGCCGCTATCACCCCGGCACCGTGCTGCGGCGCCCGCTGCCGGGTCGCACGGCGCCGGTCGACACCTCGGCCGCGCACAGGTTGCTCGGGTTCACGGCACGGAATCTCCTCGGTCGCGGGGCGGGTGCCCCGCAGTGAGATCACGACGGCCACCGGACCGGTCGCGGGGTGACGGCTGCCGCGAATCCGTCGACTCCTGGGCCTGACTCGCCACGAGAGGTCATCGCCCGGCTGTCACCCGTTGCCGCGAGACCGCCCGCCCCTGACAACGGCTCCTCGACGCCGGAACCGTCTTCGAGGAGGTGGCCTGGCGATGGGGCAGCAAGCCCACGACGACCTCGCACTTCGCCATGCTCGAAGTCCGGCCCTCGGGCAAGGAGGCCACCGGCCGTGTCTTCGGATCAGGCCGGCTCGGCGGTCCACGGCCAAGAGGCCTCGCAGCCGGCCTCGATGAGGCCGACCATCCGGAACGCGGCGTCCGTGAGGCCGCCGAACGTGTGCCGGTGGGGGCCCGTGGGTCCGTGGGCGGGCCGGTACCCCGCCAGGTTCCACGTGTAGACGGGGATGTCGGCCGGGACCGGTTCGGCCGGCCCGCCGGGGCCGTAGGCGGCAGCCTGCTCGTCGGTAACGATCACGACCCGGTCGTGTTCCCGGTAGTGGGTCCGCACCGCCTTCGAGGTGTGGGTGCCTCCGAGGCCGTGGAACCGTTTCAGCACCTCGAGCACCGGCTCGCCCGGCTCGAACGGCACCTCTGCGCTGCGCCAGCCGAACTCCACCAGATCCGCCTGCTCGGCACGCATGGCCAGCCCGGTACCGAACACGGCGGCCGCGTCCGCTCGAGTCAGCTTGGACCGCTCGGAGACGGTGTCCCAGAACATGGAGTCCGACCGGTCCACCAGAATCAGAGTACGGCCGGGCAGGGGCGGTACGTTGGCCAGGGAGTGGCTCAGTGCCTGTTCCAGCGCGGCTGCCCAACGCTGCGACGGCGCGTGCTGATGGGCGGCCAGGTAGCGGAAGGGGAACTGCCGGGACCGGGCAACCTCGGAGGCGTCCGAGAGCCGTGCGGCGACCTTGGCCGCGACTTCGTCCGAGACCCCCGCCTCGTCGAAGTTCCGCAGATTCCGCAGGAGCGCCATCGGCGCCATCGTGGGGATCACCGCTGCCCAGACGGCGGCGTCCATCGGTCCGTGGAGCCAGCCCGCCAGGGACTCCCACGTCATGCCCGCCGCGGCCAGCCGCCCGGAGCCGCCGGGCCCGGTCACCACCGCCCGCCGCTGGTCCACAGCCGACTCCATCAATGCCCGGTGGGCGGTCAGCAAATGGTCGGAAGCCGGCGGAACAGCCTGCTCCGGGTGGTGGCGGCGGTCCAGGATGTACCGGAAGAGCGCGCCTTGCCAGGGCTTGTCCGGGTCGGGGGAGGCGTGCACCAGGTTGAGCACGTCACCGAAGCGGAAGTCCTTGGACTCGGTGTCGTACTTGAGCAGGGATCGGGACGTGTACAGCCGACGTACGCCGTCGGCGATGCCCCGCTTCACGGGCTGCGGCACGTTCCGCCCGTACACCGAGATCCAGTGGGCAAGCAGCTCACCGGGCTCGTCGGCGCGCTGGAGCACCGAGTCGATCACTGACCGGTTGGACGGGCCTTCGGACGCCCCGGCCTCGAGTCGGGCCCGCACGTATGTGGCGGCACCCACCAGGGACGCCGTGCGCATGTTGCCCTCGCCGCGAAGCCAGCGCAGCAGGCCGGCCGTCCACACGGGGTCCTGGACAGCGAGTTCGCCGACGAGACGAGCGTAGCGGTCGTCCCGCTCGTCACCGCCCTCGTAAAAGGTGCTCTGGGATACGAAGTTGCCGACCGCAAGGAGGAAGAGCTCCTCGCGGGGCTCGCGGACGAAGGACGGTCCGCCCTCGTAGGTGCGGAAGTCCGGCCCGGCGGGCCCGTGATGGGGTCGTGGCCCCGGCAGTGTGCGGGCAGCCGACGAGACGTGCGAGGCCACGAGCATCTCGGACCAGATCTTGGAGACACGTGGGGTGTGACGAGGCAGCGAATCCTCCCGGATTCAAAGGTTTGGACGCCCCGGCCAAAGGCCTGACGGGGCGAAGACGCCCGCGCCTGCCGAGATCAAAGGGGGCGGCGGCATCACTTGGTTGTCAGAAGGAAGTAGCCGCAGCCGAGCGCATCGGAGGCGCGGTCGCGATGCCAACCTACAAGCCGCCCGTGCCGCGCACCAACGATTAACGCAGGCCCGTTGTCGGACTCCGGCATGGGCGCCGACGGTGACGAGGGTGACGAGGAAGCCGACTTCGAGCGCCTGGAACGCGAGGTCGAACGTATCCGTCAGGAGACGAGCGGCATGGACCCGCTCCCCTTCCAGGACGACGAGACCATCTGGTAGGTGGTCGGCGAGGAGATCGCCGCGGGCCAACGCTTCAAGGGCAAGAGCCCGGGAGCACGCTCGCTCCACGGGTGATCGCCGGGCCGATGTCGCTCACGCACCGCGCGCTCCGATTGCGGCGCCGGACGTGTCGGCCCCGCACCTGGTTCACGCGTGGCTGAATGCCCATCCGGCCAATCCGCCCCCTGCTGTGTGCTCGCCTGCTCCCTGGAGAACGTCCTCGGCCCGGGAACGGCCGGCTCAGGTCCAGCGCCGGGCGCGCCGCCCGATCCGGCCGTGCTCGACTTCGTCCGATGCGAAGGATGTCCTCCGACGGGGCGGCGCCGCTGGTGTCAGCGTGATGCGGACGCGTACACGCCTCTCACATCGTCCCTGGGCTTCGGCCTGTTCCGGCCGCACGGGCCCGCCGCGAAGGCGCGGAGCAGATTCTCCGTCGTGCGCGTGACGAAAGCTCCCGTACGGGCGTCCATGCCGTGGTTGCGTCCGTTCTCGCGGGTTCCCGCCATCAGGGCCTCGACCCACCGCATCGTCCCTGAGGCGAAGACGCCCGCCCCGCTCGGCACGGTGTAGTAGGCGGAGTCGGAGTAACTGGGCCTGCCCTTACAAACGAGAGGGGAATGGGCGATGATCTCGAGCGGTGCCGGGGTGGGCATGCCGGGAGTGACCCGGTCGTACTCCACCCCGACCAGATGGTCGAAGGAGGCTCCTCGCTTCGCGCCCGTCCCCTCGAGGAGCCAGTGGTCGCTCCGGCGGACGACATACGGGGCGTCCACGGGATAGCCCTCGTAGAGGACACCCGTCAGAGAGGATTCGGGGGAGGCACCGGGTGGCTCGCGGAAATCGTTGGTCGGCATGTCCGGGTGGTCGGCGAGGTACGGGTCGTTCAGGTAGTCGGTCTTGTAGCAGACGACGGTGCGGTCGGCGCCGGTGGCGTCCGGCTCCAGCCTGACCCTGCGGAAGCAGGCGTTGGCCCCGAGGAAGGCCACGTTCGTGCCTGTGTCGCGTGCCCGGGTCACGTGCGCCCGTTGCTGCGGCGTCCAATACTCGTCATGTCCCAGCGAGACCGCTCCGGCCGCGTTGTGGAGGATTCCGGGGTCGCGATGGATGTCCAGGCCCGTGGTGTAGGCGAGCGGGATACCCAGCTTCTCCGCCAGGACCACCACCGCCCGTTCGTAAACCATGAACTTCTCGGCGCCGTTGCCGTCGTAGGGCCGGTCGAAGCTGACGGCGAGCGACCGCGTGCCGTACGCGCCGTTCTCGCCCTGGTAGAGGCTGTAGCCGCCCCACCGGTTGTACGCCTGCCATGTTGCCGGGGCGTGCATCAATACGATTCTGCCCGCGGCACTCACCGAGCGGACGACCAGTGGCACATAGTGCTGATGGACGTCGTCCGAGTCCAGCCGGAGCAGATACGCTCCCTCCGGCCAGCCGTTGGTGCGGACGGGGAGTGTGCGTTGCCAGTCCGCCTTTACGGTACGGGTTGCCTGGACCAGCCGGGGGCGCCCCTGGACCGACCCGGCAACACGGTGCGAACGCCAGACCAGCCGCGCCTGCGCCCCGTCGTACCAGCCGACGCGGTAGGCCGAGACCCGGAACGCCGGGGCGGTGGTGGAGACGTACAGGCCGAACTCCTCGCCCGGCAACACACTGACCTTGTCGGCATAGCCCTCGATGGCCCCGGACGGTCCCAGCGAACGGACCCGCCAGTCGGAGTCCCCCGCCCGGGCGTTCTCCGCTCTCTCGGTGCGGCCGCCCGCGCCGGGCGGGGTCGACCCGCCGGTCCCGGAGGAGTGGCAACCGGTCACTGCCACGCTGCCGGCCATTGCCCCGCCCGCTGCCGCAGCGAGGAAGAGCCTGCGGTCCAGTCCGCCGGGGATCCCGGCATCCTGCCCCTCACCGTGCTTCATGTCGCCCGCCAATCCCGTACCGCAACGCTGTCACCGGCCATCGTCACCCGCCACGTGCTCGGGAACGACGAGGCAGCGCCGAACCGGGAACGGGCCGCATCGTGTCGCGGCATCGCTAACCTGCCGACTCCCAGGCGCTCGGCGTGCTTCCGGGACACGTGCAGGAGCCCCTCACGGGCCGTCCGGCGTATCAGCCGGCGTGTCGGCCGGCGGGCTCAAGGACCTCCCGCACGACCGGCCCACACACAGATGAGGCCGCCGCGTGCCGCCCCGCCTTATTGTGCAGCCGGGCCTCAGCGATGCTGGAGACGGGTTGCCGAAAAATGACACAAAGCCATTCGGAGCTGGCCGGATACCACACGGCGGATCATTCGTCGACGCGCACTTCGCGACCGCCCCTGCCGGCTCGGTGAGCCGCATACGCTGTGCCTGCCGCGCGCCATCGGCCATGGCAGGCGGCGGGTGGCGATCGGGGACACGAAACAGGGAGGAAGAGCGGGATGACACAGGCTGCGGGGAGCGAGCTGGACGAGCGGGTGCCGGGACGCCGGTGGACAGTACGGCTGGACTCCGCCGGCCGGGGCAGTGCGGCGGTGCGCATCTCGTGCAGCCGCCCCGCATGTGCCGAGCAGCGTCTGCCGTCCGCGACCGCCGGCCGTGCGGCAGCGGTCGCCCACCTCAAGGCCCACCTCCGCGCCGCCCCCGCCCCCAGAGCAGGGTCGTACTGCGCGTGCAGGGCCGAGGGCTGCCAGACTCATCTGCCCGAAACCGGCCGGCAGACACGTGCCGAACCCTGGCGGTGCGGCGGGCCGATCGTCCTGGCCGTGGTCGCCGACCGGGCAGGACGCTGGTGGCAGGCCATGGAGTGCTGCTCACGGTGTGCGGCCGCCACACCCGGAGCGAAGACCGCGGCCACCTCCCAGGCTCCCGGGCCCCAGTGCACCGACCGCCGCCCGGCCCGCGCAGCCCTGGACACGGGCACACCGCAGTTCTCCGACCAGCAGGTCACAGCCGGGACATGGGTGCCGACTCCTCGCTCCACACCCGTGCGGCGTCGCCCACCGCAGGTGAAGATCGCCCAGCGCGTCATCCCGCACGATCTGCGGCCCATCGCCCTGCGGGACGAACTCATCGAACTCGGTGACCTCTTCCGCGCCTACCAACAGCGCGACCAACCGGACCTGGCACTTCTGGCAGACCTCCACACCCGCAAGGCGAGCGCCTTCGCGGCCTGGGCCGAGGCCACTGGCGACACCCGCCTGAGACTGGACGCCCAGCGTGCCGAGCAGGCCGCCACCGCCGCCCGCCTCCAGCACCAGCAGCGCACCGGCCTGGTCACGAGCAGCACCGACCCGGACAGCGACGCTGCCGCCGTGGCCCGCCTGCTGGTGGGCCCCGTCCAGTGGGGCCACGCCCGGTCCGTCCTGGCCCACGTCACCGACACCGCACCGTTGCCCGGGCCGGAGGCGCGCCTGCTGGTGGTGATGCTGACTCTGCGCACAGCGCACACCGGCACGGGCAACCTCGTCGGCCAGGACATCACCGGGCTGGGTCTGAGCGAGCCGGAGGACCTGGTCACGCAATTGACCGACTGCGGCTGGCTACGCCTTCCCCATACCCCTCGTGACCTGCTCGCTTCCCGGCCCGAGAGCCCCACCCCCATCACCGTCCCCTCGCTGGTTCCCGACGGGGACAAGCCGGGGCCGTTCACGTTCGGCAAGAAGCTGCGGCCCAAACTCTCCGGGTGGGCCCAGAAGATCGTCTCGGACAAGAAACTCCGCAAGACCAAAGCAGGCGCCGTTCCCCGGCTGCTCGCCCTGGTCCTGGCCACCCACAGCTCCCCCGACGGACGGCTGGGCCCTGGAGGCCAGGGCATCGACCTGGGCCATCTCGCCTCCTGGTGCGCCGTCGACCCCGACGAACTGGCTCTTCCGGCCGATCAGTTGGCCGCGGCGGACTGGCTCGCCGAACCCGCCCTCACCGCCACCCGCCTCACCGGCCGGCTGACCGAGCGGGTCCTCCCGCTCACCTGCCCCCTCACATAGCCGGGGCAGGCCGAGGGCGAGGTACAACACCCGTTCGAGTGAACCCGTGTTGGTGTCGGCCGCTGGTCGGCACCAGCCTGGTTGCCTGCCGGGCCTGCTGCTCGCCGCGAACGACTGCGCACACCGCACTCTCGGATGCGCCGGGCCGAGCGCGCTCATCCACGAACTCACCGAAGGCCGTCCGGCCACCTACGAACCCACCGATATTCACCGCCCCTCGACCGCGTCCGCGCGGCGCACCGGGCCCCGAGCAGCCACGCCGGGCACAGCCGAGTCCCTGACGCGATCACGTGGCTGCGCACCCCGGACCCGGACTTTCCCCTGCCCGACTGCCCAAGCCCTTCAGTACCTGCTGGTGCGGGCATCACGCGGCAATGTCCGGCCGTTCGCTCGTTGGTCACCGGACTGCACCAGGAGACAGGAGCCAGCGGCAGCGGCAGTGGCAGTGGCAGTGGCAGTGGCAGTGGCCATCAAGATCACCGAGGACTGCATCAACTGCGTTGCCTGCGAGCCCGAGTGTCCCGACGAGGCGATCAAGGAGGGTGACGAGACCTACGAGATCAATCCCAACGCCTGCTCGGCGCGGCCGGGCAATGACCAACGGCTCGGCGCAGGTCACGTCTTCGCCGTATGACCGGTCCACCGGCGCGGTTGGGGCCTGGGGATGTGTGCCTGCGTGGGCTGTGCTGCTCAGCCGGTCGTACCAGCCAGGCAGGTGCGGTGGGCATCACGGGCCGGTCGTACCCGCCCGTCCGCCTCGGTCTCCTGCGCGCGGGCCGTGTGCCGGGCCGTTCCCACGGGCCACGGCCTCGCCGGCCGGGGTCTTCTTCCGCCCGGCGCCGACCAGGGGGCGCGACCGGCCGATCGATCCTTCACTCGTTCGACGTCGTAGGCGTGGCACTCATTCTGCCCCGACTGCCGAACCGGGCGGCTTGCGAGCGGCATCGATGCTGGACCACCGACCGCCTGGCCCCGTGGCCGGCGCTTCCATCGTCGGCCACCCGGGCGAACTGCGGTAGAAGCAGTGCTTCTCGACGTGTGCAGAGTCAGCCCTGCGCGTGGCCGTGTCTCCACCGGCAACGTGGCCCGGTCCGGCACTCTGTGCCCATGACCGACATCTTCGAGCACACCCCGCAGGTCTGGAATGCCGCGCAGCTTCGCGACGCGCTCAAGGACCTGCCCGATGACGCGCCCATCCACATCGGCGTGGCAGGCGACCCCGGCGACTTCGACGGATACCGGGAATTCGTCCTCGTTGACGCTCATCAGGTGGAGAACTGGTGGCCGGCCACCTCCACAGCGCCGGAACGTACCGAGACGGCGGACGCACTGACGCTGTTCGCCGACTGGGAGCCGGGCGCATACGACCACCTGGACTGAACCGGGGCCCATCACGGCACCTCCCCCGGAGTACGGCGACGTCCCGGTCGTCGGTTGCCAGGACTGCCTGGATCGACGGTTCGACATCGGCGAGGATCTCCAGGAGGAAGGTGCGGCGCTCGGAGTACGAGCGGCTCGGGCAGTCGCCGATCGTCCGAGTGCGGTGCGTGCGCACCCGCTGGGATGCGGTCGGCCCTGCTCCTGCGTTACGCCGAAGTCGATCTGCCGGACGCTGTCATCACCCGCCCGACTGCGGCCACCGACCAGCCTGCCCGCTTCCGGATGCACCGCATACGCCTGCCTCGGACTTCACGAGCGAGGCGACCGTGAAAGTGACCTCCTTGCGCGGGATCGACACGACATGTCCGGTCCCCACCGATTCCGACCTGAGCGGCCGCGTTCTCACTGGGTCGTTCCACGTCGGCCAGTTCCGTCCATCCGGTCGTACCCGGTTCGCCGTCGGCACGACCACCACGGCACAGCCCGTCCTGAACGAGGCCTGCTCACCGTGTGCTGGGCCCTTTCCGGCTTCGGACTGCGTACCTCTCGCGCATTCCGCTGGCTGCTGCCGGTCATGACCGTCACCGTCATGGCCATGATGCTGTGGGCCCCAATGATCCGAAGCCGGAATCAACCGGGAGGGCATCGGGCTCACTGCCAACACAACGGCTCGGTGGCGGTGAGCACGGCGACGGCGAAGGGCTCGATCGTGATGAACCACAGCCCGTGGATGTGAGCGAGGCAACCGAACCGCTCGGTGTCGCCGACGGTGAGTTGAGTGTTTGAGATCCTGCGGCACTGTTGCAGGTGGCCCGAGGATGATGAACTTCCTGCCATGACGACATGGGCGGCCCGCCTCTTTCAGGCGATTGATCGATTCCACAGCGTCCACCCGTGGGACCACAACGCCCACTACCACCGATGGATCATGCGGCAGGTCCCCAGGCGCTTCGACAGGGCTTTGGACGTCGGGTCGGGTAGCGGAGATCTGGCCCGGCTCCTGGCCTCACGTGCCAGAACGGTGCAGGGTCTGGACGCCGACGACGCGATCGTTGCTCGGGCCCGGGAGCTCACTGCGCCGGCTGCCCCAGTGATGTTCACCGCGGGAGACGCGCTGACGGAGATTCCGCCTGGTTCCTACGACGTCATCACGTGTGTCGCCACCATCCACCACCTGCCGTTCTCCGACGCTCTCTCCCGCCTTCGCCAGCACCTGGCACCGGGTGGGACCCTGGTCGTCGTAGGCGTGGCCCGCGCTCAGTCCCCCGGTGATCACCTTCTCGGCGCTGCCGCCATTCCGTTGAATGTCGCCATGGCTTGGATCAAGAACAAGGGGCGCAGAGCACCACGGCCGGACTCCATGACCGCCCCCACCCGACCAGCAACCATGAGCTTCGCCGACATTGCTCGTGAAGCCCGCCGTGTTCTGCCCGGTGTTCGGCTGCGCCGACGTCTGTTCTGGCGCTACACGCTGGTCTGGCATCAGGGCTGACGAGCGTTCCCGGAACCGCTCTTTTCGACGTTCAGCTGCCGATGAATGGCCTTTTCGACCAGTTGGGCAGGAAGTCTGCCAGGGCCACCGGGCGCCAAGCCCGTCACCGTCTCGGTGAGGCGAGCATTCGGCTGCGGGTTGCCGGCTGCCGGTCGGCCCGCGTAGACGCCGTCCCAGAAGGCGACCGCTTCGGTGCTGCTCATCAAGACTCCTTGTGTCGGTGGGCGCTCAGTCTTGCCAGGCGCTCCACGGCCTGGCACGAGATCTTGCGAGAATGGCAAGATGGCCGTGTAAATAGCCGGACGGACGACGACGTGCTCGACGCGGTGGGGCCACGGCTCCGTGCACTGCGTCGTGACCGTGGCATCAGCCTGGCCGACCTCGCGGCGACGACCGGCGTGTCGGAGAGCAGCCTGTCCCGGCTGGAGAGCGGGCAGCGTCGGCCGAGCCTGGAACTGCTGCTTCCGCTGGCCCGTATCTACGACGTTCGGCTGGACGACCTCGTCGGTGCCCCGCGCACCGGCGACCCCCGGATCCACCTCAAGCCGATCAGGCGGTGCGGAATGACCTTCGTGCCCCTGTCGCGGCGGCCGGGCGGTGTGCACGCGTTCAAAATGATCATCCCCGCCCGGCCGGAATCACTCGAACCGACCGCGCAACCCATGAAGGCTTCCGCACGTACGCACCGGCTCTCATCGGTCGTCTCAGGCCGGGGACCGACGGTGAACTCAGCGAGAGATTCTGTATTCCCGGCAGCAGCGAACCTCACCGCACCAACGCCGCAGTCGACAAGGCCGCGCCCGCGGAGACCGACCAGGGCGAAGGACCGGGCCTTGCCCGGCACACTCAGCCGACCGATACGAATTCCGCCCCCGAACTCGCCCCGGTCGTCGCGCTGCCGTGGATTGCGAGGTGCGGGCCGGCCGAGGTCCAGGTCTACGGTTCGGGAGCAGATCGGAGAGGCGGCCCTTGAGTTTGACCGGGTCGGCGGCGTCCACCTTGAACGGCGCCGTGGGCGTAACGGCCCGGCGCCACGCCGTCGATGGCCGTGCTCAGGACGTGCCACTACCTTGCCGGTATACGGCCCGTGCGGTGGCTCACCGTCATCATGATGAGGCCGGCCGGCAGCAGCGCGCTGCCAGTCAGGGTCCCCCACTGGCGCGTGCCGGGATCGCTGATCACCAGCAGTAAGACCATCTGCCAGCACAGGGCGAAGGCAACCATCAACTGGCCCCAGCCATAGAGGCGCGG
This sequence comes from Streptomyces sp. NPDC002403, assembly GCF_053593015.1. Lineage (NCBI taxonomy): Bacteria > Bacillati > Actinomycetota > Actinomycetes > Kitasatosporales > Streptomycetaceae > Streptomyces > Streptomyces sp. NPDC002403. The sequence continues at coordinate 7,249 of NZ_JBSFBQ010000052.1, read as the reverse complement.
GCGGCGGACCGCTCGCCGGTTCGTGGGGAGCACCCGGCCGCGGGCAACCGCCGCTATGCCGGAGGCGGCGATGAGCAACGCCAGCAGAACAACAGGTACGGTGAGGCAGAGTTTCATGGTCCTTCCCTGCGCGTCGGACCCGCGCCGGACGCTTGAGTGATCATGGCAGACAACCTGATCGAGGACTTCGCCGTCCAGCGGTTCCCGCGCGCCCTCGGGCCACCGCTGCCCGAGGGCTCATGGGAAAACAGAACGGGAGACCCCACTCCGTCTCCTGCCGCGCGACGACCTCACGGTCCCGGCCCGTGACTCATCGCACCGCCGCCGGAGCCGGGCTTCGGCTCTGGCATGACGTGCTGGCGGCGACTTGACTCATGGCACACGGCCGACGTCTGAAACAGCTTCTCCTCGGGCGTATCCTGCGTTTCATCGCCCTGCGGACGCACCGTCGACAACGGGATCAGCGGCTTCGCGATCTCCCGCAGCCTGTCCGGAACAATTCGGCTCCGAGTGCCCCACTCCATGGACAGCACAACGCACTATCGCCAAATAGGACACCATCTCGCTCGTCCATGAACTCCTGATGCTGCACCAATTCAGCCGGTCTGGTTGTAGTGCTGCAGATAGAGGAAAATCGATTTCCAGCCCGATCCGACGTTGACGATGTGCAGCTGACCGCCGGATGGGCCGAAGTCCCAGGCGGCGATCCCCTGAACCTCGTCCCCGGACTCGACGTCCTGATGGAATGCGTAGGAAACCTGTCCGGAGCCGATGTCGATCGAGTAGACCGACTTCGCCGAGTCGTCGACGGAGGCGTAGAGCTTGCCCTGCCACATCGCGGCACCCTGGATCCGGCTCAGGGGCTGTGACAGCGTCACGGTCTTCACCACAGGCAGTGTCGAACCGGCCGGAAGACCCAACAGGTCTGTCAGGCTGTAGGCGACCAGTTCGTTGGTGCCCTGCGCGACATCCTGATCCCAGGGTGCGGTGTAGACCAGTCCCGCAGCAGCGTCCACCGCGACCCACGGCACCCCGCCCGGCATCTGCTCAAGGGGCAGTTGCACATAGCGACCCGTGTAGCTCAGGTCACTCGCGTTGTACAACGCCAGCAGCGGATGCTGGTAGCCGCTGTCACCATCCTCGATCGGCGCGATGACATAGCCGTCGTAGTACTCCACGTCCCCTATGTGATCGCTGCCGTACGCCCCTTTCATCTCCCGGGGAATCGGGGCCACCGACGATGCGGTCTCCGAGTCGTTGGCGACGGTGGCCTTCACCATCCCTCCGGGCCCGGCATAGTAGAAATACGTCCCGTCCGTCGCCACGCCCTGCCCGCGCTCCAGCGCATTGAACCCTGTCCACCGCTGATAGTCCGCCGTCCGTGTCCAAGTCGCGGCCATCGCGGGAGACGCCGTACTCCCGATGAGTGTCGCGGCCGCGACTACCGCGACCGCCGAGACCCTGCCCAGCTTCATCTGATTCCACCCTTCCGTTGTTCTGCAATGCGGAACGTCGTTTTTCGGGGGCGAAGGGATTACAGCAGCGGCGGACGACCACCGTCAATGAGCACTGGATGAACACCGGTTCACCGGCGAGGCGGACAGCGACTCGAAGACTGCCCGGTGGCATTGGTAACGACGGCGACGCCGGACGGGCAGCCTGCGGACATCTTCGGCACGGGCGGTCACATCGGTGCAGGCGTGAGATCTGAACAGTGATCAGCAGGGTCGACTCGGAGCCATGCCTCTCAGTAGTGCATGCCGGCAGTGGCGCTCGGCGGTCGCCGCTACCCTGAACTGCTCGCGGTGGGCCATGCCGCTTGAGAAGGACGGCCGAGGCTCTCCCGTCGTGCTCGCAGAGGTCATCCACAAGTCTGTCGGTCGTCATCCATGACGTGCACAATCAGCGACATGACGATCCCGGCGGGCGCGCCACCCACGCACAACACGCCTGCCGACCTCGCCCTGGGGCTCCTGACGGGCGGGGTGATCGGGGCGTCGCTGACCGCCTTCATCGGCGGTTGCATCGTCGAGAGGGCTTCGCTGATCGTCACGGGGCTGGTCCTGCCTGCGGTCTACGGGCTGGTCTTCTTCCTCGCCACTCTGCCTCGCCGGGCCCGGGAAGCGGCCGTCGTTCCGCGTACGGCGCTCGCGGTGATCGAGGATCTGGAGGCCTTCGGGGGTGAGACCAGCGACGTGCCGGTGCGGTTCGAGCTGTCCGTCGCGCCGGACAGCGCGCCCGCGTTCCGCGTCGAGATACGGCAGGACGTCAACCTCGTCGAGCTGACCGACTACCGGGTGCGCGGGGTCGTGGTGGTGGAGTATCCGCCGGACCGACCGTGGAAGACACGGATCGTGAAGCGGCCGACCCCGGAATGGGAGGAGCGGGCGGCCAAGGCCCAGGTGGACTCGGTGCCCGGTCCTGCCATGAAGATCGATACCCCGGCGGGCTGTTTCGGTGGGCTCCTCACTCTCCTCGGTCTGCTGCTCGGCGCGGGCGCCGTGCTCGTGCTCTTGCGCACCGACCTGTTCGACTCCGCTGAGAGCAGGAGCGGAGTCCCCGAGCCGTCTGTCTCCTCCTCGTCGTCCACGACCGTCGTGACGTCGGCGACGGGCACGGTCACGCTGGGGCCGAGTCAGTCGATGCTGGACAAGGGTGAACTGCGCAAGGCCGTCGCGTCGTTGGCCGAAGGCGGGGACAAGCGCCAGGCGCTCACCGTCGTCATCCAGGATCACCTGCTGACGGTCGTCTTCTCCCCCACCGGCACGACGACCGCCGGGTTCGACCCGAAGTCCCTGCCCTACGATCGCATCCCCGGTCTGGTCGATGAAGCCAGGACCACCCTCGGCGTCGACTCTCCGCAGAACTGGCAGCTCACCGCCGACAACGTCACCGGCTCGCTCACACTCGGAGTCGTGGTGACCGGCGGCGGTGACATGGGAACGCTGGAGGCGGACGTGCAGGGCAAAGTGCTTCGCCGCAGCGGAAGTTGATCGCAACGGGAGGAGAAAGGCGCATGGGGTGGGACACGTTTCTGGCGCTGTGGTGTGCGGTGTGGGGCGCGGCGGCGGTGGTCGGGTTCGTCCGGTCGCTGGCCGGGGTGACGAAGGCGCAGCGGACGGTCCGGCTCACGGGGAGGATCACGCGGGTGCGGGAGCCGCGGCACGGCGGGTCCCGGAAGGGCGGGATATCGGTGGTCGTCTCCTACCGTGACCCGGCCTCCTGTCAGGAGGTCACCGTCACGAACGACGGTGAGCGCGGCGAGATGATCACCCCCGCGTGGGAGGGCCGGGAGATCGGGGTCAGCCACCCACGGGGCAGACCGCACGCCTACCAGTTCTCCAACACACCGAAGGAGCCCGATCGTGGGCTCGGCTGGCCGGGGTTCGCGGTCTTCCTGGTCTACGTCGGGCTGGTGGTCCTCGCCGCGCTCGAGTGGGGGTGGCCGTGGGCGCTGATCGGCTTCGGCGGGACCTGGGCGGTCTCCGGCGCCGTTCACCTGCCCGGGACAGTACGCGCCAAGAACCGCCGCGTCGAGAGGCTGGCTGCGATGGAGACCGTCCCGGGACGGGTCGTCGCGGTCCTCAAGGACGTCAGCGTCGACCAGGACGACGGTCACACCTCGACCACGATCACCCCGGTCGTGTCGTTCACCACCCTCGAGGGCACGGCCGTCACGGCCTATTGCACGTCGAACCTTCCGGACCCCGCCGGCGCGTACGGCCGTGACGTGATGGTCCATTACACGCGCGCCGACCCCGCCGAATTCACCCTGGACCGCACCGCCGAGCAGCGCTCGGAAGAGCGGGAGGTGACGTTCAGCGCCCTGGTGTTCGTCGTGCTCGTGGCGACGGCCGTGGTGGGAGTGGTGTTCCTCTGAGGACCACGACGGGCTCTGGACCAGGTGTGTACCTTCTCCCCCATGGAACCGTTCACGTTCGACTACGAGAACCTGCACGCGCGTGTGGACCGGGGGGTGTTCGAGCTGTTCAACCTGGACAGCTCGGCGCACACGTTCCGTGTCCCGCTGCGCTGGCTCGGGGTGTCCCTGCACTACAAGAGACCAGACCGGCCCGGCACACCGTACTTCGGCGTGGTCCGTGATCCGCAGGCCGCCCTTTACAACACCGACCGGCTCGCTCTGCGGTACTCGACCTCGCCCGCGTTCCAGGTGCCGCCCGGCGACGAGCCTTTGTTCCGCGCCTACTTCACCGAGGTGGCGCGGCTCGCCGACCGGTCGGTGGTCTGACGTGGAACCGGTGGTCTTCACGACACCGTGCACATGCGGGTCGACCACGCACCCCCTCGAGGTGTTCCGGTGCAACCGCTGCACCCAGCCACGGCCAGGCCCAGCGGTTGAGACGGTCAGCTCCGCGGAGTCTCCGCACCAGGTGCGTGTACTGCTGGTTCGGTCTCCTGCGCCCGGAGTTCCCTGACCTCAGCCTGAAGGTCCGCGAGTTGCCGGTGAAGTGCCTGAATCGCCACGATCGCGACGCCGTTCGCATCGGTGCAGCAGATCGTCTTGTCGTCGGTTCCCAGGCCCAGGTGGGCCCGCCAGTCCTGTGCCATCGGCCCCAGGTGGCGCACTTCGTCGCCCTCCCACCGGTATCGCCATGTGCTCACGGGCAGGCCGACCACCGCGGCGAGAACATCGAATCCGTTCACGCCGTCACCCGCCTCTGCGACTGTTTCCCGGGAGGCTGTGGACATCATTCCAGCGGGATTGAGGGTGTCAGGGTGCAGGCGCGCCCGGTAGGCCCGAATGCCGGCGATCCGGGCACGGTGAAGGCGTTCGGTCAGCGATCCCATCGCACCGGGCTCACGTTCGTCTTCACGGCCCGGTCCGAGAACAGCAGACTGCCCAGCGGGACGAACTGAGCGGAATCCTGCGGGTCGTCGTCGGCCGGGGCGGTGCTCTGCTCCACTGCCCGAACCTGCGCGGTGTCGGTGGCCGCTGCCGCCGAGGCCGCACCCAGGCACACCGACACGGCGGCAATCACGGCGGAGGACACGGCGGCAAGCCGGGTAACTGCAGTAAGAGACATGAAGCACGCTCCGGGTTGGTCAGAGATCGGATCAACCAAGCAACGACACCGTCCCCCGTCGGTCACGAGCAGCACGACCACACGTTGACGAGGCCCGGGGGTCCTGATCAGCGCGCTTCGCGATGAGCCCGAGCGACGAAGCTGTTCGCAGTGGTTCGTGGATGGTGAACGACGGCTGTGGTACACCATCCGCCCGCCCGCCGGGAAACGTCGGGCGCGTGCGCGCCGGGGCCTGATGAAGGAGCTTCCTGCAACGGCTCCACTCGCGCAGGGGCCGTACCGCGGTCGGCACTGGCGACGTGCGCGTCTTGCCCTCTACGAAACGGGCGGGAACCGTGTGCGTCGGTCTCGGCTCGCCCGAGGGCGACGCACTGCTGCATGCCCCGGCCGTGGCCCTCCAAGCGTTCCTTCCGGCCACTCACGAATCCGTCTCCCTGGGCACGGAGCGCAAGCGCGTCGATGGCGATGCCTCTTTCCCGGATGACGGACCGACGCCCGAGAACTGGCCGCAATGGAAGCGCAACGGCGCCTGAGCGGAACCCGCGCGCAGGGAGGGTGGCGGTTCGGCGCAGGGGGCGGCGCCGGTCGTCCTGGACCACGTCCTGGCCTCTCGCTGGATCAGGACCTCGCGAGCATCAACGGGTGTCGTCAGGAACAGAGCAGCATGATCCACCACTACATCGTCCGGCGGAACAGGGACGCCGCCGACGAACACCTCCGTGAGGCCGTGAGCAGGGCGAACGTTGTTGGGTGCGGAGCCATTTACCCGGGTACGGGACTTGGACCGGGTGACGGTGTTCGCCACGTACGCCGCAGCCGGTCACAGGATCCTTCAGCGCGCCCACGCCGTCGGCCTTGACGGCCGGGTCAGCCGGAAGCGGGGGGTGACGTCAGTCGGGCGGCACGGGTTTCCAGGTAGCGGCGCTCGGTCAGGCTGGTGGTGCCGCGGGCGGCGCGGTGGTAGCACTCCCGGGCCGCCGGGAGGTCGTCGGCCATCTCCAGCAGGTGTGCGCGGACCGCGTGCAGCCGATGGTGGTCCGCGATCCGGTCGTCCGCGGCCAGCCTGTCCAGCAGGGCCAGGCCGGACTGTGGTCCGTCGATCATGGCGACCGCCACCGCCCGGTTCAGGCTGGCCATCGGGTTCGGTGCGAGCCGTTCCAGGATCTTGTACAGCGTGTTGATCTGGCGCCAGTCGGTCTCGCCGGTGCTGGGCGCCTCGTCGTGCAGCGCGGCGATGGCGGCCTGCAACTGGTAGGGGCCGAGCGTCGAGCGGGTCATCGCATCGGTGACCAGTGCGACGCCCTCGGCGATGCGGCCGCGGTCCCAGCGCGAGCGGTCCTGCTCGTCGAGCGGGACCAGCTCGCCGTGCAGGCCGGTGCGGGCGGCCCGGCGTGCGTCGGTCAGCAGCATCAGGGCCAGCAGGCCGGCCACCGAGCCGTCGTCCGGCAGTAGCCGGTGCAGCAGGCGGGTCAAGCGGATCGCCTCGGCGGCCAGGTCGTCGCGGCGCAGCCGGTCGCCGGAGCTGGCGGTGTAACCCTCGTTGAAGATCACGTACAGCACGTGCAGCACGACCCGCAGTCGCTCCGTCCGGTCCTGCCCGACCGGCATGGTGAACTCGCTGCCGGCGGCCTTGATCCGCTGCTTGGCCCGGCTGATCCGGACCGCCATGGTCGGTTCCGGCACGAAGTAGGCCCGGGCGATCTCCGCGGTGGTCAGGCCGCCGACCGCGCGCAGTGTCAGCGCGATCTGCGAGGCCGGGCTCAGCGCCGGATGGCAGCACAGGAACAGCAGGGTGAGCGTGTCGTCCCGGTCGACCGGAGTGTGCTCGCCGGGACCGGGCGACATCGGATCCGCTTCCCGGGCGGCGACCGCGTCCTCTCGTCGGCGTCGGGCCTGTTCGCTGCGGAGCTCGTCGATCAGGCGGCGGCCGGCGACCGTGGTCAGCCAGCCGTGCGGGTTGTCCGGGACGCCTTCGGTCGGCCAGCGTGTCGCTGCGGCGAGCAGCGCCTCCTGCACGGCGTCCTCGCTCAGGTCGAACTGCCCGTACCGGCGCACCAGCGCGCCGAGGGCCCGCGGCGCGAGCGCACGCAGCAGGCCCTCGACGGTGGTGCGGTCGGCGTTCACGCGGTCGGGCCTCCGGAGAAGATCACCTGGCGGATCTCGATGCCCAGGCCGTTGAACCGGGCGTCCGGGATCATCGCGGC
>NZ_JBSFBQ010000051.1:0-55006 GCF_053593015.1 Streptomyces sp. NPDC002403 | reverse complement strand
GTCCGGAGGTGGCGGGGGCGGTCCCGGCAGTAGTTCGGGCGGCACGATCCCCTCAACAGGCCGGGAGCCCCCACAAGGGGTTCCCGGCCACCGCCGGGCCGCACACAGTGCTTGCTTATCTCATCCGGCGCCTGTTCGCCGTAGTCATCATGGTGCTCGTCGTACTGCTCGCGACGTTCGTCATCTTCTTCATGCTGCCCAAGTGGGCGGGTCAGGACGTCGCAGTCCTCTTCGCCGGCAAGGCCACGGGTGTCGAGCAGCTCCAGGGCATCCGGATCAAACTGGGTCTCGACGACCCCCTCCTCGTCCAGTTCTGGGACTTCGTCAAGGGCATCCCGATGGGACGCGACTACGCGAACGGTGCCGATGTCACCCACTGCGCGGCGCCCTGCTTCGGCTACTCCTTCCGCACGGAGGTCCCGGTCTGGACCACGCTCAAGGACGCGCTGCCCGTCACCGGCGCGCTCGCCGCGGGCGCCTGCGTCCTGTGGCTCCTCGGCGGCGTCGCCACCGGTGTGGTCTCCGCGCTGCGGCGCGGCAGCATCTGGGACCGTGCCGCGATGACCACCGCGCTCGCCGGTGTCTCGCTGCCGATCTTCTTCACCGGCATGGTCGCCATGGGCCTGTTCGTCCACAACTTCGGCTGGGTGAAGATCGCCGACAACCTCTCCACGGACGACGGCATCGGCACCTGGTTCCAGACCCTGATCCTGCCGTGGATCGTGCTCGCCTTCCTGAACGCGGCGATGTACGCCCGCCTCACCAGGGCCACCATGCTCGAAGTGCTCGGCGAGGACTACATCCGCACCGCCCGTGCCAAGGGGCTGGGCGAGGGCACCGTCATCACCCGGCACGCCCTGCGGTCCGCGATGACGCCGATCCTCACCGTCTTCGGCCTCGACATCGGCGTGCTCCTCGGTGGTGCCGTCCTCACCGAGTCCACGTTCAACCTGCCCGGTCTCGGGCTCGCCGCGGTCCAGGCGATCAGCAGCAAGGACCTGCCGGTGATTCTCGGCGTCACCCTGTTCGCGGCTCTCGCGATCGCCGTCGCCAACCTCGTCGTCGACATCATGTACGCCGTCATCGACCCGCGAGTGAGGCTGGGATGACCGAACTGCACAAGAGCGGTGCCGCGCTGGGCGAACCCTCCCCGGCCGGCTCGCCCGCTCCCACCGCCTTCCTCGAAGTGCGCGACCTCAAGGTGCACTTCCCGACCGACGACGGCCTGGTCAAGTCCGTCGACGGGCTCAACTTCCAGCTGGAGAAGGGCAAGACCCTCGGCATCGTCGGCGAGTCCGGCTCCGGCAAGTCGGTCACCTCGCTGGGCATCATGGGCCTGCACACCGCCGGCCAGTACGGCAAGCGCAAGGCCCAGGTCTCCGGTGAGATCTGGCTGGACGGCAAGGAGCTGCTGTCCGCCGACCCCGACGAGGTGCGCAAGCTGCGCGGCCGCGACATGGCCATGATCTTCCAGGACCCGCTGTCCGCGCTGCACCCGTACTACACGATCGGCAAGCAGATCGTGGAGGCGTACCGGGTCCACCACAGCGTCGACAAGAAGACCGCGCGCAAGCGGGCCGTCGAGATGCTCGACCGGGTCGGCATCCCGCAGCCCGACAAGCGCGTCGACAGCTACCCGCACGAGTTCTCCGGCGGCATGCGCCAGCGCGCGATGATCGCCATGTCGCTGGTCAACAACCCCGAGCTGCTGATCGCCGACGAGCCGACGACCGCACTGGACGTGACGGTCCAGGCGCAGATCCTCGACCTGATCCGGGACCTGCAGAAGGAGTTCGGCTCCGCGGTCATCATCATCACCCACGACCTGGGCGTCGTCGCCGAGCTCGCCGACGACATCCTGGTGATGTACGGCGGGCGCTGCGTCGAGCGCGGACCGGCTGAGAAGGTGTTCTACGAGCCCCGGCACCCCTACACCTGGGGTCTGCTGGGCTCGATGCCGCGCCTCGACCGCGACCAGACCGACCGGCTCATCCCGGTCAAGGGCTCCCCGCCGTCGCTCATCAACATCCCCTCGGGCTGCGCCTTCAACCCGCGCTGCCCGTACGCGGACGTGCCCAAGGACGACATCACCCGCACCGTACGGCCCGAGCTCCAGGAGGTCGGCAGCCGGCACTGGGCGGCCTGCCACATGTCGCCGGAGCAGCGGGAGCGTATCTGGACCGAAGAGATTGCGCCCAAGCTGTGAGCGAGGACAAGGCCGTGACGAGCGAGGACAAGGGCGTGGACGTTCCGGCGCAGAGGTCTGCCGGGCACGGCGCGCCGGCCGGTGACAGCGCCTCCCGCGAAGTGCTGCTCAAGGTGACCGGGCTGCAGAAGCACTTCCCCATCAAGAAGGGGCTGCTGCAGCGCAACACCGGTGCCGTGAAGGCCGTCGACGGGATCGACTTCGAGGTGCGCTCGGGGGAGACCCTGGGCGTCGTCGGCGAGTCCGGCTGCGGGAAGTCGACGATGGGCCGGCTGATCACCCGGCTGCTCGAACCCACCGCGGGGAAGATCGAGTTCGAGGGCAAGGACATCACGCACCTCGGCGTGGGCGGCATGCGCCCGATGCGCCGGGACATGCAGATGATCTTCCAGGACCCGTACTCCTCGCTGAACCCGCGCCACACGATCGGCACGATCGTGGGCGCCCCCTTCAAGCTCCAGGGCGTCACGCCCGACGGCGGGGTGAAGAAGGAGGTGCAGCGGCTGCTGGAGGTCGTGGGCCTGAACCCCGAGCACTACAACCGCTACCCGCACGAGTTCTCCGGCGGTCAGCGCCAGCGCATCGGGATCGCCCGTGCGCTCGCGCTCAACCCGAAGCTGGTCGTGGCGGACGAGCCGGTGTCGGCGCTGGACGTCTCGATCCAGGCGCAGGTGGTGAACCTGCTCGACGACCTCCAGAGCGAGCTCGGCCTCACGTACGTGATCATCGCCCATGACCTCTCGGTCGTCCGGCACGTCTCGGACCGGATCGCGGTGATGTACCTCGGCAAGATCGTGGAGCTGGCCGACCGCGAGTCGCTCTACAAGGCGCCGATGCACCCGTACACCAAGGCGCTGCTCTCGGCGGTCCCGATCCCCGACCCTAAGCGCCGTTCGGCCAAGAGCGAGCGGATCCTGCTCAAGGGCGACGTGCCTTCGCCGATCTCGCCGCCCAGCGGCTGCCGCTTCCACACCCGGTGCTGGAAGGCGACGGAGGTCTGCAAGACGCAGGAGCCGCCGCTGGCCGCGCTGAAGACCGGGCACCAGGTGGCCTGCCACCACCCGGAGAACGCACCCGACCAGGTGCCGGGCGAGACGGTGACGGCGGCGGCGCGCGAGGCGATCGAGATCGTCGAGGTGCACAAGCCCCCGGCGGACGAGCCCGATGCCGCCGAGCCGGAGGCCGCCGAGGCCGAGGCGGGCGGCGGCGCCGACTCGACCGATACGCCGGAGGACGGCACGAAGGAGTAGTACCGGCACAATTGCCCGGTGCTCAACGAACTGTTCACGCCCTCCGTCCAGCATGCGCTCGACATCGTCGGAATCTTCGTCTTCGCGATCTCCGGCGCTCTGCTCGCCGTACGCAAGAACTTCGATGTCTTCGGCATCGCGGTGCTCGCCGAGGTGACCGCGCTGGGCGGAGGGCTGTTCCGTGACATCGTGATCGGGGCGGTCCCGCCCGCGGCGTTCACGGATCTCGGCTACTTCACCACCCCGCTCCTCGCCGCCGTCCTGGTGTTCTTCCTGCATCCGCACGTCGAGCGGATCCAGGTGGGCGTCAATGTCTTCGACGCGGCCGGCCTCGGGCTGTTCTGCGTCACGGGCACGGTCAAGGCGTACGACTACGGCCTGGGCCTCACCGCGTCGGCCGCCCTGGGGCTCGCCACCGCGGTCGGCGGCGGTGTGCTGCGTGACGTACTGGCCAACGAGGTGCCCTCGCTGCTGCGCTGGGACCGTGATCTGTACGCGGTGCCCGCCATCGTCGGCGCCGCGACGACCGTGCTGTGCATCCGCTTCGGGGTGCTCGACGCGTTCACCAGCGGCACCGCCGTGATCGCGGCCTTCGTGCTGCGGCTGCTGTCGATGCGCTACCACTGGCGGGCCCCGCGCGCCTACAACCGGAAGTCCGCGACGGCCGAGGAGAGCTCCGCGACCACCTGAGGCGGGGCTGCGGCCCCAGCGATCCGGTGCTGTGATCCCCGCCAAAAAAGCTACCGCTCAGTAATACGATCGGTGTACGGTGCCTCGCATGGCACAGGCAGCAGAACAGGCAGCAGAGCGGGCGGCGCAGGCCGGACCGGCGACCATCGGGAACAGCGAGTTCGACCGCGACACCGCCGTGACCCTTCGCGAAGAGGGCGTCTACGACGCCGAGCTCTCCGCCGGCTGGACGATCATCAACGCCGTCAACGGCGGCTACCTGCTGGCCATGCTCGGCCGCGCGCTCGGCGAGGCCCTGCCGCACCCGGACCCCTTCTCCGTCTCCGCGCACTACCTCACCGCGTCCGTCCCCGGCCCCGCGGTGATCCGGACCCAGACCGTCCGCACCGGCCGCACGCTCTCCACCGGCCAGGCGTCCCTCTTCCAGTACACGGAGGACGGCACCGAGGTCGAGCGCATCCGGGTCATCGCCACCTACGGCGACCTGGACGGCCTCTCCGACGAGGTCCGCACCTCGGCGAAGCCGCCGGCCATCCCGCCGCTGGAGCACTGCCTCGGCCCGAGCGACGGCCCGGCCCCGATCCCCGGCAGCTCCGCGATCACCGAGCGGCTCGACATCAGGCTCGACCCGGCGACGATCGGCTGGGCCATCGGGCAGCCCTCCGGCAAGGGCGAGATGCGCGGCTGGTTCGGCCTCGCGGACGGCCGCGACGCCGACCCGCTCTCGCTGCTGCTCACCGTCGACGCGCTGCCGCCCACCTCGTTCGAGCTGGGCCTCAAGGGCTGGACGCCGACCATCGAGCTCACCACCCACATCCGCTGCCGCCCGGCCCCCGGACCGCTGCGTGTCTCCATCACCACCCGCAACCTCGCGGGAGGCTTCCTGGAGGAGGACGCGGACGTCTGGGACAGTGCGGACCGCCTGGTGGCCCAGTCCCGCCAGCTGGCGCGCGCACCGCGCTCCTGACGTCCGGCGGCGGCCGGGGGAGGGCGGGAGCAGAGGCGACGACGGGGGAAGCTGGTGAGGTGAAATCCGACCGGCTGCTCTCGATCCTCCTGCTGCTCCAGACCCGCGGCCTGGTGCCCGCCACCGAGCTCGCCGAGCGCCTCGAAGTCTCCGTACGCACCATCTACCGGGACATCGAGGCGCTCTCCGCCTCCGGCGTCCCGGTCTACGCCGAGCGGGGACGGCACGGCGGCATCGCGCTGCTGCCGGGATTCCGTACCGATGTCACCGGGCTCACCGCCGACGAGGCGCGCGCCCTCTTCGTCCTCGCCGCCGAGGGCGCCCATGCCGCGCTCGGCCTCGACGAAGCGCTCGGGTCGGCGCTGCGCAAGGTGATGGCGGCCCTGCCCGAACCGCACCGGCCCGCCGCCGAACTGACCAGCAGGCGGATCCTGGTCGACCCGGTGCGCTGGATGAGCGGCCCGCAGCCGGCCGTCGACGTGGCCGAACTCCACGAGGCCGTCTTCGCCGACCGGCGCTTGCGGCTGAGCTACCGCCACAGCGGTACGAGCACCCCGCGCACCTACACCGTCGATCCGTACGGCCTCGTCGTGAAGGCGGGTGTCTGGTACCTGGTGGCGGACCGGGACGGGGAGCCCCGGCTCTTCAGGGCCGACCGGGTGCGGCGCGCCACGCTCATGGACGAAACCGTCGTGCGCCGGCCCGGGGTGGAGCTGGCCGGCCTGTGGGACGCACTGCGCAGGCAGGTCGAGGAGCGGCCGGGGCGGGTACGGCTGCGGATGCGCGTGCACCGCTCCCGGCTCGACCTGTTCGTACGCCTGCACGCCGGGGTGCTGACGGGGGAGCCGTGCCCGGAGGAGAGCGGGGAGTGGCTGCGGGCCGAACTGGCCGTCGACTCGGTCGAGTGGGCCCGCTCCCTGCTCTCCTTCGGACCGAATGTGGAGGTGCTCTCGCCGCCCGAGGCGCGGGACGTCCTCGCCCGCCACGCGGCGGCGGTCGTGGCGCTGTACGGGCAGGCGGGCGCGCCCTGATCCGTACGAAAGACCCTAAGGGGTATCGACTCCGCCCGCGTCGTCCAGCCAGTGCAGCCTGCCGAGGGTGACCAGTCTCAGCCGGCGGCGGGCCACTCCGGCCACCTCGCGCTCGCCTTCCGGCCCCGCGTCCAGCAGTGCCGACGCGGTGATCACCATGTGGTCGACATAGAGGCCGCCGAGCATCAGCAGGTCCCTCTCGCTCCAGCCCCGGGACTCCGGCTCCTCGGCGAGCGCCGCCGCCACCTCCTCGGCGAACCGCCGCAGTTGGGCCGCTATGGCCTCGCGGACCGGGCCGACGCCGCCGTGCTGTTCACGGGCGATGAAGCGGAAGTGGGCGGGCTGTTCGCCGACATGGCGCATGATCAGCTCGATGCTGCGGTCCAGGCGCTCCTCGCTGTCACCGGTCTCGGCGAGCGTCGCCCCGATCATCCCGTGCAGGCTGCCCAGCGCCTCATCGACGAGCGCCACACCGAGCGCCGCGGTGTCGTCGAAGTGCCGGTAGAAGGCGGTGGGCGTGACGCCCGCGGCCCGGGTCACCTCGCGCAGCCCGAGGCTGCTGAGGCTCTGATGCTCCAGGAGTCCGAGTGCGGCATCCAGCAGTGCCTGACGGGTTCTCAGCTTCTGGGTCTGGCGGACGCCGACGGTGTGACTCATGCCATTCAGTAAACAACTGTTCTCCGGGGCGGGGAAGTGGTGAACGGGTCTAGACTGACAAGTCAGTGAACAGTCGTACTCTCAAGTGCTCGTGGAGAGCCTGCGGAAAGGCTGAACATGATCGTCCTCGTCGTCGCCCTGCTCCTGCTGGGGATCGTGCTGGGCGCGGTGGCCCAGATCCCGCCCGCGCTCTCCCTCGTGCTCGGTGCCCTGATCGGCTGCTGGCTGCTGGTCTTCGCCGTACGCGAGCGGCCGGGCGCGCGTCGCCGCTCCTCGTGAGACCGGCCGCACCGCCGCCGCGGCGCCCTGCGCACCGCACCCCGACCCGAAGGAGCCCGCCCCCATGACCCTCACCGCGATCGCCCGCCGCTCCGAAACCGCCGCACGGCCCCTCGCCTCCTGCGACCCGGCCGGCACCCCCGGCCCGGCCGCCCCCGCCCGGCGCCCCACCCGGGACGCCGACGGACTGGCCGTCGCCTCGTTCGTGCTCGGGCTCGTCGGCCTGCTGGTGATGAACATCCTGCTCGGCCCGGCCGCCATCGTGATGGCGGTCCTCGCCCTCGTCCGGTCCACCGCCCGCTGCGGCCGCGCCCTGTTCGGGCTCGCGCTCGGCGTCGCCGACCTCGTGGTCCTCGCCTTCCTCGTCACCGGAAACGGCGTCGTCGCCTGGAACTTCGGCGGCTGAACCGGGCGGAGCGGACCCCGCCGCAGTGCGCGGGCCCCGGGACACCATGCGCCCGCCGTACGTTCCGCCTCGGGCTCGCGAGAACTGTGTTGTCTTCTGATCGCCCGGCAGGGCCGCCCGCATCCTGTTCGATTTCGATCATGGATGGCACAGTGGGCGTCCGTTTGGGGTGGGCTGCGGGGAGGGAGAGGGCGCGTGCTGGAGATAGCGGGGATCGGGGCGGCGGAGGAGCGGGTCTACCGCCACCTGGTGGAGGTACGAGGCGCGGGCGTGGACGAGATCGTCCAACGGCTCCGCATCCGGGAACGCGAGGCGGCGTCGCTTCTGTCCTCCCTGCATGACAAAGGCCTGGTCGGGCGGCTGCCGGGCGACGGCGGCATGCGGTACGTACCCGTCCCGCCGGACGTGGCGCTGCAGCCCCTGCTGGCGCGTGGCCAAGAAGCGCTGGAGTGGGCGCGGCGTGGAGTGGAACAGCTGGCCGAGGAGTACCGGGCGGGCGCCCGGCGCCATGACGCCGGGCAACTGGTCGAGGTGATCACCGGGGCCGGCGCCATCCGTCAGCAGCTGCGCCAACTCGCCTACGGGGCCCGCAGCGACCTGCGGTGGTTCTGCAAGGCCGATCCCGTGGCGCTGCGCGCCCAGGACAACGACGAGGAGTTCGAACTGCTCGCCCAGGGCATCCGCTACGAGGCGATCTACGAACGTGCCTGCCTGGAACAGCCCGGCATGGTCGACAACGTCGCCCAGGGCATCCGCGCCGGTGAAACGGCCCGCGCCACCAGCACACTCCCCGTGCGCATGGTCATCGTCGACAGCTCTGTCGCCGTCTGCCCCCTGATGCCGAGCAGCACGACCGGCGCCCGCGGCGAGCCGACCGCCGCGATCATCCGCAGCAGTACTCTCCTGGACGCCCTCGTCGCCCTGTTCGACATCCAGTGGGCTGCGGGGACCCCGCTGCACGTCACGGAGGCGGGCGAGCTGGCCGACTTCGCCGGCGGCATGGGACCGGGCGGCAGTCTCGCCGACGACGAGCGCTACCTGCTCTCCCTGGTCGTCGCCGGCGTGGCGGACAAGGCGATCGCCACCCAACTGCGTGTCAGCCACCGCACGGTGCAGCGCCGGATCACCGCGCTGATGCAGCGGGCGGGCGCGAAGACGCGTACGCAGCTGGTGTGGCAGGCGGCGCGGCGCGACTGGCTGTCGTAGGACGCACGGAAGCCGCGACCGGGGCCGGTCGCGGCTTCCGGATCCCGCGTACTACCTCAGCGCGTACGCCCGCTCGATCTCCTGCGTCACCTCGTTGCCCGCGTCGTCCCAGGCGCGGACCCGCAGCGTGACGTACCCGCTGGTGCGAGCAGTCGAGGGGTGGGTGACCCGGACACGGTAGGCGCCGTCGCCCCGGGCGGAAGTCGTCGCCGCCCGCCAGTGCCCGCCGTCGTCGTACGAGACGGACACCTCCATGCCCTTCACGGAACGGCCCGTCAGACCGTCCTGGTGGCGGGCGCTCACTCCGAAGGCGAAGGACCCGGAGTCAGGGGCGGAGCCCTGGAGGTCGGTGGCTACGTCGTAGTCGAGCTGGAGGAGGGGAATCAGGGACTCCTTGCCCTCGGCCGGGCGAGGGGCCGTGAACGACCAGCGGGTGCTGGTGGCCCGCGAGAGGGTGCCCTCGGGGCTGGTGCGCTTCACGTCCAGGTCCAACCGGTAACGGCCGTCGTCCCCGCCCGCGGGGAAGGCGCCCCACGCGCGGGGGCCTTCAGCGAGGATCTCGCCGTCGCGACGCAGTACGGCGCGGGTCTCGTCGGGGTAGGGGGTGTCGGCGCCCGTGCGGGGCAGGGCGTAGCCGTAGTGGCCGAAGGCGGTGTCGGTGAACTCGGGTATCCCTATGGTCAGCTGGTCGCCCTTGCGGAGGGCGAGTCCTTCGACACCTCGGGGGATCGCCGGGCGCACCACGGGGGCGTACCAGCTCTCCGTGGCGTGCTCACCGGGCCGGTAGGTGCGCAGGGGGCCGAGCATGCCGGTCCCCACCGCGTGGATCGCCCAGGTGTTGCGGGGGTTGACCCAGTGCAGCCACCGGGTGTCGGCGGGACCGCTCAGGTACTCCGTCCGCGCCTGCCCGGTGCGGACGTACCGGGATCGCATGGGGAGGAACACCTGCTCGCCCTCCCACGGACGCCAGGACTCCCGGTTCTCCGTGACGTAGCGTGTCCCGCCCGTGTCCGGGTAGCGCGAGACCACGGTGGCCGTGTTCTCCGGCCCGACCTTGTGGACCACGCGCTCGGGGACGCGCTGTTCGGAGACCTGCACGACGTCGTAGAGGTAGGGGCTCTCCGGGCTCCCCTTCAACTCCAGCACGGTGCCCCGCGCGCGCAGCCGCTCCGCGGTGGCGGGGGAGGCGTACAGCCCGATCGCGGGCAGCCGCTGGCTCACCGGCTGCCAGGTCGCGGCCGCGTACCTGTTGCCGCCGGCGGTGGTGACGGCGGCCGCGGCTCCGGCTCTAGCGGCCGAGGCCACCGCCTCGTCGTACTCCACCCCTTCCAGTTCCACGAGCACCGCCGCTCCGCGGACGTCCGTGCCCCGTGCGCGCAGCGCCGCGTAGTCCTCGGGGCGTCCGTGCCCGGCGTCCACCACCCGCAGGCGCCGCACGCCTTCCACGGCGGGGGAGTTGTGGAGCAGACGGACAGGGGCACCGGCCGCGGCGGTGGCGGAGATCGCGCGTGCGCGGAGCATCGGTGCGGTCAGCTGCCAGCGGGAGGTGAACTCGAAGGTCCCCTCGGTGAACTCCTCGGTGGGCGTGACGTAGAGGAGCTGTCCGCCGCTGTGTCCGCTGGTGAAGAAGCTGGCGAACTCCCGGTCGCCGGTCTTCCAGTGGGTGGAGAAGACCAGCGGGCCCCGCTGCTCGGCCGGCTTGGGGGTCCGGATCTCCACGGGGACCGCCTTGCGTGCGTCGAGCACCAGGTCCGTGGCGCCGCTCACCCGCAGTCGGGGGTCGACCACCAGGCTGTTGGTGACGTTGTCCTCCGTCGCCTGCGTGATGACGCCGTGCAGGTAGTACATGCCCTCGGGCAGGTCCACCGTCAGGCTCTGCCCCGCCGGCACCTCCTGGATGACGTCGAAGCGGCCCGTGGGACCCAGCAGGATCAGCGGGAAGACGGTCGCCGGCTGCCCGGCGCGGTCGATGCCGCGCACGGTGACCTTGTGCGTGACCGGGTCCTTCGTCGCGGAGAGAACGGTGTGCGTGACGGTCTGCCCGTCGGCCGAGGTCGCGGTGAGGCGGCCGCCGTAGACGCCCTCCGGCAGCGCGGGCGGGTCGAGGGTCACGGCCACGTCGGCAGTGCCGTGGGCGGGTACGGTGACCTGCGCGGGGGTGCTCATGGCGGCTGCCGGGGCCGGGGAGCCGTAGAGCTTGTCGAAGGTGGTGTCCAGGGCGAGCGTGACGGGCGCGTCGCCGTCGTTGGTGTAGGTGACGCTCACCTGCCGCGGGCCCGCGTCCGGTGCCAGGGAGCCGAAGGTGGTGGTGCCGGTGGCGCGCACCTGCTGGCGCACCGAGCGGGCCACGTCCACCCGGCCGGTGCCCTGCTCGTAGGCCGTCTGGTCGGGGGCGGTACGCGTCGTGCTCATCAACGCGTCCTTGAGCTGCTGGCCGTTCCAGTCGGGGTGGCGCCCGGCCAGGATCGCCGCCGCGCCCGCCACGTGCGGGGTCGCCATGGACGTACCCGACGCGGCGGTGTAGGCCGCGTCCACCGGGTGGCCCATGGACGTGCCGGCCGCGCGGGCGGCGACGATGTCGACGCCGGGAGCGGTGAGGTCGGGCTTGGCACCGTTGTCACCGACGCGCGGGCCGCGGCTGGAGAAGGGGGCCAGCTTGTCGTCGCGGTCGACGGCGCCCACGGTCAGCGCGCTCGCCGCGGCGCCCGGGGAACCCACTGTGTAGTCGGAGCCCGTGTTGCCCGCCGCGACGACGAAGAGGGTGCCGGTCTCCTCGCTGAGGCCGTCGAGGACGAGGCTGAGGAGGTCCGTGCCGTCGGTGGGCTGGCCGCCCAGGCTCATGCTGACGATGTCGGCGCCCGAGTGGGCGGCCCAGTCCATGCCGCCCAGGATGGCGGAGTACGGGCCGGAGCCGCTGTCGTCGAGCACCTTGCCGATCAGCAGCCGTGCCCCCGGTGCCACGCCCTTGCGCGAGCCGCCCGAGGCGGCGCCGCTGCCGGCGATGGTGGAGGCGACGTGGGTGCCGTGGCCGTGGCCGTCGTTCGCGGTGGGCTCGTCGGTGAAGTTGCGTACTTCGCCGAGCTTCCCGGCCAGGTCGGGGTGGGTGGCGTCGACGCCGGTGTCCAGGACGGCGACGGTCGCGCCGTTTCCGTCGTAGCCGGCCTTCCACGCCTCGGGCGCACCGATCTGCGCGGTGCTGCGATCGAGGGAGGCGTGGACCTTCGCGTCCAGCCACAGTTTCTCGACGCCGCCCTCGAAGGCCGCGTTCTTGAAAGCAGAGTTCTTGGAAGAAGAGTTCTCGGCAGCGTTCTTCGCGCCGCCCTCGGCGCTGCTCCTGGCGAGCGCGTCGTCGTCGATGGCCTTCCAGAAGCGCCCGGCCTGCTTCTTGTCCGCCTTCAGTGCCGAGCCGCGCAGGCTCTTGATGACCAGGCCCTTGCGCGAACCGGTGGGCGCTCCCTTGGACGTGGGGTTCGTGCCGCCGGTGTAGCGGGCGATCAGCGGGATGGCGGAGGTGTGGGCGTCGTCGTAACCCTGCTTGACCAGGGAGGTGATGTTGAACAGCTGCCGGTCCAGTTTGCCGGAGGCGATGTACGGGAGCGCTGCGCGGGGCAGCACGTACAGCTGCTTGTCGATCTCCAGCTGGGTGAAGTCGGCCTGCGAAGCGCCCGAGGCCGGCTCGACGGAGACGGCCTTCCGGCCGCCGGGGAAGGTCTCCAGCCGCACCCGGTCACCGGTCACGAGCGTGACGGAGCTGACCTGGGGGCGGCCGGCGGAGTTCGCGCCGACGGAGGCGGGTGCCGGGGCGGCGATCGCGCCGGAGGAGAGGGGAGACAGGGTGGCGACGAGGACGCCTGCTGCCAGAACGGCGGCAGAGCGATGCCGTATGTGCATCGGAACCTTTCCAGGAGGCAAGGAAACGGACACGCGGTGCGGCTCAAGACTGGGGCCCCCATTGATCGCCGCACCAGACCTTTCCGGTGCCGTGCTTGCGACATGTCGCCAAAACGACACGGTGTGCTCCACCGCGCGTACCGGCGGAATCACCGGGGCCGAGCGGCCCCTCCTCATCACTGGCGACGGCCTCGTCGCCCGGAACTTCGCCGGCTGAACCGGGCGCGGAGCCCGACGCCCTCCCCGCCCGGACGGGCCCGGGAACGGGGCGAGGAAGACCGCACCCGGCCGTGCGCGGGTGCCGGGGCACCATGCGCCCGCCGTACGCCCCGCCCCGGGCTCGTAGAATCGAGCCCACCATGGCTTACCTCGACCACGCCGCGACCACGCCGATGCTTCCGGAAGCGATCGAGGCGTTGACCGCCCAGCTCGCCGTCACCGGCAACGCGTCCTCACTGCACGCCGCCGGGCGCCGGGCCCGCCGTACCGTCGAGGAGTCGAGAGAGACCCTCGCCGATGCCCTCGGCGCACGCCCCAGCGAGGTCGTCTTCACCTCCGGCGGCACCGAGGCCGACAACCTCGCCGTGAAGGGCCTGTACTGGGCCCGCCGCGACGCCGACCCCCGCCGCACCCGGGTGCTGGCCAGCCCCGTCGAGCACCACGCGGTGCTGGACGCCGTCGACTGGCTCGCCGGACACGAGGGCGCGAACGTCGAATACCTCCCCGTCGACCGGCACGGACGCGTCCACCCGGACGCGCTGCGCGAGGCGATCCTCCGTGATCCCGACGATGTCGCGCTGGCCACCGTGATGTGGGCCAACAACGAGATCGGCACCATCATGCCGGTACGTGAACTGGCTGCCGTGGCCCGTGAGTTCGACGTGCCGATGCACGCTGACGCGGTACAGGCGTTCGGGCAGCTGGAAGTCGACTTCGCCCGGTCAGGACTGGCCGCGATGACGGTGAGCGGGCACAAGATCGGCGGCCCGTTCGGCATCGGCGCGCTGCTGCTCGGCCGCGAATACACCCCCGTACCCGTGCTCCACGGCGGCGGCCAGGAGCGGCACGTCCGCTCGGGCACCCTCGATGTGCCGGCCATCGCCTCCTTCGCCCTCGCGGGGCGGCTGGCCGCCGACGGGCGGGAGGAGTTCGCCCGCGAGATCGGCGGGCTCCGGGACGAACTGGTCGCGGCCGTGCTGGCGGCCGTGCCCGACGCCGTCCTCGGCGGAGACCCGGCCCCGGGCGGCCGGCTCCCCGCCAACGCCCACTTCACCTTCCCCGGCTGCGAGGGCGACTCCCTGCTCCTGCTGCTGGACGCCCAGGGCATCGAATGCTCCACCGGCTCCGCCTGCACCGCCGGGATCGCCCAGCCCAGCCACGTACTGCTGGCCACCGGCACCGACCCGGACCTGGCCCGCGGCACCCTGCGCTTCTCGCTCGGCCACACGTCCACCAAGCAGGACATCGACGAGGTGGCCCGCGCGATCGGCCCGGCGGTGGAGCGGGCACGCACCGCGGGCCTCAGCTGAGCCCTGCAGGACCTGGCCTGTCCGGCGGCGACCGGACGGGCCCCGCGGTCACTTCTTGCCCGCCGCCCGGACCAGCTTCAGATACCGGTCCCAGTCCCAGTGCCTGCCCGGATCGGTGTGGTCCGTTCCCGGAACCTCCACGTGCCCGACGATGTGCTCCCGGTCCACCGGCATCCCGTACCGCCCGCATATCGCCGCCGTGAGCCGCGCGGAGGCCCCGTACATCGCCGCAGTGAAGTCCTGCGGCCGGTCCACGAAGCCCTCGTGCTCGATCCCCACACTGCGCTCGTTGTACGACCTGTTCCCCGCGTGGAACGCCACATCCAGCTCACGGATCATCTGCGTCACATGGCCGTCCTTGCGCACCACGTAGTGCGCAGCCGCTCCGTGTCCCGGGTCCTGGAAGACCTTCACCGCGCTTTGGTAGCTGCCCTGGGTGACATGGATGACGACCCGGTCGATGGTGTAGTCGTCGGGGCGGTCGGCCCGCCGCCAGTTCGCCGAGGACGCCGCTATCCACTGGGCCCGCGCGAAATCCACCTCGCCGGGCGTCCGGGGCTTCTCCACCCCGGGCAGCCGCCACCAGGCACGCTCCAGCTCCTCCCGCGCCAGCGCGGCGGCGCCCACGGCCGTGACGGCGGCGCCGATCAGCAGCCCGCGCCGGCTGACGCCGTGCCCGGACTTCGCGCCCCCGGAACTCTTGGCGCCCGGTGTCCCCTTGGTCCCCATGTGATCCACAACGCATATCCGAGAGCGTTCGGTTCCCGGCGCCCCGTACCCTGGTGGAGCTATGACTGAGACTTCCCAGCGCCCCCTCCGTGTGCTCGCCGCCATGTCGGGCGGTGTCGACTCCGCCGTCGCCGCGGCCCGCGCCGCCGAGGCGGGCCACGACGTGACCGGTGTGCACCTCGCCCTCTCCGCGAACCCGCAGTCCTTCCGTACCGGGGCGCGCGGCTGTTGCACGATCGAGGACTCCCGCGACGCCCGCCGCGCGGCGGACGTCATCGGCATCCCGTTCTACGTCTGGGACCTGGCGGAACGCTTCCGCGAGGACGTCGTGGACGACTTCATCGCCGAGTACGAGGCGGGCCGCACGCCCAATCCGTGCCTGCGCTGCAACGAGAAGATCAAGTTCGCCGCGCTCCTGGACAAGGCCCTCGCGCTGGGCTTCGACGCGGTCTGCACCGGCCACTACGCCACCGTCGTCCTGGGCGAGGACGGCAGCCGCGAGCTGCACCGCGCCTCCGACATGGCCAAGGACCAGTCGTACGTCCTCGGCGTCCTGGACGAGAAGCAGCTCGCCCACGCGATGTTCCCGCTCGGCGACACCCTCACCACCAAGGACGAGATCCGCGCCGAGGCCGAGCGCCGGGGCCTCGCGGTCGCCAAGAAGCCCGACAGCCACGACATCTGCTTCATCGCCGACGGCGACACCCAGGGCTTCCTGGCGAGCCGGCTCGGCACCGCCGAGGGCGACATCGTCGACGAGTCGGGCACGAAGGTCGGCACCCACGAGGGCGCCTTCGGCTTCACCATCGGCCAGCGCAAGGGCCTGCGCATCGGCCACCCCGCTCCCGACGGCAAGCCGCGCTACGTCCTGGACATCTCCCCGGTGAACAACACGGTGACGGTCGGCCCGGTCGAAGCACTGGACGTCACCGCCCTCACCGCCATCAAGCCCCGCTGGTGCGGCACCGCCCCGACCGCCCCCGGCACCTACACCGCCCAGCTCCGCGCCCACGGCGGCGAGACCGAGGTCACGGCGGAGCTCGTCGACGGCACCCTGCACGTCACCTTCACCGAGCCGGTACGGGGCGTGGCCCCCGGCCAGGCGGTCGTCCTCTACGACGGCACCCGCGTGGTCGGCTCGGCGACGATCGCCACGACGGTGCGGCGGGAGACGGCGGCGGTGGCGACGTCCGGCTGACCGGTTCCTGCCGGTCGCCGGAGCCACGCCCACACAGTGGTGTCCGGCCGGGGACGCGGCGGTGCCCCGCGCGGCCACGTCCGACCCCTGTACGGGCGTGAACACACGGGGCGCCGCCGCAGGTTCAGGACACCTGGCGCAGCGGGACGCTCCTGGCGAAGAACTCCGTCAGCACCGGGGCCACCGCCTGCGGGGCCAGGTCGCGGGTCTGGCCGGTCAGGGTGCGGTGGCGGGCGCGGGGGAGGGTCTCCGCGAGGGCGCGGGTGGACTGGCGGGCGGGGGTGGGGCTGGAACCGCCGCAGATCACCAGGGCGCGGGCCGTGACGGAGGCGAACCGGGCGGCCGGGATCGCGCCGTTGCCGAGCAGCGCGTCGTCGTACGCGAGGGTGTGGGCCATCGCCACCAGGTCGCTCCACAGCGGGGCGCGGCGCATCCGGGCGATCATGTCGGCCGGCACGCCCGTCACGGACAGGAACAGCTCGACGGCCCCCGCGCGGTCCCCGGTGGACAGCAGCCGGTGCAGGCGGGAGGTGCAGCACGCCTTGTACTGCAGGCCCGAGGCGCTCGGCGTGTAGGGCGGTTCGTACACCGCCAGCAGGTCCACGGGGAGGCCAGCGGCCTGCGCCTCCAGGGCCAGGGCCCCGCCGGCGCCCATGCCGAAGACGGAGGCCCGGCCGCCCGTCGCGGAGACGAGCGCGGCCAGATCCTCGATCTCGCGCTCCACCGCGTACGGGCCACTGTCGCCGCTGGAGCCGCGGCCGCGCCTGTCGTACGTGACGACGTGGAAGTGCGGCGCGAGCAGGCGCGCCAGCGGCGCCTCGGTCGCCGCCGTGCCCAGCGAGCCGCCCACGAGGATCACCGGCGGCCCTTCACCCCGGTGCCGGTACGCGATCATGGTGCCGTCGCGGGAGAGAATCTTGTCCATGCGAGGGTGGACCGCCGGGCCCGCGAAAACTCATCGCTCGGGCCGAAGTTTTTCTGAAGTTCTTCGATTGCCCAGGTCAGGACCGTTCTTGACGATCAGCCGGACGTGGTGTCGCTGACGGTCCCGGTGTCGTAGAAGCAGAAGTGGTCCTTGATCGCGGCGACTTCGGGCTTCGGCTCCGGGTAGGCCCAGACGAGATCCGCGGCGTCCGGGAGCGACCAGTAGGAGGCATCTCCCTTGAACGGGCAATGGGTTCGGGTGTCCGAGGCCGTGAGGAGTTCGGTACGGACGTCCTCGGGCGGCAGGTAGTAGCGGACCGGGCAGCCGGTCTCGCGCAGGACGAGCGGGCGCCGGCTCTCGGCGAGCACCTGCCCGTCGCGGACCACACGTACATGCTCGGTGCCGGGCTCGACCGTGATGCGGTGTCCTGGTGACGTAGTCATACAAGGGTCAGCCGTTTCGCGGACCGGATTCTTCCCCGGCCCTTCAAGGTGGCCGGTTTCCCACCGGGCGCCGGGGCTGTCGGTGGTGGCCCTTACGGTGGGTCCATGAAGATCTGCGTTTTTCTCTCCGCCGCCGACCTCGACGAGCGCTACACCCGGCCCGCCCGCGAATTCGCCGAGCTCATCGGCAAGGGCGGACACACCCTGGTCTGGGGAGGCTCGGAGAGCGGGCTGATGAAGGTCGTCGCCGACGGGGTCCAGGAGTCGGGCGGGCGGCTGGTGGGGGTGTCGGTCGACTTCCTGGCCGCGAAGGCGCGGGCCCACGCGGACGAGATGGTGTTCGCGCGCGATCTCGCCGAGCGCAAGGCACTGCTCCTGGAGAAGGCCGACGCGGTCGTGATCATGGTGGGCGGCACCGGGACGCTCGACGAGGCGACCGAGATCCTGGAGCTGAAGAAGCACGGCAAGCACGACAAGCCGGTCGTCCTGCTCAACACGGCGGGCTTCTACGACGGGCTGCGCCAGCAGTTCCAGCGCATGGAGGACGAGGGCTTCCTGCCCGTCCCGCTGGCCGAGCTGGTGTTCTTCGCCAAGGACGGCGTGGGCGCCCTGGCCTACCTGGAGGAGTGGTCCGGCCTGCGGTGACGGGGCGGCGGGGGTGAGATCATGGTCGGCATGCCCACTCATGTCATCACCGGTGCCGGCTCCGGCATCGGAGCCGCCGTCGCCCGTCGTCTCCTGGAGCGCGGTGACGAGACCGTGCTGATCGCCCGCGACGCCGGCCGTGCCAAGGAACTGGCCGGGATGCACCCCGGTGCCCGCACGCTCGTCGGCGACCTCTCCAATCCGGACCGGCTCTCGTGGGCGTTCGCCCAGCAGGCGATGCCGGAGCGGGTCGACTCGCTGCTGCACATCGCGGGCGTCGTGGAGCTCGGCAGCGTCGGCGACCTCACGCCCAAGGCCTGGCACTTCCAGCTCAACGCCAACCTGGTCGCGCCCGCCGAGCTGACCCGGCTCCTCCTGCCGCAGCTGCGCGTCGCCCAGGGCCACGTCCTCTTCGTGAACTCGGGCGCCGGCCTCGCCGCACACGCCGAGTGGAGCGCGTACGCCGCGAGCAAGCACGGCCTGAAGGCCCTCGCCGACTCGCTGCGCCACGAGGAGCACGCCAACGGCGTCCGGGTCACCTCCGTCTACCCGGGGCGTACCGCCAGCCCCATGCAGGCCAAGGTCCACCAGCAGGAGGGCAGGGAGTACGACCCCTCCCGCTGGATCGACCCGGAGTCGGTGGCCACCACGATCCTGATGGCCGTCGACCTGCCGCGCGACGCCGAGGTCAACGACCTCACGGTGCGCCCCGGACGCTGACCCCCGCAGGGCCGGGCGGCGACGCTTCCGAGGCGACGCCCTAGGCTTCCCGTGTGAGCGAGAAGAGCAAGTTCAGCGGTTGCCCGGCCAGCGGGATCGGGTCCATGCCCGGGGGAGACGCACGGGAGGCGGCGAAGACCGTCACCGGTTCCTTCGGGGACGGCGAGGGCCTGCCGTACCTGGCGGAACTGCCCGCCCGCGGGCCCGGTGCGGACATGATCGGGCGGACCGTCGGGCTGCTCGTCGACCTGTACGGGCACGTCGAGCCCAGCGGCTGGCGGATCAGCGACCGGCCCGGACGCGACACCCGGCGGGCCAGGTCCTGGCTCGGCGAGGACCTCGACGCCCTGGAGGAGTTCACCCAGGGGTACGAGGGACCGCTCAAGGTCCAGGCCGTCGGGCCCTGGACGCTCGCCGCCGCGCTGGAACGCCGGGGCGGGGAGGCCGCGCTCGGCGACCCGGGGGCCTGCCGCGACCTGGCGGGCTCGTTGGCGGAGGGGCTGCGCGCCCACCTCGCGGAGGTACGCCGCAGGGTGCCCGGCGCCGAGGTGATCCTCCAGCTCGACGAGCCGTCGCTGACCGGCGTGCTGCGCGGGCGGATCAGGACGGCCAGCGGCTACCGCACCTACCGGGCCGTGGACCGCCAGGTCGTGGAGGGCACCCTGCGCGACGTCCTGGCGGCGGGCGGGGGCGCGGCGACGCTCGTGCACACCTGCGCGCCCGAGGTGCCGTTCGCGCTGCTGCGCCGTGCCGGGGCCGAGGGCATCTCGTTCGACTTCTCGTTGCTCACCGAGCGTGAGGAGGAAGCGATCGGTGAAGCCGTCGAGGGCGGCACCCAGCTCTTCCTCGGAGTGGTGCCGGGCACCGACCCGGCCTCGGGCGGATTGTCGGACCCGGGCGGTAGCGTCATGGGTGTCAGGACGCTGTGGCGCAGGCTGGGGCTGAATCCGGGGACTCTTACGGAATCCGTGGTGATCACCCCGTCGTGCGGGCTCGCGGGTGCCTCGCCCGCGTACGCGCGCGCCGCGCTCGCCCACTGCGTCCGGGCCGCGAGATCGCTCGCAGACAACCCTGAGTAACGGGGCAACGGGTAACGGGAGGACGAGACGATGGCCGGCGAACAGCAGACGACGGTGCCCGCACAGGCCCAGGAGCAGCACATGCTCCTCGCCGAACAGGTTGAGGAGCACCGCTTCCGGTACTACGTGAGCGACCAGCCGGTCGTCAGCGACGCCGAGTTCGACCGGCTGATGCGCGAGCTGGAGAAGCTGGAGGAGGCGTACCCGCAGCTGCGTACGCCGGATTCGCCGACGCAGAAGGTCGCGGGCCCGTACCGGACGGAATTCACCTCCGTCGAGCACCGCGAGCGGATGCTCTCGCTGGACAACGCCTTCGACGACCTGGAGCTGGCCGCCTGGGGCGAGCGGATCGCCAAGGAGGTCGGCACCGGCGACTACCACTTCCTGTGCGAGCCGAAGGTCGACGGCCTCGCGGTCAACCTCACCTACGAGCACGGGCGGCTCACCCGGGCCGCCACCCGCGGCGACGGCCGAACCGGCGAGGACATCACTCCCAACGTCCGTACGATCGCGGAGATCCCGCACCGGCTGAAGGGCGAGCGCATCCCGGCGCTGGTCGAGATCCGCGGTGAGGTCTTCTTCCCGATGGAGGCCTTCGAGGAGCTCAACGCCCGGCTCGTCGAGGCAGACGACAAACCGTTCGCCAATCCGCGCAACGCGGCGGCGGGTTCGCTGCGCCAGAAGGACCCGAAGGTCACCGCCACCCGCCCGCTGCACATGGTGGTGCACGGCATCGGCGCCCGGGAGGGCTTCGACATCGACCGCCTCTCGCACGCCTACGAGCTGCTGCGTGAATGGGGCCTGCCCACCGCCAAGTACAACAAGGTGGTGGATTCCCTCGACGGGGTGCGGGAGTTCATCAGGTACTTCGGTGAGAACCGGCACTCCGTGGAGCACGAGATCGACGGGGTCGTCGTCAAGCTCGACGAGATCCCGCTCCAGGGCCGGCTCGGCTCCACCTCGCGCGCCCCGCGCTGGGCGATCGCCTGGAAGTACGCCCCGGAGGAGGTCAACACCAAGCTGGTCAACATCCGGGTCGGGGTCGGCCGGACCGGCCGGGTCACGCCGTACGCCCAGGTCGAGCCGGTCGAAGTGGCCGGCTCCGAGGTGGAGTTCGCCACCCTGCACAACCAGAACGTGGTGAAGGCGAAGGGCGTCCTCATCGGGGACACGGTGGTGCTCCGCAAGGCGGGCGACGTGATCCCGGAGATCCTCGGCCCGGTCGTCGACCTCCGCGACGGCACCGAGCGGGCGTTCGTCATGCCCGCCGAGTGTCCGGAGTGCGGTACGGAGCTGCGGCCCATGAAGGAAGCCGACATCGACGTCCGCTGTCCCAACGCCCGTTCCTGTCCCGCCCAGTTGCGCGAGCGCCTCGCCTATCTCGCGGGCCGCAAGTGCCTGGACATCGACCACTTCGGCTACGTCGCCGCCGCGGCCCTGACCAAGCCGCTGGAGCCCGCCGAGCCGCCGCTGCGCGACGAGGGCGATCTCTTCGGGCTGACCGTCGAGCAGCTGCTGCCGATCCGGGCCTATGTCCGGGACCAGGACAGCGGGCTGCCCAAGCGCGACCCGAAGACCGGCGAGGAGAAGACCGCCTGGGTCTTCGCCAACCAGCAGGGCGAGCCGAAGAAGAACGCCCTCGCCATGCTCGACGCCATCGCCGCCGCCAAGGAGGCACCGCTCGCCCGTATCCTCACCGGGCTGTCCATCCGGCACGTGGGACCGATCGCCGCCGCGGAGCTGGCCCGTCAGTTCCGCTCCATCGACCGGATCGACGAGGCGACGGAGCAGGAGCTGGTCGAGGCCGACGGGGTCGGGGCCATCATCGCCGCATCGGTGAAGCAGTGGCTCGCCGAGGACTGGCACCGGGAGATCCTGCGCAAGTGGCGGGAGGCCGGGGTCCGGATGGCCGACGAGGGGGCGGGGGAGGAGGAGGGGCCGCGCCCGCTCGATGGGCTCACCGTCGTCGTCACCGGCACGCTGGCCGGTCATACCAGGGATGGCGCGAAAGAGGCGCTCCAGAGCCGCGGAGCGAAGGTGACAGGTTCCGTTTCGAAGAAGACCTCCTTCGTGGTCGTCGGTGACAACCCCGGTTCGAAGTACGAAAAGGCCATGCAGTTGAAGGTGCCGGTGCTGGACGAGGACGGCTTCGCCGTACTGCTCGAACAGGGTCCGGATGCGGCGCGCGAGGCGGCCGTTCCCGTGGGAGAACCGGCGGAATAGGACAGATTCCTGTCCTGGACCGACGGCGCGGGGCAGGGACTTGGCGGCGGACGCTCCGGCAGGCACATGGAGAACAAGGAGGCGGATAAGGGGCGCGGCGGTACAGACAGGGGCAAGATTTTCGCGTGGTGTCCGGTTCACCCGATCGGCGCATAGCAGATGCTGACGGATGGTCGGTCCGCATTCGGGCAAGAGCGTCAGAGCGCTGCCCGTAGAAGCCTTCCGCGGCCTACTGTTGAGACGTGCACCTGCCGTGCCCGGCCGCGGGGTGGGAAACCGGGTCGTGGCGGCATGGAACGGAACCATCGGGTGACATCGGCACCGCCGGCTGTGAGAGGGACGGAATGAAACCGACCGAGAGCGCCGCACCGGTGTCGCGGCTGCAAGGTTTCGTCGGCCTCACACCAAAAGTGGGTGCCGTTGTCATCGCGATCGCCGTTGTTCAGATCGCGACCGGTTTCTACCGGACCGTGAACGAAGGGCATGCGCTCTTCCCCGACGGCCGAGCCGGCTGGTCCCTCGCCGTCCTGACCGGGATCATCGTCGGCCATCTCGTCGCGCTCGGACGCGACCGCTGGTGGGGCGGCACCGGCTCCGGGGCCTCCCTCACCCTGGCCGTGCTGCTGCTCTACGGCTGGGTGCCCGCCGGGCTGGTCAGCCTGGTCGTCGTCGTCCTCGTCGGCGTCGCCCGCAGACACCGGTGGTGGCAGGGGCTGCTGCACGGCGCGGTGGACATCCTGGGGATAGGCGCGGCGGCCCTGGTGCTCGCCGCCTTCGGCGAGGTGCAGACCGTCGAATCACCGTGGTACCCACTCCACTGGGGCATCGGTGCCGTCCCGGAGGTCCTCCTGGCCGCCTCCGCCTATCTCCTGGTCACCCGGGTCCTGCTGTGGTACGCCCAGGCTCCCCAGGGCGGCGGACTGCCCACCGTCGCCCGCACCGCCCTGCTGCGCCAGGGCCTGGTCGCGGTCGCCCTGCTCGGCATCGCACCGCTGATCTGCGTCGTCGCGATGGCCACCCCTCTGCTCCTGCCGCTCTTCGCGGTCCCGCTGATCGCCCTGGACTCCGCCCTCTGGATCGCGCGGGCCCGGGCCGAGGAGCAGCTGCGCGACCCGCTGACCGGACTGCCCAACCGGCAGTGGCTGCTGGAGCGCACCTGGACGGCCCTGGAGGACGCCGAGTCCGTCGGTGCCAGATCCGCTCTGGTCCTGATCGACCTCGACCGTTTCCGTGCGGTCAATGACACCCTCGGCCATCTGGCGGGGGACCGGCTGCTGTTGCAGATAGCGGAGCGCCTCCGGCTCGCGTTGCCCCGGGGCGCGGAGGCCGCGCGGCTCGGCGGCGACGAGTTCGCGGTGCTCCTGCCGACCGCCGACTCCACCACCAGCGCCCAGCGGGTCGCCCGCCATCTCGTCGCCGAGCTGTCCTCCCCGCTGGATCTCGACGGTCTGACCCTGGTGCTGGAGGCCAGCGCCGGGGTCGCCGTGTACCCGGACCACGCACTGGACGCCGAAGGGCTGCTCAGGCGCGCCGACGTCGCGATGTACCAGGCCAAGCGGGACCGTACGGGCGTCGAGGTCTACGAGTCGAAGCGGGACAGCAACACTCCGGACCGGCTCGGGCTCCTGGGTGATCTGCGCCGCGCGCTGGACGCCGGTGAGGTCGAGCTCCACTACCAGCCGAAGGTCCGCTTCGACGGCCAGGTCGCCGGCCTCGAAGCCCTGGTGCGCTGGGTGCATCCGGAGCGCGGCAGGGTCCCCCCGGACGAGTTCATCGCCATCGCCGAGTCGTCCGGCCTCATGCCGCACCTCACGGAGTACGTCCTGGAGACGGCGCTGGCCCAGGTAGCCCGGTGGCGGGCGCAGGGCCTCTTCGTCCCGGTCGCCGTCAACGTCTCCCCGCGCGACGTCCACACCCCCGGGTTCGCGGGCGGCGTCGCTGCCCGGCTCGCCCGGCACGGCGTCCCGGCCGGAGCGCTGCAGCTGGAGATAACGGAACACGTGCTGCTGGAGGACCCGCAGCGCGCCGCCGACACCCTCGCCGGACTGACCGGGCACGGCGTGAAGATGTCCCTCGACGACTTCGGCACGGGGTACTCCTCACTCGTCCATCTGCGACGGCTGCCCGTCAGCGAGCTGAAGATCGACCGCTCGTTCGTCGCCCGGCTGGCCGTGGACAATGAGGACGCGGAGATCGTCCGCTGCACGATCGACCTGGCCCACTCGCTGGGCCTGCTGGTCGTCGCGGAAGGCGTCGAGGACGACGAGACCTGGGAGCGGCTGCGCGATCTGCGCTGCGACGCGGTGCAGGGGTGGCTGGTCGCCGCGGCGATGCCGCCGCAGGAGACCACGGCCTGGCTGCGGGCGCGGGGCGAGCACGGCTGGCGGCGGCCGGCCGAGCTGGCCGCCGCGGCCGCCGCAGCAGCGGCCGCGGCCGGCGCTCCGCCGGAGCTGGAGCAGCGGCAGCCGGGCCGCCCGGTCAATTCACGGCCCGCGACGACCTGAGCCCGCGACGACCCGAGCCCGCGACGACCTGAGCCCGCAGGGGCCACCGGCGGCGCGTCCGGTGGCCCTCCGCCCCCGGGCGCGAGGCCGGGCCGGAGGCGGCGCGGGAGCCGGAGATCCTCGTCCGACCAGGGTGTTCGCCCGGGTGGCGGGAGTGGTGGCGGGCGACCCCATAGGATTGGGGGGCGGCGGCACATTTCCACCTGCCGCGCGACGCCTGGCACACACGCTCGCCGCGTTGCCGAATCGCCCACGTGGCTCCGCCACGAGGGCGCTCCGGCGCCTTGCGATCGCACGCACCAGACGCCGCGCGGCCCGTCCTCCGGACGGACGATGGAAATGTGCCGCCGGCCCCCGGCCAGAACCACACACCAACCCCTGAGGATCGCTGCATGCCTGGCATCACGCGCGAGGAGGTCGCCCACCTCGCCCGGCTGGCGCGTCTGGAGCTGAAGGGCGAAGAGCTCGATCACTTCGCCGGTCAGCTCGACGACATCATCGGCGCGGTCGCCCGCGTCTCCGAGGTCGCCGACCAAGACGTACCGCCGACCTCCCACCCGCTGCCGCTGACCAACGTCATGCGCGCGGACGAGGTCCGTCCGTCGCTCACCCCCGAGCAGGCGCTCTCCGGCGCCCCGGCCCAGGAGCAGCAGCGTTTCAAGGTGCCGCAGATCCTGGGGGAGGACTAAACAGCCATGACGGACAACAGCACCATCATCAAGCTCACCGCCGCCGAGATCGCCGCGAGGATCGCCTCCGGCGAGCTCACGGCCGTCCAGGTCACCGAGGCCCACCTGGCCCGGATCGACGCGGTCGACGAGAAGGTCCACGCCTTCCTGCACGTCGACCGCGAGGGCGCGCTCGCGCAGGCCCGCGCCGTCGACGCCAAGAAGGCGGCCGGCGAGAAGCTCGGCCCGCTGGCCGGCGTCCCGCTCGCGCTCAAGGACATCTTCACCACCCAGGACATGCCGACCACCGTCGGCTCCAAGATCCTGGAGGGCTGGATCCCGCCGTACGACGCGACCCTCACCAAGAAGCTGAAGGCCGCCGACGTCGTCATCCTCGGCAAGACCAACATGGACGAGTTCGCCATGGGGTCCTCCACCGAGAACAGCGCCTACGGCCCGACCGGCAACCCCTGGGACCTCACCCGCATCCCGGGCGGCTCCGGCGGCGGCTCGTCCGCCGCGCTCGCCTCGTACGAGGCCCCCCTCGCCATCGGTACGGACACCGGCGGCTCCATCCGCCAGCCCGCCGCCGTCACCGGCACCGTCGGCGTCAAGCCCACCTACGGCGGCGTCTCCCGCTACGGCATGGTGGCCTTCTCCAGCTCCCTGGACCAGGGCGGCCCCTGCGCCCGTACCGTCCTGGACGCGGCCCTGCTGCACGAGGCGATCGCCGGGCACGACCCGATGGACTCGACGTCCATCGACGCCCCGGTCCCGCCGGTCGTCGAGGCCGCCCGCAACGGCAGCGTCGAGGGCATGCGCGTCGGCGTCGTCAAGCAGTTCGCCGGTGAGGGCTACCAGGCGGGCGTCGTCCAGCGCTTCAACGAGTCGGTCGAGCTGCTCAAGTCGCTGGGCGCCACGATCGTCGAGCTGGACTGCCCGTCCTTCGACCTGGCCCTGTCGGCGTACTACCTGATCGCGCCGTCCGAGTGCTCCTCCAACCTGGCCCGCTTCGACGCCATGCGTTACGGGCTGCGCGTCGGCGACGACGGCACGCGCTCCGCCGAGGACGTCACCGCGCTCACCCGCGAGGCCGGCTTCGGCGACGAGGTCAAGCGCCGCGTCATCCTCGGTACGTACGCACTCAGCTCCGGCTACTACGACGCGTACTACGGCTCGGCGCAGAAGGTCCGCACCCTCATCACGCAGGACTTCGAGAAGGCCTTCGAGAAGGTCGACGTCATCGTCTCCCCGACGACGCCCACCACCGCCTTCGCGATCGGCGAGCGCGCCGACGACCCGATGGCGATGTACCTCGCGGACCTGTGCACCATCCCGACCAACCTCGCGGGCAACTCCGCCATGTCGCTGCCCTGCGGCCTGGCCCCCGAGGACGGCCTGCCGGTCGGGCTGCAGATCATCGCCCCCGCCATGAAGGACGACCGTCTCTACAAGGTCGGAGCCGCCGTCGAGGCCGCCTTCGTGGAAAAGTGGGGTCACCCGCTGCTGGAGGAGGCTCCGTCGTTGTGAGCGCACTGACCAAGGCCAAGGGCTTCAAGAAGTCCAAGACCGGAACGTACCTGTCCATCGGCACCACCGCCTTCGGTGCGGTCGGCGTGCTCAAGCAGGCCAAGAAGGCACGCCACGAGCACGACACGCTCCGACTGATCGACGCCGTTGTCTCCGCCGCCGCCATCGCCACCGGTGTCGCCCTGCTGCTGCGCGAGCTCAAGCGCCTCGGCGATGACGACGTACTGCTGGGCTGAGAGGGAAGTTTCACCGTGACTGTCACCGACCTGGTGTCGTACGAGGACGCGCTCGCGTCCTACGACCCCGTCATGGGCCTGGAGGTCCATGTCGAGCTCGGCACCAAGACCAAGATGTTCTGCGGCTGCTCCACCGAGCTCAAGCAGGACGCCAACTCCCAGACCTGCCCGGTCTGTCTCGGCCTGCCCGGCGCCCTGCCGGTCGTCAACGAGATCGGCGTCGAGTCCGCCATCAAGATCGGCCTCGCGCTGAACTGCGAGATCGCCGAGTGGTGCCGCTTCGCCCGGAAGAACTACTTCTATCCGGACATGCCGAAGAACTTCCAGACCTCCCAGTACGACGAGCCGATCGCCTACAACGGCTATCTGGACGTCCAGCTGGAGGACGGGGAGATCTTCCGGGTGCAGATCGAGCGCGCCCACATGGAGGAGGACACCGGCAAGTCGACCCACGTCGGCGGTGCCACCGGCCGTATCCACGGTGCGTCCCACTCCCTGCTCGACTACAACCGCGCGGGCATCCCGCTCATCGAGATCGTCACCAAGCCGATCGAGGGCGCGGGTGCACGGGCCCCCGAGGTCGCCAAGGCGTACGTCGCCGAGCTCCGCGAGCTCATCAAGGCGCTCGGCGTCTCGGAGGCCCGCATGGAGATGGGCCAGATGCGCTGCGACGTCAACCTGTCGCTGCGCCCCAACGGCACCGAGACCTTCGGCACGCGTTCCGAGACGAAGAACGTGAACTCGCTGCGTTCCGTCGAGCGTGCCGCACGGTTCGAGATCCAGCGCCACGCGGCCGTGCTGTCCTCCGGCGGCACGATCGTGCAGGAGACCCGGCACTTCCACGAGGAGGACGGCTCCACCACGGCCGGCCGCATCAAGGACAACGCCGAGGACTACCGCTACTTCCCCGAGCCCGACCTGGTACCGGTCGCCCCGGCCCGCGAGTGGGTCGAGGAACTGCGCAAGGGCCTCCCCGAACTGCCGCGGCTGCGCCGCGCGCGGCTCAAGGAGGAGTGGGGTGTCTCCGAGCACGACATGCAGTCCATCCTCAACGCCGGCGCGGTCGACCTGATCGTCGCCACGACCGACGCGGGCGCCCCCTCGGACCAGGCCCGCAAGTGGTGGATGGGCGAGCTGGCCCGTAACGCCAACGAGACCGGCCGCGGCCTCGACGAACTGCCGATCACCCCGGTGCAGGTCGCCAGGGTGGCCGAGCTCGTCACCTCGGGCGACCTCAACGACAAGCTGGCCCGCCAGGTCATCGAGGGCGTCCTCGCGGGCGAGGGCGACCCGGACACCGTCGTCGAGAAGCGCGGCCTGAAGGTCGTCTCCGACGAGGGCGCGCTGTCCACGGCCGTCGACGAGGCCATCGCGGCCAACGCGGCGATCGCGGACAAGATCCGCGGCGGCAAGGTCGCGGCGGCGGGCGCGCTCGTCGGCGCGGTCATGAAGGCCACCCGTGGCCAGGCGGACGCGGCCCGCGTGCGTGAGCTGATCCTGGAGAAGCTCGGCGTCGAGGGCTGAGCCCTCTCCGCAGGCTCGTCCCCGAAGGGGCGGCGCACCCACGACCACGGGTGCGCCGCCCCTTGGACTTTCCGGCAGGACCTGTTGGACGTTCACCATGGAGCCGTACGAAATCCTTCCGCAGGTCACCCGGCTTGATTAGCTTCCCGGCTGTACGACCTGACTCGGGAGGCTCAACTTGACCACGGACATTTCACGGCGACGGCTCTTCGCGCTGGGCGGCGGTGCGCTCGGCGCCGCGGCGGCGGGGTCGCTGCTGCCGCCTTCGCTGCAGGCCGCGATCGCCGCGCAGCCGGCACACTCGGCGGGGTCCGGTGGCCGGGACGGGCTCGGAGCCATCAAGCACGTGGTGATCCTGATGCAGGAGAACCGTTCCTTCGACCACTACTTCGGGACGCTCCGGGGCGTACGCGGCTTCGGTGACCGCAACGCCGTCGAGCTGCCCTCGGGCAAGCCGGTCTTCGAGCAGCCCGCGGCGCTCGGCACCTCCGTGCTGCCGTTCCCGGTGCGCGACGCCGCCGAGACGCAGAAGAAGGACCTCCAGTACATCGGCGCGCTCGACCACTCCTGGAGCGGTGGCGGCAAGGCGTGGGCCGGCGGGTGGATGAACGGCTGGGTGACCGCCAAGACGGCCGCCACCATGGCGTACTACGACCGCCGCGACATCCCGCTCCACTACGAACTGGCCGACACCTTCACGGTCTGCGACGCCTACCACTCCTCCATCCACTCCTCGACCAGCCCCAACCGCAACCACCTGTGGAGCGGGAAGACGGGCAACGAGCCGAACGGCAAGCGGGCCGTCGGCAACGACGCGTACGACGAGGCCACCCACCCCGGCTACGACTGGGGCACGTACGCGGAGCGGCTGGAGAAGGCCGGGCACAGCTGGCGCACGTACACCGAGTGGGAGAACTTCACCGACAACCAGATCGAGTTCTTCGCCACCTTCAAGGCGATCGCCCGCAAGGCGCTCGCGAAGACCGGCGGACACACGTACATGGAGTCGTTCTACGCCGCGGTGCGCGACGCGGACGCCACCGAGCGGGAGCGGCTGTTCGGCCTGCTGGAAGAGGGCGTCGCCACCCTCGACAAGGCCGAACGCAGCCTCTTCGAGCGGGCGTTGCGCCGGGTGGAGACCGGGACGCTGGCCGACGAGTTCGCCAAGGACGTGGCGGCGGGCACCCTGCCCGAGGTCTCCTACCTGGTGCCCTCGGCCGTCGACTCGGAGCACCCGAGCGTCTCCTCGCCGATCCACAGCGCGACGATCGTCTACAAGGTCCTGGACGCGCTGGGCAAGCACCCCGATGTGTGGCGGCACACCGCGGTCTTCATCAACTACGACGAGAACGACGGCTTCTTCGACCACGTGCCGCCGCCGGTCGCCTCGCCCGAGGTGACCGAGGAGCAGTGGGAGGGCAAGCCCACCGGTCTCGGCATGCGGGTGCCGATGCTCGTCGTCTCGCCGTGGACCATCGGCGGCTACGTCTGCTCCGAGGTCTTCGACCACACCTCCGTCATCCGCTTCCTGGAGCGCTGGACCGGGGTGAAGGAACCCAACATCGGCGACTGGCGGCGCACCGTCACCGGCGACCTGACCTCGGCCTTCGACTTCTCGCGCGCCCGCCGCCGGCCCGAGGTGGAGCAGCCGGGCGCCATCCCGCCGTTCAGCGGCCGCTGGGCGCCGAAGCCGCCGGCCGTGCAGCACATGCCCGAGCAGGAGCCCGGCGCACGCCCGGCCCGCGCGCTGCCGTACCAGCCGGACGCGCAGGCGAAGGTGGTGGACGGCGCGGTGCGGGTGGCCCTCAGTAACACGGGGCGCTCTTCGGCACACTTCGCGCTGTATCCGTACGCCGGTGAGTTCCCCGTACCGCAGCACCGGGACGTGAAGGGCACGGCGCAGTGGACGGTGCCGGTCACCGGTGCGGCCTACCGGTTCACGGTGACGGGGCCGAACGGCTTCCGCCGCGAGTTCGCCGGGCCCGCGAAGGACGGTGCCTCGGCCGGGGCCGAGGTGGCGTCGAGGGTCGACGCCCATGAGCGCGATCTGCATCTCACCCTGCGCAACACGGGGCGGACGACGCTCATCTTCACGGTGCGGCCACTGGGCTATGTCGACGAGGCGGACCTGCGGGACTGGACCCGGACCGTCAAGGTCAAGCCGGGGCGCAGCCGTACGGTGGTGCACTCGGCGGCCGACGCGCACGGCTGGTACGACCTGGACGTCACCGTCGACGGGGACGACGCGTTCCGGCGCCGGCTGATGGGGCACATCGAGAACGGCCGGGCGAGCGTCTCGGGCTGACGGACCGTCCGGCAGTTCCTTCGCACAGGAGTTCGGCGTCCGCCGGAACCACCGCGGCGAGGCCCGCGTGTCCCTGATCATGAACGAACTGATCGAGAAATGGGACGGAGTCACGGCGGGCGCCGCCCCCGAGAAGGCGGACCCCGTCGTCCTGGAGTGCGCCCGCCTGCTCGCCGCCGAACCGGACGGCGAGCAGGCGGTCCTGCTGACCTTCGGGCTGGTGAACATGGCGCGATACGTCCTCGGGCGACGCGGCGCGGCCGTCGAGCGGGCCGTGGTGGACGCGCTCGGCGCCGCCGCCGAGGCCATGGACGAGCAAGGTCTTCGGGCCGGCGGGTGCGGGCACGCGGCCCATCCGTACACCGACAGCCTGGAGGAGTGGGACACGGACACGGACGGGCTGCTCGACGCGCCGGACGTGCAGGTTCCGCTCGACGAGTGGGACGGGGCCGACGCCTGCCCCCGCAATGCCGCCGGATGGGCGCGGACGGCCGCCGATGTGATCCTGCCGGGCAGCACGGGCGGCATCCCCGAGATCATCCCCGAAGACCACCAGCGCTACATCCGCAGCCTGGGCAGTGTGCTCAACGACTATCCGAACGGTGATCCGTTCTGGGACCTGGACATCCACGCCGGACCGCCCGGCGATCTCTCCCGGGCCGCTCTCGCCGGCTATGTCGTCGTCGCCCACGCGAACTGCTGGTACGCGGGGTCGGGCCGGATCAGACAGCGGTCGCTGCTCGACGACATGATCGAGGGCCTGGAGTCCGTACTGCCGCTGCTGCCGGACGAGGACTGCGCGCACGCGGACGGCGAGCACCCGGCACTGCGCTCCGGCAGCGCCGAGCAGGCCTCCGAGGGCATCCACCTGCAGAGCCCCGGCGGCCGGGCCGTCCTGCGCGAGGAACACGAGGACGGATACGGGGCCTCGCCGGAGGCATGGACGTGCACCAGCTTCCTGCGCGCCCTCGCCGTCGAGGCCCGCGACCATCTGCGCGAAGCGGTCGACAGACTCTTCGGCACCCGGGAGACGGCACACCTGGATCCGGTGTATCTGCGCCCCGACGGCCGGCTCGACATCGAGCCGCTGAGCGAGCGGCACGTCCCGTTCAGGGACGAGACGGCCTCCGAGGAGGCGGCGCTCTGGGCGGCCCGGCGGTACGAGCAGCTCGGCCCGGACGGACCCGCGCTCGACCGGACCGTCCTGCTGCTCCTGATGGGCACGGCGGCCGATTCCCTGGAGCTGTCGTACGGAATCGCCCGCGAGATCCTCGGCATCCTCCGTACCGCTGCCACCACCCTGCCCGGCGGCGCATGCGACCACGAGGACGGTCATGCGCCCGGCCGTGAGCGCACGTCCGACCGCTTGGCACGCATCGCGCACCTCTACGCCCCCGACACATGCCCCGCCCCCGGCCCGGACTCCGGTCAGGGCTTCAGGAGCGAGACGCTGACCTGCCCCGCCCATCTGGCAAAGACCGTGACGAAGGGCATCTCGGAGATCGAGGAGCAGTTCGAGGAAGAACTGGAGGCGGAGGAACAACGGGCCGGGTGAGGTGGCCGGATCGCCGTTGCGAAGGGGGCCGCGGCAAGCCCCGCGGTCATTGTGAGTAAGGCCACGAAAGGGACAAAGAATCACTTTCGGCTGCCAGAGTGACGGTTCTCAGGTCATGTGTCCTTTGTGGGTCATTCATGCTTTGTACCGGCAAAGGACCACGAACCAGCAGGGAGCACGTCCGTTGGCTGCCATCGCCCGCTGGTGCATCAGGCACCGTCTCGTCGCCGTCCTCATCTGGCTGCTCGCCCTCGGCGGCACGGCCACCGCGGCGGGCTTCGCGGGTTCCGCGTACACCAACGACTACGAGGTGCCCGGTACGGAGTCCGGCCGGGCCACCGAGCTCCTCAGGAGCGGCTTCACGGATCTCGGCGGTGACACCGACACCATCGTCTGGCACACCTCCGACTCGACCGTGCGTGCCGACGACGTCCGGCAGACGATGACCCGGACCCTGCACGCGGTCGAGGAACTGCCCGGGGTCGGCGCGGTCACCGGACCCTACGGGGCGTCCGGCACCGCGCAGATCAGCGCCGACGGACACACCGCCTACGCCGCGGTCACCTTCGACCATCAGGTCGAGGACATCCCGGTGCAGCAGGTCAGGGCGGTCGTGGACACCGCGAAGGCGGCCGCCGGGGACCACCTCCAGGTGGAGCTGGGCGGCCCCGCCGTCGCCCTGACCGAGGCACCCTCCGTCCACCTCAGCGAGGCCGTCGGGGTCGTCGTCGCGGCGGTCGTCCTGTTCCTCGCCTTCGGCTCGCTCGCCGCCAGCATGCTGCCCATCGCCACCGCGCTGGTCTCCGTCGGCACCGCCTACGCGGGCACCGTACTGCTCGGCCATCTGATGACCGTCGCCGACTTCGCGCCCATGCTGGGCATGCTGATAGGGCTCGGCGTCGGCATCGACTACGCGCTGTTCATCGTCACCAGACACCGCAGAGGACTGCGCAGAGGCCTGTCGGTCACCGAGGCCGCGCAGACCGCCGTCGCGACGACCGGCCGCGCCGTCGTCTTCGCCGGGGCGACCGTCTGCATCGCGCTGCTGGGCATGCTGATCCTGCGGCTCGGCTTCCTCAACGGTGTGGCGATCGCGGCCTCGCTCACCGTCGTCCTGACCGTGGCCGCCTCCGTGACCCTGTTGCCCGCCCTGCTCTCCTTCATCGGCCCGCGGGCGCTGAGCCGGCGCGAGCGCAGACGGCTCGCCGAGCACGGACCGCAGCCCGAAGCGCCCACGGGCTTCGCGGCCCGCTGGTCCGCCTTCGTCGAACGCCACCCCAAGCTGCTCGGGGCGTGTGCCGCCGTGGTGATGCTGGTCCTCGCGCTGCCCACCTTCTCCCTGCACCTGGGCACCTCCGACCAGGGCAACAACCCCTCCTCGTCGACCACCCGGCAGGCGTACGACCTGTTGGCCGACGGATTCGGCCCCGGCGTCAACGGACCGCTGACCATCGCCGCACAGCTGGACGGCGCCGACGACCGGCTCGCGATGGACACCCTGCCCGCCGCACTGCGGTCCACAGAGGGCGTGGCCTCGGTCGGCCCGGTCACGTACAACAGCAGCGGCGGAACGGCCTTCGTCACCGTCGTACCGAAGTCGTCGCCGCAGTCCCGGGAGACCAGCGAGCTCGTCGACCGGCTGCGCACGGACGTCCTGCCGAAGGCCGAGGAGAACAACTCGCTCCGGGCCCACGTCGGAGGAGTGACCGCCGGCTACGACGACTTCGCCCGGGTCATCATCGGCAAGCTCCCGCTCTTCGTCGGCGTGGTCATAGGGCTCGGCTGTCTGCTTCTGCTGCTGGCCTTCCGGTCGATCGGCATTCCGCTGAAGGCCGCGGCGATGAATGTGGCCGCCGTCGCCTCCTCGTTCGGCGTCGTCGTCGCGATCTTCCAGTGGGGCTGGGGGAGCGAACTGCTCGGGCTCGGCAGCTCGGGGCCCATCGAACCGTTCCTGCCGGTGATCATGGTGTCCGTGCTCTTCGGGCTGTCCATGGACTACCAGGTGTTCCTGGTGGGGCGGATGTACGAGGAGTGGCTGGAGACCGGTGACAACCGGCGGGCCGTCCGGGTGGGCCTCGCCGAGACCGGCCGGGTGATCAACTCCGCGGCCGTGATCATGATCTCGGTCTTCCTCGCCTTCGTCCTCAGCGGGGACCGGGTCATCGCCATGTTCGGCATCGCGCTCGCCGCCGCCGTCCTGCTGGACGCCTTCGTCCTCCGTACGCTGCTGGTGCCCGCGCTGATGCACCTGCTGGGAGGGGCGAACTGGTGGCTGC
Organism: Streptomyces sp. NPDC002403; assembly: GCF_053593015.1. Classification (NCBI taxonomy): domain Bacteria; kingdom Bacillati; phylum Actinomycetota; class Actinomycetes; order Kitasatosporales; family Streptomycetaceae; genus Streptomyces; species Streptomyces sp. NPDC002403. Next base: position 20,334 of record NZ_JBSFBQ010000051.1, on the reverse strand, counting down.
CGCGCCGGCTGGACCGGCTGCTGCCGCGGATCAGCATCGAGCCTCCCGAATCCGGATCCGGGCCGCCGCATGCGAAGATCCCGCAGGCGGCGCAACCGGCACCGGTCGCGCAGGCGAGGCAAGCGGTTCGAGAAGGAGCATGATGTTCGCGGTATCCCTGGGCGACGACGGAGCGGAACTGCGGCCGCTGGAGATATGGCGGGCGCAGGAATTCCTCGACCACATGGACCGGGCCCGGGAGCTCGTCGATCCGTGGATCCCCTTCGCCTCCTTCGCCACCGACCTGGACTCGGCGCGAGCACTGCTGCGGAAGTACGCGGACAGGCAGGCGGCGGACACGGGACGGATCTACGGCATCTGGCTGGAGGGCACACTCGTCGGCGGTGTCATGTTCCCGGTCTTCGACGCGGAGTCGGGGAACTGCGAGATCGGCTGCTGGCTGGAGCCGGCGGGCCAGGGGCGCGGCCTGATCACCCGGGCGTCCCGGAAGCTGATCGACTGGGCGGTGTACGAGCGCGGCATGCACCGCGTGGAGTGGGACGCGTCCGCCGCGAACACCGCCAGCATCGCCGTCGCCGAGCGGCTCGGCATGACGCGCGACGGGGTGCTGCGCGAGAACTACCTGTACCGGGGCGAGCGGCACGACTCCGAGATCTGGTCGGTGCTGGCCCGGGAGTGGCGGGCGCGGAAGGACTGATCCGGACGAGAGGTCCTATGCGCCGGGGCCGAAGCTGGCCGGTACGTATCTGCTCTGGTGCTCGCGGTACGAGCGGGCCAGGTGGTGCTGGAGCCGGATGTGGCGGAACTGGTACACCGCGCCGGTCTGGCGCAGCACGCCCCGACGGTAGGCGTCGTCCAGGAACGCCAACGTGTCCCAGGGCAGCTTGCCGGTCAGGGGCAGCCAGACCCGCGACAGGACCAGCCAGCGTCCCCAGGCGGTGAACGAGAGCGCGTACGAGCACGTGCCGCCGATCCCGCCGACGGCACCGATGACGAGCCCGTCCGCCACGTTCCAGACCAGCGTTCCGAGGATGCCGTCGAGCAGGCCGGTGATCAGGTGCCCGCCGACCGCGATCGCCAGGGTGAGCATCGGGACCAGTACGAGAACCTGGCGGAGCACCGTCGCACGGTTCGCGGCCAGCAGGCCGGCCGGGGTGGCCGCCGAGGTGATGTCCAGCGGCGCTTCGAGCGCGGCCATGATCCCGAAGACGACTCCGGCGCCCGCCCCGAAGATCAGGCCGAGGACCAGCATGTTGATGAGCGTGCCCTTGATCACCAGCTCGTTCGCGAGCGGAATTCCGTAGTACAGCCGGCGCTGGAGGGCGAGGGCACACGCGCATCCGACGCCCATCACGAATCCGCCCAGCAGAACGGCACCGAAGCGGGCCACGAACGTACGCACCGGTCTGCGGCCGACGCCGGTGCCCGCGCCGGGCAGCCGCAGTCGCACATGGGCCGGTTCGAAGGCCGTGGTGCCGAACCGGGCCAGGATCGCGTGGACGCATCCGAAGGCCAGACCGGCGACCGCCCCCATCGAACCCCCCAACAGGAGGGCCTCGCCGACGGGGAACGGCAGGTTGATCACGTTGACGAACCACTCGGCGAGGGCGACGCAGAGCGCCGACGACACCACCACCGACAGAAGGCGCGTCGACAGCCGCAGCGAATCGCCGATCCGCCACCACGCGAGGTCCTGCTGCTCACGGTCGAGCCGGGCCAGATGGTGGGCGAGGTAGCCGAGCCAGCGCTCGGCGCGCTCCGGGTCCCGGTTCCGCTCCCGGCGGCCGACGGTGTTCCGCTCGGCGACGCGGCGCCGGTAGACCGTCGGTACGAAGCCCGCGAGCAGGTGTTCTTCAAGGGAGTTCTCGTCGGGGAACCGCTCGGCGTCCAGCAGCTCCGCCGGATTCCGGTCGGGTGCCTCGCTGTACATCGTCCGCGCCAGGATGATCATGAGCGGGGTGCTCAGGACCCTGGCCAGGGGGGTGCTCGCGCCGCTCTCCCCGGCGCGCAGCCGGTCCAGTACGGGGGTCCAGACCGCCGCGTTCCCGCCGTCGCCGCGGGGGACCGGCCGCGACGTCCTGGGCAGGTAGGCGCAGAGGTCGTCGAGGGTGAGATCGACGAGTTCGAGGCCGGCGGCCCAGACCAGCGGGGCATGCGTCCGCTGTACGGCCTCGGCGAACTCGCCGCGCCGACTGGTCAGGACGAGCGGGAGCGAGATGGAGTTGAGCACCTCCAGGGCCGTACTCCGCAGACCTTCGGCGATCTCGTCGAACCCGTCCAGGACCGGCAGTACGAGATCCGCGTCGACCAGGGCGGCCGCCAGCGTCGACCCGTCGGGGGCGCGGCGGGTGAGGTGCGGGTGGTCGCGCACCAGGCGGTCGATCAGCCAGTCCCGCAGCGCGACGGCCGAGGGATCCCAGGAGCCGATGCCGAAGATCACCGGCACCCGGTCGTGCGGCTCCCGGGCCTCCAGCTGGTCCAGGACGAACCTGATCGTCAGGATCGACTTGCCGGATCCTGCCCGGCCGAGGACCACCAGCCGCCCGGACCCGATCCGCCGGTAGACCTCGGCCACGCTGCCCAGATCGCCGCTCAGATCCATGCGGTCGGGAGCCGCTCCCGGCGGCAGACGCTGAATGTTCTCCGAATGGTCGGTCAGGGATTCGGGGGCGTCCTGCCAGCGCACGGGGAGCGGAAAGGGATCGTGGACGCGGCGGTGTTCCTCCTCGCGCTGCCAGCGGCGCCTGATTTCCCGTGCCAATTCGACGGCGGCGCCGGCGAGTTCGCTGTGAACCGGTAGCGGGAGGGGTGCGGGACGGGCTCCGGCCCCGGAATTCTTCCCGGAATTCGGCCCGGAATTCTGCGCGGGAATCGCGGCGGGAGCGGATTCGGGAACGGATCCGGGTCGGGGTCCGTGCGCCGGTCCGGGGTCCGGGGCCGCGGGGGCGTCGGCCGACCCGGCCTGCGACTTCGCGAGCGTGGCGGCGAGCCGCTGACGGTCCTCGGGTCCGGCCCCCAGCGCGTCCGCCAGCAGGTTGACCGTACCCAGCCGGTGATCGCCGGATCTTCCGTTCTCCAGTCTGCGGATCGTGCGCACGCTCACCCCGGAGCGTGCCTCCAGCTGCTCCTGCGTCAGCCCCGACCGATTGCGCAGCCGACGCAGCAAGGTGCCGAGCTGATCGGCCACTTCGACTTCCCTCCACCACCGGGCGCGGTCGCGACGACCCTACCGGTGACGACCGGTCATATATGGCCGGTCGCCTGTCCTGTTCGCCGATTGGCGCGAACCGCACGATCAGTGGTGCCCGGCCGGTGCGCCGACACGGGGCGGCGCACCCCGCCGGGCATCCGGGAAGCGCCTCGCACGGCTCTCTCCTGCAACGACTCATGAGGAGTTGACATGGCTTACCGGTTCTGGTGCGGCGAATGCGGATTCAAGACGCAGTGGCTCGCGGAATCCGAGGGCGCCCAGCGCCAATTGGACCACTACGTCAAACAGCACCCCGGGATTCCCGCCGGTGGCCATGTGGAGACCAACCGGAAGAATCCGAACGGTGGCTTCGGGTGCCTTCAAGCGGCGGGAATCATCGTCCTCTTGCTGCTCATCGCCGCCGCGTGCCGGCGCTGAGGCGCCGCCTGAATCGGACCGCACAGCCGGAATGACCGACCGACCGAAAGGGACAGGAAAGAAAATGAGCATGCTCGACGATTTCGCAGCAGGTGTCGCGGCCGCCCCGGCGAACCCGGACGCCGTCGGCGCGGCCGGGTGCCCCTCACCGGTGCGCCGGTACCGGCGCTGGCTGCTGCCGGTGGCCACCGCGGCCTGCCTGCTGATGACCGGTGTGGGCCCGGCGACCGCCGCAGCCCCGGCCACCGGCTCCTCGGCCACGGCCGCCGCGACCCCGGCCGACATCCTGCAGGCCGGGGCCCAGCAGGGCGTCGCCGACGGGTACCCGGGTGTCATCGGGATGGTCCGGCAGGGTGACACGGCCCAGTACGTGCACGCAGGCGTCGGCAACCGTGCGACCAAGGTGCCCGCGGACCCGAAGGCGAAGTTCCGGATCGGCAGCAACACCAAGGCGTTCATCTCCACCGTGCTGCTCCAACTGGAGGGCGAGAAGCGGCTCTCGCTGGACGACACCGTCGCCGAGTGGCTGCCCGGGGCGGTCGCGGCCAACGGCTACGACGGCGCCGGGATCACCATCCGTCAGCTGCTCAACCACACCTCGGGCCTGCCCGACTACCTCAGTGCCGTGCAGATCAACGCGCCGTACTTCCTCAACACCGACCCGAGGGGGGTCTACCCGCCGCAGAACCTGGTCGACGTCGCCCTCGGCATGCGCGCGCCGACGAGCACGCCGGGGGAGAAGTTCGGCTACTCCAACACCAACTACGTGCTCGCCGGCATGGTGATCAAGGCCGTCACCGGTTCGGAACCGGCCACGGAGGTCCAGCGGCGCATCATCGAGCCGCTCGGTCTGCGCGACACCGGCTTCCCCACCTCCGACCCCGCCCTCTACGGCAACTACCTCCACGGCTACGTGCTCCGGGCGATTCTCATCGACGACGCCACGGTCTCCAACGTGCAGGTCAGCGGGAGCGCCGGCGCCATGGTGTCGACCATGGACGACCTGGCCACGTTCTCCCGGGCGCTGATGACCGGCAAGCTCCTGGAGCCCGCGCAGCTGGCCGAGCTCAAGACCACCGTCCCGGTGAACGCCGATGCCGGTTACGGGCTGGGCATCGAACACGTGAAGCTGTCCTGCGGCAAGTGGGCCTGGGGACACAACGGCGCGGTGCTCGGCTACTTCAGCGAGTGGCTGAGCAGCGAGGACGGCACCGAGCAGGCGCTGCACGCGAACAACGAGTTCCACATGCTCGCCGGAACTCCGGGACAGGCCCACACGGGCAAGGCCATGACGGACGCGTTCTGCGCGCTCTGAGGACCGCGACCGGAAGCGCTCTCCCGGCGGCCGGGCCGATACCCGGCCCGGCCGCCGGGCCGGGGCCTTCACCCACAGCGAGAGCCGGGCGCTCTCGGAGAGGACACCCGATGGGAACACCACGGACCACCCGGCGGGCGCGGACGAGGGCGGCTGTCGCCGCCGCCGCGCTCACCGTGACCGCGATGCTCGCGAGCCCGCCCGCACACGCGGAGGGCGCCGCCCCTCCCGTGCTGACCGACGGATTCGGCCTGACCCAGGTCGCCGGGGGCACCGAGACGCACTCGGACACCGACTTCACCATCACCGTGACCACCCCGCAGGTGGCCGGGAAGCACCGGATCCGCATCTTCCTCCCCAGCGGCTATCGGGCCGACCCGGAAAAGCGGTGGCCGGTGGCGTACTTCCTGCACGGCGGACCCGGAAACCCGGACGACGCCGCGGCCGCCCCGGCGCTGCGCTCGGACTCGATGATCACCGTCGTGCCGGACGGCGGCCGGAAGGGCTGGTACGCCGACTGGGTCATGCAGAACACCGCCGAGGGCGCGGCGAACTGGGAGACCTTCCACCTGAAGCAGGTCGTCCCCTTCATCGACGCCAACCTGCGTACCGTCGCCGACCGGGCCCACCGGGCCGTCGTCGGCCTCTCGATGGGCGGCTTCGGCGCCCTGCACTACGGCGAGGCCCGCCCCGACCTCTTCGGCCACGTCGCCTCCCTGTCCGGCGGCATCGACCTCGGCATGGTGGAGGTCCGCGCGGCGGTCCTGGCCACGGAACTCAACCTGACCGGCGCCTGGTGCGCGGTGAGCACCTCCACCCCGTCCGGGACCGGCCGGTGCACCGGATACGGGCCCACGGTCGACAGCGACGCGATCTTCGGCTCCCCGTACCCGGTCCTGGACGCGGACCGGATCTGGAAGGCGGTGGACCCGGCGGCCCCGGTCAACCTGGCCAGGCTCGCCGAAACCGACGTCACCCTCTACACCGGCGACAACGACGTGATCGACCACTTCACCGCGATCGCCGCCAGGAACGTCAAGACCCGCATGGACACGCTCGGTCTGCCCAGCCGCCTGGTCGACTACGGCGACGGGTCGACGCTGGCACCCACCTGCGACGGCGGTCACAACTACGGCTGCTGGGCCGCCGCGCTGGCCGACTGCATCCCCCGGCTCCAGGACTCGTTCGACACGGCGGGCCGACCCCCGAAGGGAACGGACCCGGCCCCCGGCCATCGGGCGCCCGCCCGTCGGCCGGGCGGTCGTTAAGGGCGCTCTCATCCGGGCCGCCTAGCGTGCGGAACATGAACCCCACGACTTCCGCGAACCCCACCGACCCCACCACCCCCTCGGCATCCGATGCCGAGGAGACCGCGACCGAGGACGCCGCGTACGACATGGTCAAGAAGGACGAGGTCGCGGACGAAGCCGATGGAGCCGCCGGAACCGACGGAGCCGACCGGGCCGGCGAGGCCTTCGCCGAGGACGACGACCCGGACCCGGACGACCTCGACGACTCGGCGAAGCGGTCCTCCGGCCTCGGCTCGGCGGCCGCCGCCGTGGCCGCGGCCGGTCTGGGCGTCGTCGCGCTCACCGGGTCCTGGACCGGCAAGGTCGTCGCCGAGCGCGAGACCCTGATCGGCCAGATCAAGACCTCGGCCGGTGGCAGCGCCGCCCAGCAGATCTCCGAGATCTACGGCGACGCCTGGCACTCCACCGCACTGGTCAACGGACTCTTCGCCCTGCTCGCCCTGCTGGTCGGAGTCTTCGCCCTGGTCCGCCCGGCCTTCGGCGCACCCTCCGCCGACCCGCAGCCCGGCTGGGTGCGCGCCGTCGCGACCGCCGGCATCGCGCTCGGTGTCCTCGGCCTGGTGATCTCCGCGGGCATGTACTTCGACCTCATCGTGCCGCTGCCGACCGCGGGCGCCGCCGGCTGAGCACAGCGGCCGCGGGACACGGCATAGGGCATCCGCCCGGGGGACCCGGTCCCGCATACGGCAGGGGCCGGGATTCCCTAAGGCTTCCCGCCCGTGAAGATGCGGATCCTGCCCGATGCGGCGACACCTCCTGGGGGACGACAGTGAGGGCACGGCAGAACCACTGCCGGCCCCATCAGGCCCGAACGGGCCGTCGTCCTCCGGGAGAAACACATGTACACCTTCGAACTCCACACGCTGCACATGGCCGAACTGCGCCGCCGGGCCGAGCAGGAACGACTCGTCCGGGAGGCCGCTCGCGCCCGCCGGGTTGCCCGCAGGGCCGCCCGGCATCCCGGATCCAGGGAAGCGGAGGGGCCGGTGAGTACGGACCGGGAGCGATTCGTCCATGCCGCGTGAGAGCCGGGTGACGGAGCCCCGTGTCCGGCGGACCGATGACTGCCGCACCGGCGCCCGACGGCCCCGGACCGATGCCCGACGGCCCTGGTCCGGGGCCGGACAGTCCTGGTCCGGGACCCGCGCGGCCGGACCCGTGTGCGATGCTCGGCGACGTGGAGACCAGGTCCGTCAGTCCCGTGTTCGTCGGCCGTGAGGGCGAGTTCGCCTCGCTCGTCGACGCGCTCGCCCGCGCCGGAGCGGAGGGCTCCGGCATCCCGGGCGAACCGCAGGCGCTGCTCGTCGGTGGTGAGGCGGGGGTCGGCAAGACCCGGCTGGTCGAGGAGTTCCTCGCTGCCGCGGTCCGCCGCGGAGCGGCCGTCGCCGTCGGCGGCTGCGTCGAGATCGGTGCCGACGGCCTGCCCTACGCCCCGTTCTCCACCGCGCTGCGGGCCCTGCGCCGCACCCTGCCCGAGGAGGTCGCCGCGGCCTGTGCGGGGCAGGAGGGCGAGCTGGCCCGGCTGCTTCCCGAACTCGGCGAGGCCGACCGGGACGCGACCGACGAGCACAGCACCGCCCGTCTCTTCGAACTCACCGCCAGACTCCTGGAACGCATCTCCGCCGAACGCGCCGTCGTGTTCGTCCTGGAGGACCTGCACTGGGCCGACGCCTCCACCCGCCACCTCCTCGCCTACCTCTTCCGCACCGTGCGCAACGGCCGCCTCGTCGTGGTCGGCACCTACCGCTCCGACGACATCCACCGCCGCCACCCGCTGCGCCCCCTCCTCGCCGAACTGGACCGGCTGCGCACCGTCCGCCGCATCGAACTCGCCCGCTTCAACCGGGCCGAGGTCCACCGCCAGCTCACCGGCATCCTCACCGCCGCCCCCGAGGCCGCCCTCGCGGACGAGATCTTCGAACGCTCCGACGGCAACGCCTTCTTCGTCGAGGAACTCGCCTGCAGCCTGGAGAGCGGTGATCACTCCCGGCTCTCCGACTCGCTGCGCGACCTCCTGCTCGTACGCGTCGAGGCGCTCCCCGACGACGCCCAGCAGGTCGCCCGGATCGTCGCCGAGGGCGGCTCCACCGTCGAGTACGGACTGCTCGCCGCGGTCGCCGGGCTGACCGAGGACCAACTCATCGAGGCGCTGCGGGCGGCCGTCGGCGCCAACCTGCTGCTCACCACGCCGGAGGGCAACGGCTACCGCTTCCGGCACTCCCTGGTCCGCGAGGCCGTCAGCGACGACCTGCTGCCCGGCGAGCGCTCCCGGCTCAACCGGCGCTACGCACAGGCCCTGGAGGCCGACCCCGCCCTCGTCCGCACCGGGGAGCGCGCCACCCGCCTCGCCAGCTACTGGTACGGCGCCCACGATGCCGCCAAGGCGCTGCCCGCCGTGCTGAAGGCCTCCGTCGAGGCCCGCCGCCGCTACGCGTTCTCCGAACAACTCCGCCTGCTGGGAAGGGCGATGGAGCTGTGGGACGAGGCCCCCGAGGATGTGCGCCGCACCCTGCGGCCCATCGACTACGCCGAGAGCTACCCGGCCTGCGGCTGCGACCCCGACACCACGCCGCTGCGCTATCTCGACCTGATGGCCGAGGCCACCGTCGCCGCCCGGTTCGGCGGGGAGCGCGAACGCGCCCTGGCCATCGCCAAGAAGGCCATGCGGGTCCTGGAGGGCGAGAACGACCCGTTGCGCGCCGCCTGGTTCTGGGTCCAGCGCTCCCGGCTGATGCAGGACCTCTCCCGCGGCGACGGCCGCGAGGAACTGGCCACCGCCCAGAAGCTCGTCAGCGGCCTGCCCCCGTCCGCCGTCCACGCCGATGTCCTGATGAGCGTGGCGGGCTGGGGCGCCCTGCACCGCCCCGGCGCCGAGACCCTGCTCGCCGCCGACCGGGCGGTGGAGTACGCCAGGCTCGTCGGCGACGAGTACATCGAGCTGCACGCCCGGCTCACCCGCGGCTGGCTCACCGCCGAGGCGGGCGGCGTCGACGAGGGCATCGCCGAGATGTACGCCGTCCGCGACCGCGCCGACGAACTGCACCTGGTCGGCATCATGAGCCGGGCCGGCATCAACCTCCCCTCCACCCTCGAATCCATGGGCCGCTCCCTGGAGGCCGTGGCCGCCGCGGACCACGGCATCGAGATCAGCCTCAGCCACGGCATCGCCGATATGGAGGCCTGGGTCCGCTGCAACCGGGCGGACTCGCTGTTCTCCCTGGGACACTGGGACGAGAGCCGGACCACCACCGACGCGGCGGCCCGCGCCGCCCGGTCCGGCAAGGCGCAGGGAATCGTGGCCTCGCGCCGCACCGAACTCGCCCTGGCCCGGGGCGACCTGGCCGAGGCCGAGGCGCAACTCGCCCTGGCCCGACGCAGTTTCGGCTCCCGCGACCCACAGCACCAGCATGTGATCGCCCCCGCCCGCCATGCCATGACCCTCGCCGTGCAGCAGGGCCGACTGGCCGATGCGCGGGCCGAGTTCGAGGCCCGGTCGGAGCAGGGATTCCCGCCCGGCACCCAGCGGTACGCCCTGCCGCTGCTCCACGTCGCGGCCGCCGCCGAGGCCGACGCGCGGGGCCTGCCCGCCGCCGATCCGGGCCGGCCGGCGATTCTCGCCCGCATCCGCGCCCACCTGAAGGGGCTGCCGATGCTCGTCCCCGTCTGGGCCGCCCATGGTCTCCTGATCGATGCCGAGCTGGCCAGGGCGGAGGGCCTCGACACCCCCGACCACTGGTCCCGGGCGGCGGCCGCCTTCGCGTCCCTGCACCGCCCGTACGAGCTGGCCCGGATCCAGCACCGCTGGGCCGAGGCCCTCCTCGTCGCCGCCGGCGACCGGTCCACCGTCACCGCCCTGCTGCGCGAGGCGCACGCCACCTCCGTGCGGCTCGGCGCGCGCCCGTTGACCGAGACCGTGGAACTGCTGGCCGGCCGTGCCCGCATCGCCCTCACCGCCCCGGACCGTGACACCGCCCCCGAGATCCCGTCGGCCGTCACCGTCCCCGCCGAGGACGGCGCCGGCGACGGTGCCGTCGACCGGGAGCGCACCGAGGACCGATTGCGCGAGGCGGCCGCGGCGGCGGTGGAGTCCTTCGGGCTGACGCGACGCGAACAGGACGTGCACCGGCTGGTCGCGGCGGGCCACACCAACCGCAGGATCGCCGAGGAGCTCTACATATCGCCCAAGACCGCGAGCGTGCACGTCTCCAGCATTCTCGCCAAGCTCGGCGTCTCAAGCCGCGGCGAGGCGGCCGCCCTCGCCCACCGGCTCCGTCTGTACCCCACCCGGGACACCTCCTGACCGGGGCCGGTCCGCACCGCTCCCTCAGGCCCGGGCGTCGGGGGCGTCGGGCTCCTGATCGGGCCCCCGGTCCGTGCCGGTGTCGGCGTCGGTGTCCGTGCCGGGCGCTCTGACGACCACCTTTCCGGAGGCCAGGTCTATCGGCCCGCGCCCCGGGTCACCGACGCCGAGGTCCACCCGGGTCAGCTCCAGCCGCTTCTGCTCCTCGGCGGCGTGCTTGCGGCCCGGTGCGAAGAGTTCCTCGAAGAAGTTGAACACCGGTCGCACGCCCTTTCACCTGCTGTAGCCGCTACCGCACCGCCAGCTCCAGGATCCTGTCGTCTCCAGGCTTGGGGGTGCCACGGGTGTCCGTATTGCTCGTGACGAGCCAGAGCTTGTCGCCGCCCGCGGCGAGCACGGTACGCAGACGGCCGTATTTCCCTTCCAGGAACGACTGCGGGGCGGCGAGAGGTTCCCTCCCGCCGCTGCCGGACAACGGAATCCGCCAGAGCCGCTCCCCGCGCAGGCCGGCCATCCACATCGAACCCTTGACGAAGGCGATCCCGCTCGGGGACGCCTCGGACGTCTTCCACTGTGCCACGGGATCGATGAGACCCTTCCGCCCCGCCCGGCCCTCGGCCTCCGGCCAGCCGTAATCGCCGTCCGGCACGATCCGGTTCAGCTCGTCCCAGGTGTCCTGTCCGAACTCGGAGGCCCACAGCTGCTGCTGCCCGTCCCAGGCCAGCCCCTGCACATTGCGGTGGCCGTACGAATACACCACGGAGTCGGCCGCCGGATTGCCGTGCAGCGGTTCCCCGTCCGGGGTCATCCGCAGGATCTTGCCGGCCGGCGACTTCTTGTCCTGGGCGAGAGCGTCGTCGCCCGTCTCCCCGGTGCCCGCGTACAGCATGTGGTCGGGGCCGAAGGCGATCCGCCCGCCGTTGTGGATCGCCCCCTTGGGGATGCCGCGCAGGATCGTGTCCGGCGCGCCCAGCAGCCGGCCCGGCGTGGTGCCGTTCTCGTCGTACTGCATGCGGGCGATGCGGTTGTCGGACTCGGTCGTGAAGTACGCGTACACCAGGTGGTCCGCGCCGTACGTCGGGGAGACCGCGATCCCCAGCAGTCCGCCCTCACCGGCGGGAGACACCCCGGGCACCGCTCCCAGCAGGGTCTTCTTGCCGGTCTTCCCGTCGATCCGGGTGATCGTGCCCTTGTCGCGGGAGGAGACCAGCAGGTCACCGCCGGGCAGCGCCGCCAGCCCCCAGGGCGAGTCCAGGCCCTCGGTGAGCGTCGACACCACCCGCACCGAGCCCTTCGCGGGCGGCAGGGACCGCGAGGCGGACGGCTTCGGGGCGGCGGAGGAGCGGGCGACCGGTGGCGTCCCGCCGACGCCCGCCGTGCCGGCGGAGCCGCCGTCCGAGGAGCACCCCGCGATCAGTACCAGCGAACCGGCGGCCAGCGCGGCCACCGTCCCCCGACGCGGGCCACGACGGCGGCTCCGCGGCCCGGCGGGGCCTCGTACAGATCCGAACAGAACACCGCGCACAGCACCGATCCCTTCGACGGCCACCTGACTACTGTTCTTACACCGCGGCCCCGCCCCGGGGTTCCCGACGCCCGCCAATTGCGCCGGCCGGTGCCCGCGGCGGGGCGGATCTCAGTCCCAGGATCCCTGCGCCCCGGGCAGCGCGGCGATCTCCGCCAGGTCCCGTGCGGTCAGGGTCAGCCCGGCCGCCCCCGCGTTCTCCACCGCCCACCGCTCCCGCTTGGTGCCCGGCACCGGCACCACGTGCGGCCCCTGCCGCAGCACCCAGGCCAGCGCCACCTGAGCGGCACTGGCCCCGTGCCGCTCGGCGATCCGCCGCAGCCCGACGACCACCGGCTGGTTCGCCGCCATCATCTCCGCCGTGAACCGGGGATGCCGGGCGCGCAGGTCCTCCGGCTCGAAGCCCTGCCCGGGCGTCAGCGTGCCGGTCAGATAGCCGCTGCCCAGCGGCGTCGCCGCCAGCAGCCCGACACCCCGCGCCGTGCACCACGGAAGCAGCGACTCCAGCGCCTCCGGCGACCAGACCGAGAGCTCCGCCTGCACCGCGCTCACCGGGAAGACCTGCTGCACCCGCTCCAGCTGACGGATCGTTTCGTCGTACATTCGCGAACCCGGCCGGCGCGAGGCCCGTGCCCCGACCGCGCAGAGCCCGAGCGCCCGCACCTTTCCGGCGGTCACCAGCTCCGCCATCGCACCCCAGGTCTCCTCGACGGGCACCTCGGGGTCGGCCCGGTGCAGCTGGTACAGATCGATCACATCGGTCTGGAGCCGCCGCAGCGAGGCGTCGCAGGCCCGCCGCACATAGCCGGGACGGCCATTGGCCACGATGTGCTGATCACCCACCAGCAGCCCGCACTTGGTGGAGACGAACGCGTCCGACCTGCGGCCCTTCAGCGCCCGCCCCACCAGCAGCTCATTGGTGAACGGGCCGTACATGTCGGCCGTGTCGAGCAGTTGGACGCCCGCGTCGAGCGCGGCGTGCACCGTACGCAACGCACGGTCACCGCGCTGCTGCGAGGCGCTGTACGCCCAGCTCATCGGCATGCAGCCGAGACCGACCGCCCCCACGGCGAGCGCCGCCGCACCGAGACTCCTGCGCTCCAACTCCCCGATCCTCCCCAGGCCCTGCCGTCGAACCGGGCCCATGCCCCGCCGTCCACGGGACCGCACCGCACCCCAAAGTAACCTCTGCCGCCCGCCGCCCCTCGCACGGCCTCCGCCGATTAGCCTCCTGACCATGACGAAGACTCCCGACGTGACGAAGACGCCCGACGTATGGCTGCCGTTCCCGGCCGACGAGATCGAAGGGCTCCCCGAGGGGCTCGACTACCGGTTCTGGGACGGCGAACCGGACTACCCCGCCGACCCCGCCGACTGCGCCTTCTACGTCGTGCCGTACATGAAGGGCTCCGAAGTCGCGGTCCGGCCGCTCGGCGACATGGCGGGCGTCCGGGTCGTGCAGACGCTCTCCGCGGGCATCGACCACGTCGAGCCCGGGCTCGGCCTGCTCCCGGCCGGGGTGCGGCTGTGCAACGCCAAGGGGGTCCACGAGGCGTCCACCGCCGAGCTCGCCCTCACGCTGATCCTCTCCTCCCTGCGCGGCGTCCCCGGGTTCGTCCGCGGCCAGGACAAGGAGGAGTGGCGGTCCGGCTTCTATCCCGCGCTCGCCGACAAGTCCGTGCTGATCGTGGGGTACGGATCGATCGGCGCCGCCATCGAGGACCGGCTCGCGGCCTTCGAGTGCGCGCGGGTGGCGCGCGTCGCGCGCTCCGCGCGGACAGCCGCACGCGGCCCCGTGCACACGCTCGACGACCTGCCGGCGCTGCTGCCCGAGGCCGATGTCGTCGTGCTGTCCACCCCGCTGAACCCGTCCACACAGGGGCTGGTCGACGCGAAGTTCCTCGCCGCGATGCGGGACGGGGCGCTGCTCGTGAACGTCGCACGCGGCGGCGTCGTCGACACCGGGGCACTGCTGCTCGAACTCCGGTCCGGCCGGCTCCGGGCCGCCCTCGACGTCACCGACCCGGAACCGCTCCCCGCCGGCCACCCGCTCTGGCATGCTCCGAACGTCCTGATCACTCCGCACGTGGGCGGCAGCACATCGGCCTTCGAGCCACGCGCCAAGCGCCTGCTGGCCGCGCAGCTGCGCCGGTTCGCCGCGGGAGAGCCGGTGCGGAACGTGGTACGCACCATCGACTGACCACGCTGCGGAGCCCCTCGGTCGCACACCGTTCCGGACAACACCCCTGGTCGTCACGGAGAGTAGAGGAACTATGTCCCTGTGTGACCACTCTGGTGTATCGTCCCGAAAGGGGCGCTGCGCCGTGGAAGGGGACGGCGCCGGGGAGGACGCGACACGCGAGGGGGCGACGGGCGATGTACGGCCGATGGGTGCATGATCCGACACCGCCGGACAGCCGACGGGGGATGGCGGGCCGCCGGGTGCGAGCGCACCCGACGACACCGGGGGCGCCCCGGTGAGCGCGCCGGCCGACGCCCTCGGCGCGCTCCTCTCCCGGAGGACGGCCGCGGGTGGCGCGTCCGCGGTGGTCTGGCAGATCCTGCTCGGCGTCGTCTGGGCCGGATATGCCGCGGGAGCGGCCCTCGGCTGGGGTTCGCCTCAACTGGCTCTCGTCATGGGGGATTTCGGTCTCAGCGCGGCGGCGCTGATCGCCGCCGTCTCCTGCTTCCGCTACGCGCGGGCCGGCAGCAGCCGGTTCCGGCCCGCCTGGCTGCTCTTCTCGCTCTCCTCGTTCATGGCCTCCGCGGGCAACGCCGTCTGGGGCTGGTACGAGGTCGTGCTCGGACTCCCGGTGCCCACCCCCTCCCTGGCCGACGTCTTCTTCGTCTGCTTCGCGCCGCCCGCCATCGTCGGGCTGCTCGTCCTCGCCAAGCGCCCCGTCACCCGGGCCGGGTGGCTCTGCCTCGCGCTGGACTCGTGGCTGATCGGCGGATCGCTCCTCACGCTCTCCTGGAGCCTCGCCCTCGCCCACACCGCGCATCTGGTGGACGCCGAGGGCGTGAGCGTGGCCCGCGCCGCGCTCGCGCTGGCCTATCCGCTGCTCGACATCGTGCTGGTCTCCATGGTGCTGGCCCTGCACTTCCGGCGGTCCAACGTCAACCGCTCCGCGGTGAACACCGCCGTCGCCGCGCTCGCCCTGACGGTCCTGTCCGACGCCCTGTTCACCTCACCGCTGCTGCGCCAGACCTACCACTCCGGTCAGATGCTGGACGCGGGCTGGTTCGCCGGCTCGCTGCTCCTGGCGTACGCCCCCTGGGGCGCGAACAGGGCCGCGGACAACGCCCTCCCGCCGCGGAGCACGCTTCCCGCCAGCCGCCCCATCGCGGGATCGCTGGCCGCGCTGACGCCCTATCTCGCCGCCGCCGTCTGCACCCTCGGCATTCTCTACAACGCCGTCGAGGGCCGCCGGGTTGACCGCGTCGTGATCCTCACCGGCTGCACGGTGGTGCTCGCGCTGGTCGTCCGGCAGGGCATCATGCTCGTCGACAACATCGCCCTCACCCAGGAACTGGCGCAGAAGGAGAACCACTTCCGCTCCCTGGTGCAGGGCTCCAGCGACGTCATCATGATCGCCGCCCCCACCGGTGTGCTGCGCTACGTCAGCCCCGCCGCCGCCGGGGTGTACGGGCGCGAAGCCGACGACCTGGTCGGCGCCGAGCTCGCCTCGATCATCCACCCCGAGGACCTGGGGCGGGTGGTCCACGAGGTGCGCCGGTTCCTCGCCGCACCACCGAGCGAGGAGCCCACCACCCGGATCGAGTGCCGCTTCAGATCCGGTACGGGCGACTGGCTCAACGTCGAATCCACGGTCAACCGCCACCAGGGCGGGCTGATCCTCAACAGCCGCGACGTGACCGAACGGGTCCGGCTGCAGGCCCAGCTGCAGCACAACGCCGAGCACGACCCGCTCACCGACCTGCCCAACCGGGCCCTGTTCACCAAGCGGGTCCGCCAGGCCCTCGGAGGCCGCCGCTCCGGCGACTCCGGCACCGCCGTGCTCTTCATCGACCTCGACGGCTTCAAGGCGGTCAACGACCGCCTCGGTCACCAGGCCGGCGACGAGCTCCTCATCCAGGCCGCCCGCCGCCTCCACGAATCCGTCCGCGCGGGCGACACCGCGGCCCGCCTGGGCGGCGACGAATTCGCGACGATCATCCTCGGCGACGGCACCCGCGACCAGTCCGCCCGGGAGTGCCAGGTCCACGAGATCGCCGACCGGCTGCGCCTCACCCTCTCCCAGCCGTACCGGATCGGCGCCGGGGAGGTCCGGGTCGCCGCGTCCATCGGGGTCGCCTTCGCCGAGCCGGGCATCACCCCCAGCGACCTCATGCGCAACGCGGACCTCGCCATGTACCGCGCCAAGGCGGCCGGCAAGGACCGCGTCGAGCTGTACGCCCCGCAGATGCAGGCCGAGGTGGTGCGCCGCTCCGAGCTGGCAGCCCGGCTGCGCAACGCCCTGCGCGACGGCGAGTTCGCCCTGCTCCACCAGCCCGTCGTGCACCTCGCCAGCGGCAGGGTCGCCGCCGTGGCCGCCCAGGCCCGCTGGCGTTCCGCCCAGGGCATCCTGTTCACCCCGGCCGAGTTCCTCCGCGTCGCCGAGGACAGCGACCGCACCGCCGAGCTCGGCCGCTGGCTCCTCGAAGAGGCGGTCGAACAGGCAGCCGACCGGGCCAGGGACGGACACCCGGTCTCCGTCGCCGTGCGCCTGTCCGCCCGCCGGCTCGTCGACAAGGGGATGCCGTTCGGCTCGGTCGAGGCACTGCTCACCCGGCACGGCCTGCCCTCCGGAGCCCTGATGATCGAGGTCGCCGACAGCGACCCCCGGATCTCCTTCGACGAACTGGAGCAGCGTCTCGTGGCCCTGCGCCGCATCGGTGTCCGTATCGCGCTCGACGGCTTCGGCAGCGGCTACGCCGCGATCAACGCCCTGCGCCGGCTCCCCATCGACGTACTGAAACTGGACCGCGGCCTCGTCGAGGGCGTGGTGGAGTCCGCCCGGCTGCACAAGATCACCAGCGGCCTGCTGCGTATCGCCTGCGATCTCGGCATGCAGTCCGTGGCCGACGGGGTCGACGTACCGGAGCAGGTCCTCGCGCTGCGCGCCATGGGCTGTACGCACGGGCAGGGAATGGCCTTCTCCGGTCCGCTCGACGAGTACCGGCTGCGTCGTGCCCTGGCCCGCGGCGAGTTCCCGGTGCCGGGCAGCACCCTGGCTCAGCCGGTCCTGACCGGCGGCTCCGTCCCCCTCCTCAGCGGTTCACATACTGAGACGCCCGTCCCACCCACTTGACACGTCGAGTGCGTCGGAGAGAGGGTCAATGCCATGCGCACCCGAATTCTCGTACTTGGAAAGCGCGTCGGCTGAAGCAGAGTCCCACCAGGCACTCTGCAGACCGCACCGACGCGCTCCCCTCGCTTGCCTCACGGCACGAGGGGTTTTTTGTTGCACCGGCACCACGCAAATTGTTGCAAAACACCCGCAGAAACCCTCAGCTTCGAGAAGAGAATGCCGATGACCGAGCAGGCCACCGGGGCCCACCATCCCCAGCCGCGGGCCCGTAACGGCGGACCGTCCGCCGCCACCGTTGAGCACGTCACGGGCGCGCAGTCCCTCATCCGCTCCCTCGAGGAGGTGGGGGCCGACACGGTATTCGGCATTCCCGGCGGCGCCATCCTTCCGGCGTACGACCCGATGATGGACTCCACCCGGGTCCGCCACGTGCTGGTCCGCCACGAGCAGGGCGCCGGACACGCCGCCACCGGCTACGCGCAGGCCACCGGCAAGGTCGGCGTCTGCATGGCCACCTCGGGCCCCGGCGCCACCAACCTGGTCACCCCGATCGCCGACGCCCACATGGACTCGGTGCCGCTGGTCGCGATCACCGGCCAGGTCGCCTCCAAGGCGATCGGCACGGACGCCTTCCAGGAAGCCGACATCTGCGGCATCACCATGCCGGTCACCAAGCACAACTTCCTGGTCACCAAGGCCGAGGACATCCCGCACACCATCGCCGAGGCCTTCCACATCGCCTCCACCGGCCGCCCGGGACCGGTCCTCGTCGACATCGCCAAGGACGCCCTCCAGGCGCGGACCACGTTCAGCTGGCCGCCCACCCAGGACCTGCCCGGCTACCGCCCGGTCACCAAGCCGCACGCCAAGCAGATCCGCGAAGCCGCCAAGCTGATCACCCAGGCCAAGCGGCCGGTGCTGTACGTCGGCGGCGGCGTCATCAAGGCGGGCGCCACCGCCGAACTGAAGGTCCTCGCAGAGCTCACCGGAGCGCCCGTCACCACCACACTGATGGCGCTCGGCGCATTCCCCGACAGCCACCCGCTGCACGTCGGAATGCCGGGCATGCACGGTGCGGTCACCGCCGTCACCGCGCTGCAGAAGGCCGACCTGATCGTCGCCCTCGGAGCCCGCTTCGACGACCGCGTCACCGGCAAGCTGGACAGCTTCGCCCCGTACGCCAAGATCGTCCACGCCGACATCGACCCCGCCGAGATCGGCAAGAACCGCGCCGCCGACGTCCCGATCGTCGGGGATGCCCGCGAGGTCCTGGCCGACCTGGTCCAGGCCGTCCAGGCCGAGCACACCGAGGGCCATGTCGGCGACTACACCGCCTGGTGGAAGGACCTCAACCGCTGGCGCGACACCTACCCGCTCGGCTACGACCTGCCCGAGGACGGCAGTCTCTCGCCGCAGCAGGTCATCCAGCGCATCGGCCGGCTCGCCCCCGAGGGCACGATCTTCGCGGCGGGCGTCGGCCAGCACCAGATGTGGGCCTCGCACTTCATCCAGTACGAGCAGCCCGCCACCTGGCTGAACTCCGGCGGCGCCGGAACGATGGGGTACGCGGTCCCGGCCGCGATGGGTGCCAAGGCCGGCATGCCGGACCGCACGGTCTGGGCGATCGACGGCGACGGCTGCTTCCAGATGACCAACCAGGAACTCACCACCTGCGCGCTCAACAACATCCCGATCAAGGTCGCGATCATCAACAACGGCGCGCTCGGGATGGTCCGCCAGTGGCAGACCCTGTTCTACAACCAGCGGTACTCCAACACCGTGCTGCACTCCGGCGCGGACACCGAGGGCGTCCCGGCGAAGGGCACCCGGGTCCCGGACTTCGTCAAGCTGTCCGAGGCCATGGGCTGCTACGCGATCCGCTGCGAGGACCCGGCCGACCTGGACAAGGTCATCGAGGAGGCCAACTCCATCAACGACCGCCCCGTCGTGGTGGACTTCATCGTCCACGAGGACGCCATGGTGTGGCCGATGGTCGCCGCCGGCACCTCCAACGATGAGGTCATGGCCGCCCGCGGGGTCCGTCCCGACTTCGGCGACAACGAAGACGACTGAGAGACAGAGAGAGACCGACTCCATGTCCACCAAGCACACGCTCTCCGTCCTGGTCGAGAACAAGCCCGGTGTCCTCGCCCGGATCACCGCCCTGTTCTCCCGCCGCGGCTTCAACATCGACTCGCTCGCGGTCGGCACCACCGAACACCCCGACATCTCCCGCATCACGATCGTCGTGAGTGTCGAGGACCTGCCCCTGGAGCAGGTGACCAAGCAGCTCAACAAGCTGGTCAACGTCCTGAAGATCGTCGAACTCGAGCCCTCCGCTGCGATCCAGCGCGAGCTCGTCCTGGTGAAGGTCCGCGCCGACAACGAGACCCGCTCCCAGATCGTCGAGATCGTCAAGCTGTTCCGCGCCAAGACCGTGGACGTCTCCCCGGAGGCCGTCACGATCGAGGCGACCGGCGGCGCCGACAAGCTGGAGGCCATGCTCAAGATGCTGGAGCAGTACGGCATCAAGGAGCTGGTCCAGTCCGGCACCATCGCCATAGGGCGCGGCGCGCGCTCGATCACCGACCGTTCGCTGCGCGCCCTCGACCGTACGGCGTAGTAACCGCCACCTCGCCGCTCGTATGGCGAGACCCGAAAACGTATCTGACGCACCCCGCCGTACGGTGGGACGCAACACCTGCACACCAAGGAGAAACCCAGTGGCCGAGCTGTTCTACGACGACGATGCCGACCTGTCCATCATCCAGGGCCGCAAGGTCGCGGTCATCGGCTACGGCAGCCAGGGCCACGCCCACGCGCTGTCGCTGCGCGACTCGGGTGTCGACGTCCGGGTCGGTCTGCACGAGGGCTCGAAGTCGAAGGCGAAGGCCGAGGAGCAGGGCCTGCGCGTGGTGACCCCGTCGGAGGCCGCGGCCGAGGC
>NZ_JBSFBQ010000050.1:0-55702 GCF_053593015.1 Streptomyces sp. NPDC002403 | reverse complement strand
GCTTTCGCGTTTCCCTTTCCGGCGGTTCCAACCTTACCAGACTCTTTTTCGTTCCGTTTCCGGTCCGAATTTGAATTCCGGTGGCCTTTGGATTGACCTTGCCTTTCGGCGGACCCGACTTTATCAGAAGTTCTGAGTCGGAATTTCCACCCCCTCGGGAGGCTCACGACACACAGGTGTGCGCGGTGCTTCCCGGTCAGGCGGAGCCGTAAACGTACTGGAGCGGGGCGCCCCGATGCAAATCGGGGGCCCCGCTCCTCAGTTCACTCCGGACGGCGTCAGACCTCGACGACCACCGGAAGGATCATCGGGCGCCGACGGTAGGTGTCGGAGACCCACTTGCCCACCGTACGACGGACCAACTGCTGGAGCTGGTGGGGCTCCAGCACGCCGTCCTGGGCGGACTTGTTGATCGCGTCCTCGATCTTCGGTACGACTGCACCGAATGCCGAGTCGTCGATGCCGGAGCCACGGGCGTGGATGTCCGGGCCGCCCACGATCTTGCCGGTGGAGCTGTCGACCACGATGAAGACCGAGATGATGCCCTCGTCGCCGAGGATGCGGCGGTCCTTGAGCGAGGTCTCGGTGACATCTCCGACCGAGAGGCCGTCGACGTACACATAGCCCGCCTGGACCTTGCCGACGATCTTGGCCTTGCCGTCGACGAGGTCGACGACGACGCCGTCCTCGGCGATGACGATGTGGTCCTTGGGTACGCCGGTGAGTGCGCCCAGTTCGGCGTTGGCCCGCAGGTGGCGCCATTCGCCGTGGACCGGCATCAGGTTCTTCGGCTTGCAGATGTTGTAGAAGTACAGCAGCTCGCCGGCCGAGGCGTGGCCCGAGACGTGGACCTTGGCGTTGCCCTTGTGGACGACGTTGGCGCCCCAGCGGGTCAGACCGTTGATCACGCGGTACACCGCGTTCTCGTTGCCCGGGATCAGGGACGACGCGAGGATCACCGTGTCGCCCTGGACGATCCGGATCTGGTGGTCGCGGTTGGCCATCCGGGACAGCGCGGCCATCGGCTCGCCCTGGGATCCCGTGCAGACCAGCACGACCTCGTCGTCCGGCAGGTCGTCGAGGGTCTTCACGTCGACGACCAGGCCCGCGGGGACCTTCAGATAGCCGAGGTCACGGGCGATGCCCATGTTGCGGACCATCGAGCGGCCGACAAAGGCGACCCTGCGGCCGTACTCGTGTGCCGCGTCGAGGATCTGCTGGATGCGGTGGACGTGGCTGGCGAAGCTCGCCACGATGATGCGCTTCTGGGCGTTGGCGAAGACCGTGCGCAGGACGTTGGAGATGTCCCGCTCGGGCGGTACGAAGCCCGGGACCTCGGCGTTCGTCGAGTCGGAGAGGAGGAGGTCGATGCCCTCCTCGCTCAGCCGGGCGAAGGCGTGCAGGTCGGTGAGCCGGCCGTCCAGCGGGAGCTGGTCCATCTTGAAGTCGCCGGTCGCGACGGCCATGCCCGCGGGCGTGCGGATGGCGACCGCGAGGGCGTCCGGGATGGAGTGGTTGACCGCGACGAACTCGCAGTCGAACACGCCGATGCGCTCGCGCTGGCCCTCCGCCACTTCGAGGGTGTACGGACGGATGCGGTGCTCCTGGAGCTTCGCCTCGATCAGCGCGAGGGTCAGCTTGGAGCCGATGAGGGGGATGTCCGGCTTCAGGCGCAGCAGGTACGGGACACCACCGATGTGGTCCTCGTGGCCGTGCGTGAGGACGATGCCCTCGATGTCGTCGAGACGGTCCCGGATGGTGGTGAAGTCCGGCAGGATCAGGTCGATTCCGGGCTGCTCCTCCTCGGGGAAGAGGACGCCGCAGTCGACGATGAGCAGGCGGCCGCCGTACTCGAAGACCGTCATGTTGCGGCCGATTTCGCCGAGGCCGCCGAGCGGGGTGACGCGGAGGCCGCCCTTCGGGAGCTTCGGCGGGGTGCCGAGTTCGGGATGCGGATGACTCAAAAGACTCTCCTTACCACGCGCGCCACGTACCGCTTGGGCACGTGGCGCGCATGTCATTCGTGCACTTGCTGTTGTCTGTGATGTCGCTCTTGCGAGTGTTCTTCGCTTATTCAGTTGTGAAGTCTGTGGTTACAGCTCTACCCCGCCGGCCGCGAGATCGATCTTGAGCTGTGCCGTTTCCTGTCCCGTGAGTTCCACCAGGGGGAGGCGCAGCGGGCCTGCGGGGAGGCCTTGGAGGGCCAGTGCGGCCTTGGTGGTGATCACGCCCTGGGTGCGGAACATCCCGGTGAAGACCGGCAGGAGCTTCTGGTGGATCTCCGTGGCCTTCTGGATGTCTCCGCCGGTGTACGCCTCGATGAGGGCGCGCAGGTCGGGGGTGACGACGTGGCCGACGACGGAGACGAATCCGACGGCGCCGACCGAGAGCAGCGGAAGGTTCAGCATGTCGTCGCCGGAGTACCAGGCGAGGCCGGAGCGGGCGATGGCCCAGCTGGCGCGGCCGAGGTCGCCCTTGGCGTCCTTGTTGGCGACGATGCGCGGGTGCTCGGCGAGCCGGACCAGCGTCTCCGTGTCGATCGGCACACCGCTGCGGCCGGGGATGTCGTAGAGCATCACCGGCAGCCCGGTGGCGTCGGCGATGGCCGTGAAGTGGCGGAAGAGGCCTTCCTGCGGCGGCTTGTTGTAGTACGGCGTCACCGCGAGGAGTCCGTGGGCGCCGGAGCGTTCGGCCGTACGGGCGAGCTCGATGCTGTGACGGGTGTCATTGGTGCCGATGCCCGCGACGACGTGGGCCCGGTCGCCCACGGCATCCAGTACCGCCCTTACGAGCTGGTCTTTCTCCGCGTCGCTGGTGGTCGGGGACTCGCCGGTGGTGCCGTTGACGACCAGGCCGTCATTGCCTGCGTCCACGAGATGGGCGGCGAGCCGCTGGGCACCGTCGAGGTCGAGTGCACCGTCCGCCGTGAAGGGCGTGACCATAGCGGTGAGGACCCGCCCGAAGGGGGTCTGCGGAGTGGAGATCGGAGCCATGGGTAACACGCTACTCGCTGCTCAGCGCCCAATGTCCCCTCGGGGGGACAAGCGATAGGAGCCCGGCACTGCCTGCTCGGGGGTTCAAGCAGTGCCGGGTCCGTTTGATCAGCCTAGATGAACTTCACGAAACGCCGCAATACGGACACCGCTTACGGGGCTACGCGTCCGTTCTTGTTGAAGGCTGCATGGGTGAGCGGCATGAGCCGGGCCCAGTGCTCCTCCATCTGCTGGCCCACCATCTCGATCTCGCGCTGCGGGAAGGACGGCACCTTTGCCAGCTCGTGCTGGGTGCGCAGGCCGAGGAAGTGCATCAGCGAGCGGGCGTTGCACGTGGCGTACATCGAGGAGAACAGGCCTACGGGGAGCACGGCGCGGGCGACCTCGCGGGCCACTCCCGCGGCGAGCATCTCCTGGTACGCCTCGTACGCCTGACGGTAGGAGTCCTCCATGACGCGGCCGGTGAGCTCCTGCTGGGCCTGGGTGCCCTCGACGAACTCGTACTTGCCCGGGCGGCCCTGCTGGACGAGCTTGCGGGACGCGTCCGGGACGTAGAAGACCGGCTCCAGCTCCCGGTAGCGGCCCGATTCCTCGTTGTACGACCAGCCGACGCGGTGCCGCATGAACTCGCGGAACACGAAGATCGGGGCACTGATGAAGAAGGTCATCGAGTTGTGCTCGAACGGGCTGCCGTGGCGGTCGCGCATCAGGAAGTTGATCAGCCCCTTGGAGCGCTCGGGGTCCTTGGTGACCTCCTCCAGGGACTGCTCACCGGCCGTGGAGACACGGGCCGCGAACAGGACGTCGGAGTCGCCCGCGGCATGTTTCACCAGCTCAACGGTCACATCGCTGCGGAAGCTGGGCTTTGCGGGCTCGGGGGTCTCGGTCACCGGCGGGGTCCTTCCAGTTGCGTCGCTCGGGCGGCGTCCACTCTACGGGCCACCACTGACAACCGGGTCCGGAAGGGCCTTCCAGGGATTTCTTCGACGAATTCGGCGTTTCGGGGCACCTATCGGGCCTGTTCTGCGTCTGACTCATTAGCAGCATCCGAAACAGAGTTCAAGGAGACCTTCCTCATGTTCCGCCGGCGTGAAGCCGTCCCGTTCTCGTTCGTGGCCGAGAGCGACCGATTCCGCAGCAACGTCACACCGCCGCCGCGGGAGCGCGCCAGCGTCTCCCAGCTGGCCGGCCGCTCCCTCGTCGGGCTGACCATCGTCGCCGGCCTCGTCGGGTCGCTGATCCTCGGCCTGCCGGCGCTCAGCCCCGCCCAGAGCTCCTCGCACGCCGAGCAGACCGAGGCCGCCCACGGGCACTGACTCGTACGGGGCCCCTGGGGTGGTCGGGTCGGTGATCTCCTCGGTAGCCTCACCGGGCACAGCAATCGAGCGTGTTTGTGAGTGAGGATCAGTCGTGCCCCTGCCCTTCCTGACGGCCGACCGCGCGTTTGACGCCAGCGCCGAGGAGATCGCGCTGCCGTTCGACGACCACGACAGCTGGCGGCGTCCGTACCGTCCCGGCCCCTGGCGGGTCGCGGCCGCGGCCTTCCTGCTGCTGCTCGCGTCCTTCGTCCTGCTCGCGGGGATGGTCACCGCGTTCGCCGGGGCGCTGCCGGGCGCGGTCGTATGCCTGGCGGTCGCCGCCGTGGTCATCGTCTGCGCACTGCGGCTGCTGCGGGTCGGTACCTGGGTCAGCCGGCACGGCGTACGCCGGGTGGGTTTCTTCACGACGACGACCGTGCCGTGGGACCAGGTCACGGCCGTCCGCACGGTGCAGCAGCCCGTGAAGTGGCTCGGGCTCCCCCGCACCGTGCAGGGGCAGGCGCTGATCCTCGTACGCCAGGGTGGCGAGGCGATTCCGCCCCTGCTCACCGACAGCAACGCCGACTTCCTGACGCGGGCCGAGGCCTTCGACCGCGCGGCCGACACGGTGGAGGCGTGGGGGGACGAGTACCGGCGGGTCTGAGCCCCCTTCGTACGACCGGGACCGCCCGGTCCGGCACGCCCGTTCAGGACGTGCTGGGCCGGGCGTCCTTCATGTGCAGGGCGATGGCCCGCTGCATGGCCTTCCGGGCCCGCGGGGTGTCCCTGGCGTCCTGGTAGGCGACCGCGAGGCGGAACCAGCAGCGCCAGTCGTCCGGGGAGTCCTCGGTCTCCTCGCGGCGTCGGGCGAACACCGCATCGGCCGAGTCCCGGTCGATGCGGCCGGACGGGGTGCGGACCAGCTCGTCGACCGGCAGACCGCCCTCCGCGTCGAGTGCCGCGGCCAGCGCGTTCGCCCGCGACACGAACTGGGTGTTCTTCCAGAGGAACCAGACGCCGATCACCGGCAGGATCAGCACCGCGACCCCGAAGGTGACCGTCAGCAGTGTGCCGTGCCGGATGAGCAGCACGCCACGGCTGCCGACCAGGACGAAGTAGAAGACCAGGACGGCGGCGGTGACGAAGTAAGTGATCTTTGCGCGCATGGCAGGGCTCAGTCAGTTCAGGTCGAGGAAGTGTTCCAGGCCGAACGTGAGGCCCGGAGTGGTCACCACACGGCGTGCGCCGAGCAGGATGCCCGGCATGAAGCTGCTGTGGTGCAGGGAGTCGTGGCGGATGGTGAGGGTCTCGCCCTCGCCGCCGAGCAGTACTTCCTGGTGGGCGAGGAGGCCGCGGAGCCGGATCGCGTGGACCGGGACCCCGTCGACGTCCGCCCCGCGGGCGCCGTCGAGGGCCGTGGTGGTGGCGTCCGGCTGCGGGGCGCAGCCTGCCTTCCTGCGGGCCTCGGCGATCAGCTGGGCGGTACGGGTGGCCGTGCCCGAGGGGGCGTCGGCCTTGTTGGGGTGGTGCAGTTCGACGACCTCGACGGACTCGAAGTAGCGGGCGGCCTGCTCCGCGAACCTCATCGTGAGGACGGCGCCGATGGAGAAGTTCGGCGCGATGAGCACACCGGTCCCCGGGGAGCCGGCGAGCCAGGTGTTCAGCTGCGCGAGCCGTTCCTCGGACCAGCCCGTCGTGCCGACCACGGCGTGGATGCCGTGCCGGACACAGAAGTCGAGGTTGTCCATCACGGACGCGGGGGTGGTGAGCTCGACGACGACCTGGGCACCGGATTCCGTGAGGGTCTCCAGTTCGTCGCCGCGGCCCAGCGCGGCCACCAGCTCCATGTCGTCGGCCGCCTCGACGGCCCGTACCGCCTCGGATCCGATCCGGCCCTTGGCGCCGAGAACGGCCACGCGCAGCTTGCTCATTGCTCTGTTTCCTTAACGGTGGAGTTAGGAGACCGCTTCTTCGAGGCGGTCGGCCTGCTTGTCCTTGAGCGGCCCGATGACGGAGAGGGAGGGGCGGTGTCCGAGGACCTCGGCCGCGACGGCGCGGACGTCGTCGGGGGTGACCTGTGCCATCCGGGCCAGCATGTCGTCGACCGACATCTGGTCGCCCCAGCACAGCTCGCTCTTGCCGATGCGGTTCATCAGCGCGCCGGTGTCCTCCAGGCCGAGGACCGTGGAGCCGCAGAGCTGCCCGATGGCGCGGCCGATCTCCTCGTCGCTCAGTCCCTCGGACGCCACCCGGTCGAGTTCGTCCCGGCAGATCTTGAGGACGTCGTGGACCTGGCTGGGCCGGCAGCCCGCGTACACCCCGAAGAGTCCGCAGTCGGCGAAGCCCGAGGTGTACGAGTACACGCTGTAGGCGAGGCCGCGCTTCTCCCGTACCTCCTGGAAGAGGCGTGAGCTCATGCCGCCGCCGAGGGCCGCGTTGAGAACGCCCAGTGCCCAGCGGCGGTCGTCGGTGCGGGCCAGGCCGGGCACGCCGAGGACGACGTGGGCCTGCTCGGTCTTGCGGTTCAGGAGCTCCACCCGGCCCGCGGTGCGCAGCTTGCGGGAGCCGTGGCGCGGGGCGACCGGGACGGCGTCGGTGCGGGACAGGGCGCCCGCCCGCTCGAACGCCTTGCGGACCTGGCGCACGACCGTGGCGTGGTCGATGTTGCCGGCGGCGGCGACGACCAGGTGCGTGGGGTCGTAGTGCTTCTTGTAGAAGCGGGCGATCCGGCCGCGGTCGAGCGCGTTGATGGTGTCGACGGTGCCGAGGACCGGGCGGCCGAGGGGGGTGTCGCCGAGCATGGTGTGCGCGAACAGGTCGTGCACGCAGTCGCCCGGGTCGTCCTCGGTCATCGCGATCTCTTCGAGGATGACGCCGCGCTCGGCGTCGACGTCCTCGGCGGTGATCAGCGAGCCGGTCAGCATGTCGCAGACGACGTCGATGGCCAGCGGCAGGTCGGTGTCGAGGACCCGCGCGTAGTAGCAGGTGTACTCCTTCGCCGTGAAGGCGTTCATCTCGCCGCCGACCGCGTCGATCGCGGCGGAGATGTCGAGGGCGCTGCGCTTGGCGGTGCCCTTGAAGAGGAGGTGTTCGAGGTAGTGCGTCGCGCCGTTCAGCGTGGGGGTCTCGTCGCGTGAACCGACGTTGGCCCAGATTCCGAAGGTGGCGGAGCGTACGGAGGGCAGGGTCTCGGTGACGACCCGGAGGCCGCCGGGCAGGACGGTGCGGCGGACCGTGCCGATGCCGTTGGTGCCCTTGAGAAGCGTTTGGGTACGGGCGACGGCCCGCGCCTCCGAGGAGGCGCGGGCCGTCGTCACGGAACTACGGGACGTCACTTGGCGGCGTCGTCCTTCTTCTCGTCCTCTTCACCCTCGATGACCGGGATCAGGGAGAGCTTGCCGCGGGAGTCGATCTCGGCGATCTCGACCTGCACCTTGGCGCCGACGCCGAGCACGTCCTCGACGTTCTCCACGCGCTTGCCACCGGCGAGCTTGCGGATCTGCGAGATGTGCAGCAGGCCGTCCTTGCCCGGCATCAGGGACACGAACGCACCGAAGGTGGTGGTCTTGACGACCGTACCCAGGTAGCGCTCGCCGACCTCCGGCATGGTCGGGTTGGCGATCGAGTTGATCGTGGCACGGGCGGCCTCGGCGGCCGGTCCGTCGGCGGCACCGATGTAGATGGTGCCGTCGTCCTCGATCGTGATGTCGGCGCCGGTGTCCTCCTGGATCTGGTTGATCATCTTGCCCTTCGGGCCGATGACCTCACCGATCTTGTCCACCGGGATCTTGACGGTGATGATCCGCGGGGCGTTCGGGGACATCTCGTCCGGGACGTCGATGGCCTCGTTCATCACGTCGAGGATGTGGAGGCGGGCGTCGCGGGCCTGCTTCAGCGCGGCGGCCAGGACCGAGGCGGGGATGCCGTCGAGCTTGGTGTCGAGCTGGAGCGCGGTGACGAACTGCTTCGTACCGGCGACCTTGAAGTCCATGTCGCCGAAGGCGTCCTCCGCACCGAGGATGTCGGTGAGGGCGACGTAGTGGGTCTTGCCGTCGATCTCCTGGGAGATCAGGCCCATGGCGATACCGGCGACGGCGGCCTTGAGCGGCACACCGGCGTTCAGCAGCGACATGGTGGAGGCGCAGACCGAGCCCATGGACGTCGAGCCGTTGGAGCCCAGCGCCTCGGAGACCTGGCGGATCGCGTAGGGGAACTCCTCGCGCGTCGGCAGCACCGGCACGATGGCGCGCTCGGCGAGCGCTCCGTGGCCGATCTCGCGGCGCTTGGGCGAGCCCACGCGGCCGGTCTCACCGACGGAGTACGGCGGGAAGTTGTAGTTGTGCATGTAGCGCTTGCGGGTCACCGGGGAGAGGGTGTCCAGCTGCTGCTCCATGCGGAGCATGTTGAGGGTGGTGACGCCCAGGATCTGGGTCTCGCCACGCTCGAACAGCGCCGAGCCGTGCACCCGCGGGATGGCCTCGACCTCGGCGGCGAGCGTACGGATGTCCGTGACGCCGCGGCCGTCGATGCGGACCTTGTCCTTGATGACGCGCTCGCGGACCAGCTTCTTGGTCAGCGCGCGGTACGCGGCGGAGATCTCCTTCTCGCGGCCCTCGAAGGCCGGGAGGAGCTTTTCGGCGGCGATCTCCTTGACGCGGTCCAGCTCGGCCTCGCGGTCCTGCTTGCCGGCGATGGTGAGCGCCTGGGCCAGCTCGGACGTCACGGCGGCGGCGAGCGCCTCGAAGACGTCGTCCTGGTAGTCCAGGAAGACCGGGAAGTCGCCGGTCGGCTTGGCGGCCTTGGCGGCGAGGTCCGACTGGGCCTTGCAGAGGACCTTGATGAAGGGCTTCGCGGCTTCCAGACCGGCGGCGACGACCTCCTCGGTGGGGGCCTCGGCGCCGTCCTTGACGAGCTGGATGGTCTTCTCGGTGGCCTCGGCCTCGACCATCATGATCGCGACGTCGCCGTCCTCCAGGACGCGACCGGCGACGACCATGTCGAAGACGGCGTCCTCGAGCTCGGTGTGCGTCGGGAAGGCGACCCACTGGCCCTTGATCAGGGCGACACGGGTGCCGCCGACCGGGCCGGAGAAGGGCAGGCCGGCCAGCTGCGTGGAGCAGGAGGCGGCGTTGATCGCGACCACGTCGTACAGGTGGTCGGGGTTGAGCGCCATGATCGTCTCGACGATCTGGATCTCGTTGCGCAGGCCCTTCTTGAAGGAGGGGCGCAGCGGGCGGTCGATCAGGCGGCAGGTGAGGATCGCGTCCTCGGAGGGCCGGCCCTCACGACGGAAGAAGGAGCCGGGGATCTTGCCGGCGGCGTACTGCCGCTCCTCGACGTCCACCGTGAGGGGGAAGAAGTCGAGCTGGTCCTTGGGCTTCTTGGAAGCGGTGGTGGCCGACAGCACCATGGTGTCGTCGTCCAGGTACGCCACGGCGGAGCCGGCGGCCTGCTTGGCCAGGCGGCCCGTCTCGAAGCGGATGGTGCGGGTGCCGAAGGTTCCGTTGTCGATAACGGCCTCGGCGTAGTGGGTCTCGTTCTCCACTAGCGTTTTCTCCGATACATAGCGTCTTCGCGCCCCCACGCCCGTGTGGCGGGGGACGGTAGCGGAGAAGCCCTCCATCGGCGGGCCGGTCTTCGATCGAAGCACCCGGGTCGATGAGTCCGGGGGCCACTACCGAGGACCGGCGGCGGGGAGGTCTGCTTCTCGCTCGTCTGTCGGTCGTTCTCCGACCAGGTTACTGAGATTCGGTTCTGCTTGGCATTTCCGGCCGTGCGGGCGGGCCCTTCACGTCCCGTACATGCGCGCGTACGCACCATCGTACGTACAGCAAAGGGAGCGGCCCCCCTCAGTGGTGGGAACCGCTCCCTTCACGGCGAACTACTTGGCGCCGCCGGCCGCACCGCGGCGGATGCCGAGGCGGTCGACCAGGGCACGGAAGCGCTGGATGTCCTTCTTGGCCAGGTACTGAAGGAGGCGGCGACGCTGGCCGACCAGGATCAGCAGACCACGACGGGAGTGGTGGTCGTGCTTGTGCGTCTTGAGGTGCTCCGTCAGGTCCGAGATCCGGCGGGAGAGCATCGCGACCTGGACCTCGGGGGATCCGGTGTCACCCTCCTTCTGGGCGAACTCGGACATGATCTGCTTCTTCGTAGCGGCGTCGAGCGGCACGCGTACTCCTCTTGATGTTCGATGCGCCCACGAGTGCCCCTGGTCTTGATCGCAGGGGAGCTTCCATGACTCGGAGGCGAAGGTCCGATGAGCGCAGCTCCCAGCATGATCCGGGAGGGCGTACACAAACGGCCGTCACACAGCGTACCAGCCCCCGCGGCTCAGCTCGTCAGGGCCCTTGCCCTGGCGAAGACGTCCAGTACCGCCAGGCAGAGCGGGACCAGCGAGAGCAGGACGGCGCTCTCGGCCAGGTCGAGCAGCCTGCCCCAGAACGGGGAGAGGCCCTTGCGCGGAATGATCAGGCCGATCGCGGTGAGCAGCGCGGCCCCGGCGGCGACGGCTGCGGAGAGCCAGATCGTAC
Source organism: Streptomyces sp. NPDC002403 (assembly GCF_053593015.1). Taxonomy (NCBI): domain Bacteria; kingdom Bacillati; phylum Actinomycetota; class Actinomycetes; order Kitasatosporales; family Streptomycetaceae; genus Streptomyces; species Streptomyces sp. NPDC002403. The sequence goes on along the minus strand of NZ_JBSFBQ010000050.1, from coordinate 44,878 downwards.
GGATGTCCAGGGAGCTGCGGTCCCCGTACCTGACCAGGTCGAAGAGCAGGTCGGCCGGCGGGTTCAGGGAGAGGCCGAGGATCAGCAGGGCGACCGTGCCGAGGCCGGCCACCAGTACGCAGGCGACCTGTGAGGTGTAGCGGAACAGCCGGGCGCGCAGCAGCATCGCGAGTCCAGCGGCCAGGGCCAGGAGCCGGCCCCAGACGTTGTCCGAGAAGCCGAGCACGGCACCGCATCCGACGACGACCGCCGCGCAGCCCCCGACCAGGCCGAGCAGCATCTCGTGGCCCCGGCGGGCCTGGGCCGCGATGCGCTCGGCGTCGACGGGGGTGCCCTGGGCGGACGGCTCGGCGTACGGGTCGGTGAGGCTGTCGTCGTAGCCGCCGGGGGCGGTGCGCGGCGACGCGTAGCCGATGGGCAGCCGGGCGAAGCGGGCGGAGAGGCCGGGCAGGAAGGCGACCAGGCCGAGGGCGACCGGTGCGCAGACGGCGGCCGTCTGCGTGGCCGATGCCTCGGTGAGGATGGCGACGAAGGTGGCCAGGGTGCCGACGGTGGCGAGGAAGGTGGCCGCGACGAACGGGGCGTCGCCGCTCGGGGTGAGGGCGACCAGGGCCACCGAGGCGATCAGGACGGCGACGCAGCCGAGCAGGAACTGGAGCCGGCCGGGGCCCTGGCCGGCGTCCGGGCCGATGATGCCGGAGCCCGCGATGAGTACGAGGGGCAGTGCGCCGAGACCGAGGGCGACGGCGGTGGAGCGGTCGGCGTAGACGCGGGCACGCACCCCCGCGAACGCGGTCAGCAGCAGGCCGGCGGAGCCCGCGATGATGCCGGGCAGGCTGTGCATGTCGTGCCTGACCGGGTCGGCGAACCAGAGCACGAAGCCCATCAGTACGAGCAGCAGCACACCGCCGACCAGGCCCGCGCCGCGCAGCAGTTCGTCGCTCCACAGGTGGCGGTCGCGGGTGACGGCCGAGGCGACGGCGTCGGAGACATCGTCGAAGACGGCGGGCGGCAGGGACTGGGCGAAGGGGCGCAGGCTGAGGAGTTCGCCGTCGAGGACCTGCTGGGCCGCGAGGGTGCGCGCGCCGTCGAGGACCGTGCCGTCGCGGCGTACGAGGTGGTATCCGGTGGGGCTTCCTGCTGCCTGGGTCTGGCCGGTGAGGCGGAGGATCTCCGGGTAGACGTCCGCGACGGCGATGTCCTCCGGCAGGGCCACATCGATCCGGCTGTCGGGCGCCACGACGGTCACCCGGCAGAAGCCCGTCGCTGCAGTCGAACTCACGTGTCTGGTCCCCCTGATTCGCGGTTGCGCACGGTGCGCGCGCCACCCTACCGGGAGGGGGGCAGGTCATCTGCAAGTAGGATCGCCGTCGCGCGGAGTGACGTCCGCGAGCAATGGCAGCCACGGGGGCTTCGGTGCGCATTCGGCCGGTCTTGTGCCCGTCCGTACCGAGGGATTGGTGTTCCGGTGAGCCAGATCGTCGTGAAGCGACCTCCGAGGGCACTGCCACCGGAAGTCCCCGTTGACGAGTTGACGTTGGAGTCCCCTCCGGAACTGCCCCGCGGGCAGCAGGAGGGCATGCTGATGCAGATCCTGCCGGTGCTCGGCATGGGGTCGTCGGTGGTCTTCTTCTTCTCGCCGCAGGCACCTCCGTTCATGCGGATCATGGGTGTGCTGATGCTGGTATCGACCGTCGGGATGGTGGTCGCGCAGCTGGTCCGCCATCGTCGCGGTACGCAGGGGCAAATGGCCGATGTACGGCGCGACTACCTCAAGTACCTGGCACAGACCCGGCGTACGGTGCGCCGGACGGCGCGCGCCCAGCGGGATGTGCAGCTGTATCTGCAGCCGGCCCCGGAGCAGTTGTGGTCGGTGGTCGCCGAGGGCAGCCGGGTGTGGGAACGGCGCGTCGGTGACAAGGACTTCGGGCAGGTCCGGGTGGGCCTCGGGGCGCAGCAGCTGGCCACCCCGCTGATCGCTCCCGACACCGCTCCGGTGGACGAGCTGGAGCCGATGTGCGCGGGTGCGATGCAGCGGTTCCTCGCCGTGCACGGGTCGTTGGACGGGCTGCCGATGGCCGTGTCGATGCGGGCGTTCTACCACGTGACGGTCTCCGGCCGGCCGGAGGAGGCGCAGTCGGCCGCGCGGGCGCTGGTCGCCCAGCTGGTGACACTGCACTCCCCCGAGGACCTGATGGTCGCCGTGGTGGCGGCGCGGGGTGCGGTGGAGCGCTGGGACTGGACGAAGTGGCTGCCGCATCTGCAGCTGCCGGGGCAGGTCGACGGGGCCGGTACGAAGCGGCTGTTCGGGGACGACCTGGGCGAGCTGGAGCAGTTGCTGGCGGGCCGGCTGGAGGGGCGGCCGCGGTTCGGCCGGGAGAGTCAGCCGCTGCTGGACCAGCCGCACATCGTGGTGGTGCTGGACGGTGGGATGGTGCCGTCCGACTCGCTGTTCGCGGCGGCCGAGGGCATCCAGGGCGTGACGATCGTCGAGGTGGTGCCGGGCGAGCTCGACGAGCCGCGCGGCGGGCTGTCGGTGGTGGCGCGGCCGGGGCTGCTGCGGCTGGAGTCGGGGGCGGGGATGGCGTACGAGGGGGTGCCGGACGGGATGTCGCTGCCCGCGGCCGAGGCGCTGGCCCGGCAGCTGGCGCCGCTGCGGATGGGCGGGGGCGACGACGACGAGCCGCTGCTGGCCAATCTGGACTTCACGGATCTGCTGAACCTGGGCGACGCGGCCGCGGTGGACGTGGCGCGGACCTGGCGGCCGCGGTCGGTGTCCGAGCGGCTGCGGGTGCCGATCGGGATCGGCGAGGACGGTCAGCCGGTGATGCTGGACCTGAAGGAGGCCGCGCAGGACGGCATGGGTCCGCACGGGCTGTGTGTCGGTGCCACGGGTTCCGGCAAGTCCGAGCTGCTGCGGACTCTGGTGCTGGGGCTCGCGGTCACGCACTCCTCGGAGACGCTGAACTTCGTGCTCGCGGACTTCAAGGGCGGGGCGACCTTCGCCGGGATGTCGCACATGCCGCATGTCGCGGCCGTCATCACCAACCTCGCGGACGACCTGACACTGGTCGACCGCATGGGGGACGCGATCCGCGGTGAGCTCCAGCGCCGGCAGGAGCTGCTGCGCTCGGCCGGGAACTACGCCAACATCCACGACTACGAGAAGGCGCGGGCGGCGGGTGCGGCGCTGGAGCCGCTGGCCTCGCTGGTCCTGGTCATCGACGAGTTCTCCGAACTCCTCACCGCCAAGCCCGACTTCATCGACATGTTCATCCAGATCGGCCGGATCGGGCGTTCGCTGGGTGTGCATCTGCTGCTGGCCTCGCAGCGTCTGGAGGAGGGCAAGCTGCGCGGTCTCGACACCTATCTCTCGTACCGGATCGGGCTGCGGACCTTCTCCGCCGCCGAGTCGCGTACGGCGCTCGGTGTGCCGGACGCGTACCACCTGCCGTCGGTGCCCGGTTCGGGCTATCTGAAGTTCGGTACGGACGAGATGACCCGGTTCAAGGCCGCCTATGTGTCGGGCACGTACCGCACGGGTGTCCCGGATCTTCCGGTGGGGGCGCTGCCGATCGAGCGGCGGCCCGCGCTGTTCAGCGCCCTTGAGGTGCCGGTGGTGTACGCGGCGCCCGACCCGGCGCATCTGACGGCGGCCGCGGGGGCCGGCGCGGACGACGACGCGCTCGCCGACACGGTGCTCGATGTGATCGTGCGCCGGCTGGAGGGACAGGGGGTGCCCGCCCATCAGGTGTGGCTGCCGCCGCTGGACCGGGCGCCGACGCTGGACCAGCTGCTGCCGGGGCTGGCGCCGACCGCCGATCGGGGCTTCACGGCCACCGAGTACACCCGTCCGGGCGGGCTGACCGTGCCGCTCGGGCTGATCGACAAGCCCTTCGAGCAGCGGCGCGAGGTGCTGTACCGGGACTTCTCGGGCGCGGCGGGCCACATGATGGTGGTCGGCGGTCCGCAGTCCGGCAAGTCGACGCTGGTGCGTACGCTCATCTCGTCGTTCGCGCTCACCCACACCCCGAACGAAGTGCAGTTCTACGGGCTGGACTTCGGTGGTGGCGGTCTGGTCTCGCTGGCGGATCTGCCGCATGTCGGCGGGATGGCCTCGCGGCTGGACCCGGAGCGGGTGCGGCGTACGGTCGCCGAGGTCGCGGGCGTGCTGAACCGGCGCGAGGAGTTCTTCCGCGCCCACTCCATCGATTCCATCGCCACCTACCGGCGCAGGCGCGCCCTGGGCGATCTGCCCGGCGAGCCCTGGGGCGATGTCTTCCTGGTGGTGGACGGCTGGGGCGGTTTCCGGTCCGAGTACGAGATGCTGGAGCAGGTCGTCACCGACATCGCGTCGCGCGGGCTCGGCTACGGCATCCATGTCGTGATCACGGCCGCCCGTTACATGGAGGTGCGGGCCGCGCTGAAGGACCAGATGCTGGGCCGTCTGGAGCTGCGGCTCGGCGACGTCATGGACTCCGAGTTCGACCGGAAGGTCGCGGCCAATGTGCCGGCCGGTGTCCCGGGCCGGGGCCAGGTGGCGCAGAAGCTGCACTTCATGGGCGCGCTGCCGCGGATCGACGGTTCCAGCAGCGCCGCGGATCTCTCCGACGGCACGGCCGCGTTCGTCGCGGCGGTGAAGGCGAACTGGGCGGGTCCCACCGCGCCGCCCGTGCGGCTGCTGCCGCGCAAGCTGCCGGCCGATCAGCTGCCGAAGGGCTTCGAGTTCCCGCAGCGGGGCATCGCGATCGGTATCGACGAGACCGATCTGGAGCCGGTGTTCGTCGACTTCGAGACCGATCCGTTCTTCCTGGTCTTCGGGGAGAGCGAGTCGGGCAAGACCAATCTGCTGCGGCTGATCGCGAAGCAGATCTCGGAGCGCTACTCCCCCGACGAGGCGAAGCTCGTCGTCGGTGACTACCGGCGGGGTCTGCTGGGCGCGCTGCCGGAGGGCCATCTGCTGGAGTACGCGCCGATGGCGAGCTCGATGCAGATGCACATGGAGGCCCTGGCGGGTGTCTTCGCGCGCCGGCAGCCGCCGACCGATGTCACTCCGCAGCAGTTGCGCGACCGCAGTTGGTGGACCGGGCCGCAGATCTTCATCATCGTCGACGACTACGACCTGGTGGCGACGAACGCGGGCAATCCGCTGGCCCCGCTGGCGGAGTACCTGCCGTTCGCCCGGGACACCGGGGTCCGCTTCGTCATCGCGCGGAACTCCGCCGGTGCCTCGCGGTCGATGTACGAGGCGTTCATGCAGCGCATCAAGGAGCTGGGCGCGCAGGGGGTCGTCCTTTCCGGCGACCCGGGCGAGGGCGATCTGATCGGTACGGTGCGCGGGCACGCGATGCCGCCGGGGCGCGGGTACTTCGCCTCGCGGCGCCGGGGGAACCCGCTGGTGCAGATCGGGCGGCTGCCGGAGCAGCGCTGAGCGAGGGGAGCCGGGGCGGGATTCTCCCGCACCCCGGCTCCTTTGGTGGGCACAGGTGTACTAGCGTCTACCGGTGTGATCTTCACGCCTCCGGGCAGGGGTCACCAGGTGCACGACAGTCGCTGTTACGGGGAATCTCATGGGTTTTGACGAGGAATGGGGTCTGCTGCGCGGGCAGGCCGCGGAGCGGCAGAGCACCCACATGCAGCTGAACGGTACGGGCGACGGCCCTTTGTCCGGCCCCGGCGGCAAGGATTTCGCCTCGACACCGGCGCAGAAGACGGCCGCGGCGAACACGATCGAGACCGAGCTGGAGCCGAACACCAAGAAGGCCACCGACCGGGCGGACGAGACATCCACCGCGGCGGTCAAGGAGTTCGACGGCTGGGACACCGGGGCGGGTCTCAAGAAGGTGATGGAGACCTGGGACAAGCAGGTGAAGGTCCTGATGGGCCGGCTGTCCGTGGAGAAGGGAGCGCTGCGCGGCGCGTCCAGTCTCTTCGCCGGCAACGACCAGCTGATCAAGTCCCAGTTCACTCCGTTGCTCAAGCCGCAGCCGGGTCCGTACGCCTCCGGGCTCGACGGACTGTAGGGCCGGGAACCGGCGACGTCCGCATCGCGGCCACCGTCCGGGGGCCGCACCGATGGGCCGGGGAAAGGTTTTCGACGAGCATGCGAGGGGCCCTGGTCGGCTGCGCCTTCCAGATCGGTGACGAGGCGTCGGGGCCCATGCGGTCGGCACCGGGAAGCTTCGGGCGGAGCCCGTGCTCACACCGGTGATCACGAGCGCCGGACGGTTGCCGACGGACGGCGTCACCTCATATCCGGAGCTCACCGCGGCCGGGCGAGCCAGTGGCCACCGATTCGGGTGCCTGCGCCACCGTACGGCTGAACCCCGTGAGGGCCGGCGATGCCGCCCTGCTGGTGACGGCCGGGGCCGCAGGACGCACCACGTTCACCGCGCCGGCCCGAGCGCTCCACGCACAGATCGCCTGACGGTACGAGAACCGAACAAGCCACGGGGGACACACATGCTCACCTACCACGACGTGATGACCACCGATCTCAGTCAACTGACCACGGCCGCGGGCAAGTGGGACGAGATGGCTGCGGAGATCAAGAAGGTGGCTGACCGCTACAAGGACAGCGTCCAGAAGATCACGCTCGGGCCCTCCTGGGCAGGCGTGAGTGCCCAGACCGCCCACACCAACTTCGCCGCCACCCAGTACGAGTACACGGCCGCCCAGACGGAGGCGAAGGCCATAGCCTCGCTGCTGCGCGACGCGCACGAGGACTTCGTGCGGCTCAAGAAGAACCTGGAGTCCAAGCGCGCGGAGGCCGTCAAGGCGGGGATGCGCGTCTCCGAGAGCGGAGTGGTCAGTTACGACTACGACAAGCTCACGCCCGGAGAACGTTCCGCCATGCACCACGACCCGGACTTCGCACAGAGCGTCAGCAAGGCCGCGGCGTCGTGGACCGAGGCGATCAACGCGTGCGTCAAGGCGGTGGACGACGCCGACCAGGGGGTGAAGATCGCACTCGACGCGGTCACCGAGGACGGCTACGGCGACAAGAACGACGAGACCCTGGGTGTCGGCTTCAACAATCACGCGTACGGCGACATCGAGAAGTACGAGGCGGAGAACACGGCGGACATCGCCACCCGGCTCAACAACGGCGAGAAGGTCTCCGCCGCCGACATGACCGAGTTCCAGCGTGCGGTGCGGGACAACCACGGCGACAAGGCGTTCTCGCAGACACTGCTGAACACATTGGGTCCGGACGGCCTGGTCAAGGTCACCAACCGGCTCAACGACCGTGCCTACGACTCCGACAAGAAGCACAAGGGCCAGTACCTGGAGATCGAGAAGAACCTCGGGAACACGATCGCCACCGCGACCAAGGTGCCCGGTAGTGTCCGGGACGCCCCGCCCGGATCGGCCGCGTTCAAGAAGTGGGTGGACAGCGGGGACGGGAAGTTCTACCGGGAGTGGATGGAGGGGATCGACAAGACCGGCGGCAAGGACTACGGGGACGAGGTCGGCAACCCGCTCTACGGCTACCAGACCGTCGTCAGCGTGATGCAGCGGGCCGATACGCCGTTCGACGACCAGTTCCTCTACGACATGGGCGACAAGCTCATCGAGGCCGAGAAGAACCACCCCGGAATCTTCGAGAAATGGGGTCACGGCCACAACGGGATCGAGACGGACGCCATCGACGGTGTGCTGGACGTGATGAGCCGGAACCCCGACGCGGCCACCGCGTTCTTCGACCCGGACGGCAACGGGACCGACCCGAACCACGTCAGGAACGACCACCTGAAGTACCTCGCGGGCAGTGGCGACGATTCCCGCACCTGGCCCCGGAACACCATCACGGGCGTGGCCGTGACCACGATGGACGACCCGACGAGCCGCATGGGTCTCGGCGCTGCGCTCGAAGCCGCCGCCACCGGTCACGTGCCGCTGGGCGCCGGGCAGGACCCGTGGCCGGAGGCCGAGCACAGCGAGGCGCAGGCCCGGGTCATGAACGGCATCCTGGAACAGCTCGCGCCGGGCGAGGGCGAGGGCACCGAGGCGTCCGTACCGAAGAATCTGCGACTGCCCCTCGCCAACGCCCTGGGCGATTACGCCTCCGACACCCACGAGATCATCAGCGAGACGTCGGGCGACCACATCCGCAACCGGGCCGAAGGGTACTTCGTCGACGAGAACGGCCGGGGCCATCTCTCGACCACGTCGAAGGACCTCATCCAGGTGATGCGTGGGCTCTCCGACGACCCGAACGCCTATGCCACGCTCCACAAGGCCGAGGCGCGTCATCTCAACGCCCTGCTGGACAACATCCCGAATGGGAAGACGGACTTCGATCACAGCGGCAGCTTGGGGGACGCGGGTGCGGTCCTCGGCGCGTACACGGCGATCCGCGAGGACGTGATCAACGACGACCGGATGAGCGAGTACAGCAAGGCCGACTGGAAGTCGAAGATGGCCTACCACGTGGTCGGCGGGGCCGTCACACCCCTCACCCTGCCAATCGGCGGAAGGGCGCTACCCATCGGTGACGCAATTCAGCGCGGTGTGGACACCTGGGCCTGGGAGTGGGGAAACCAGATGAAGGGCGAAGCCGACGTGAAGGCCAACGCCGCGATCGCCGACGAATATCTCGATGCGTCCATGCAGGTCAACGAGACCCTCGACGGCTGGGCCGCGGGGCGTGACGACATCGACACCAACACCGATGACGGCAAGGCGAAACTCAGAACGCTGAATCGACTCATGCTCGATGGTCGGACGACCGGCAGCACACAAGCCCACAAGTACCTGACCGACACAACCAATTGACCGCCCCGAGCAACACGTCCCGGGCCCGACCGGTCGCTCCCCACCTGCCGCGGAGGAACACCACATGTCCGAACCATCCGCCGACAAGCCCCCCAGCCGCCGTCCCCTGTACGCGGTCACCGCCGCCCTGCTCGCCGTGGCCTTGGCCGGGGGCGCGTGGTTCCTGCTCGGCCGGGGGCAGCCGACGGACCACTGCGGCAAGCTCATCAAGGATGATCGTGTCAAGTCCGCGCTCGGCTCGCGCCACTCGGCCGACATGAGTTGCGCGGATCTGGGTGCGGCGGTGAAGGCCGCCACCACCGGTGGCAAGGCGGCACCGCACACCCGGTCCCAGGCCGACAGCATGAAGAAGGTCCTACTCGCCGTGAACGACAGTCTCGTCCACGACGACCGGACTCTCGCTGCGGATCTCCGGATGCCACTCGCCGAATCCCTGGCCGACTACGCGAACGACATCCAGGAGATCCTGGACGGCACCAACTCCGAGTACACCCGTTGGGCCTCCCCGAGCAGCATCGCGTGGCAGGACGAAACGGGCTACCACTTCTCGGTGTTCCGGGGCGAACTCGTCCGCGTACTGCGGGGCGTCTCGGAGGAACCGACGGCGTACGCGATCCTGCGCAATGCCCAGACGCGATGGGGTGCGGCTCAGCTCGGTTCGCTGACCGCGGAGGCGAAGAGCAACGTTCTGGAGGGTGCGCCGGTCACCAATGCCTCGGCTCTGGGCGGCTACGACGCGATCGCGGCCGACGTGGTGCGGGACAAGGAGGCCTCGGCCGCGGCCCGGTGGGGGGACGCGGTGTACACGGCCCTGAGCAGCCCCGAGGCGACCGCGTCGGCGGCTCCTCGATCCGCACTGTCCGGCCGGATCGCCGAGAAGTGGCGGGCGTCTCTGGCATCAGTACCGGCCAAGGAACGGACGGACCACCTGCGCGAGCAGGGCACGTTCATGTTCACCACCTGGGCCGAGGCGGCGGGGGTGGGCCGTGACCGGGCGGCGCCGGTGGAGGCGCGGTGCCATCGCACCGGTCAGGAGCAGTACGCCGCACTCGCTCAGAGCCTGAGAATGTCGTGACGATCGGGGAGCTGGAGAGCGACAGCCACACATCGGGCAGCACCCACGCCCACAAGTACATGTGACCGCCCCAGCCAATGGGCGCACGAAGAGACACATCTCCCAGCCGTTCGACCGCTCACTCACGCGCTGAAGAGGACCATCGCATGTCCGGACCATCTGCCGACGCGCCGCGCAGCCGCCGCCTGCTCTACGGGGTCACCGCCTCGCTGATCACCGTGGTCCTGGCCGGAGGAGCGTGGTTTCTCCTCGGCCGGGGGCAAGCGGCGGTCGGCTGTGACGCGCTCGTCGAGGACCATCGCGTCAAGTCCGCGCTCGGCTCGCACCACTCGTCCGGCATGAGCTGCTCGGAACTCGGCGCGGCGGTGAGGACGAGCACCACAGGCAGCGGTGCCGGGCCGCGCACCAAGGCCCAGGCCGACAGCATGAAGCAGATCCTGCTCGCCGTGAACGAAAGCCTTGACGGGACCGGCCAGTCCATCGCCGCGGACCTCCGGAGACCGCTCGCCGAGTCACTGGCCGGTTGCGCGAACGACGTTCAAGAGATTCTGGACGGTCTCACTTCGGAGTACTTCGACGCGGACGGCCAGGACGATCCCGCGTGGCAGGACGAGACGGGTTACCACTTCTCGGTGCCCTACGGCGACCTCGTCAGCGTACTGCGGGCTGTCTCGGAGGACCCGGTGGCGTACGTGGCGCTGCGCAACGCCCAGACCGAATGGGGGGCAGCTCAGCTCGCCTCACTGCTCAAGGAGAAAATGAACAACACCCTGCTGGTGGCGCCCACGCACAACGCATCGGCACTCGGGAACTATGACGCGATCGCGGCCGATGTGGTGCGGCACAAGGGGGCATCGTCCGGAGCACGGTGGGCGGACACGGTGAACACGGAGCTGCGCAGGCCCGCGACAGTCGCACCGGTGGCTCCTCGGTCCACGCTGTCCGACCGGATCACCCGGCGTTGGCGGGCGTCACTGGTGTCGGTGCCTGCCGCCCAGCGGACGGACGAGCTGCGCAAGCAGGGACCGTTCATGTTCACCACCTGGGCCGAGGCCGTGGGGTTGAGCCAGGAGCGGACGAAGGCCGTGGAAGGTCTGTACCGCAGCAGCAGCGAGAGCGGGTACGGCCGGCTGATGGAGCACCTGAAGATGTCATGACAGGACCTGCAAGGGTGCTTGCAGGAGCCGGGATGAACGGCATGACGTCATCGACTCATTCCCGGAGCAGGCGGCTCCGCACTCGGGGAGCGGTGCATGGCCCGGCACCGTTCCGAGGCCGTGGGGCCGTGGCGGCGGTCGATACCACCGTGACACGGAAGCTGTAAACACCGGGACCGCCGTGCGCGGTGGCGGGGATAGTCTGCTCGCGGGCGACGAACACGTTCCGCCACAGGAGAGGAAAGGCACCTGATGGGCACGCAAGCGGAGAAGGACGAGCTGTACGCACTCGACATCTCGGGGGTGGAGTGGCTGAGCGCGCCCGGCACCGAGGAGGCCGAGGAGCGCGTCGAGATCGCGCATCTGCCGGGCGGTGCGGTGGCGATGCGGTCCTCGCTGGATCCCGGGACGGTGCTGCGGTACACCGAGGCCGAGTGGCGGGCCTTCGTCCTGGGTGCGCGGGACGGCGAGTTCGACCTGAAGTAGACGGCGCACATGGGGAAGGAGGGGCACGCTCGGGCGAGCGTGCCCCTCCTTGCCGTATGCGTGGGTGCGGTCAGTACGCCTCGGTGAAGCCGAGCGAGGCCTTGTGGTCGGTGGCGCGGTAGCTGTCCTTGCCGTTCTCGACGATCCTCGCGACCTGCTCCAGGCGGTCCTTCATGTGTTCCGCCCGGCTCTTGTACTTGCCCTGCAGGCTCACGTACTTGCCGTGGGCCTCACCGTCCCAGGTGTCGGTGACGACCTTGAGGGCGGCGTCCATCTCCTCCAGGTCCTTGACGATGTTCCTGGACACCGTGCGGATGCGGTTGGCCATCTCCTGGACGGTCTCGTACTTGACCTTGGTGTTCGGGTCGTGCCCCATGTGTGTTCTCCTCGGTGCTCGGCGGTGCGGAAGGCGTGGTGCGGCGCCGGTCAGACGTTGTTGAGTCCGGAGGTGTTGGCGTTGGGCGCCGACTCCTTGACCGCGTTGAAGGCCGCACGGACCTCCTCGTCGTTGGCGTTGCTGAGGTTCTTGGTGGCGCCCACCGCGTTGAGCAGGACGTCGAGGAGCCGACGGATCTGGTCGTGGTCCTCGTTGATCATCAGCTGCGCGGACTTGAACCCCGAGGCGCCGACGCCCGTCCATCCGGCGCCGACCGTCTCCAGGATGTCGGCCAGTTCCCTGGACTGACGGGACACCGCGCGGCCCGTCTCGATGATCTTGTTCTTCGCCTGGACGATCGGATCGTCGGCAAGTCCGAAACCGCCTGAGGGGCTGGTCATCCGCAAGTCCTATCTCTCGGTTGCCTGGCCTGTCCGTCCGTCACGGTCAGGATCCTTCCGTTCCCATGTGCTCCGGCAAAGGAATGGGGAAGGTCCGGGCCGGGAAAGTGCCGTCTCGGCACTCCCATGCCTCGAACTCGGCGCAGGCCACTTCTCGTTCCCCCGTCACACACGTGAAGTCTGTTACCACCCTAGCCACTTCGCGGTCGCTCCCCAACCGCTCTTCACCAGTGGCCGGCCACATTGCCGCGCGGCCGTGTCATCGTGCGGCGCGCCTTCGGCGCGCGTCCCGGACCACCGTCGCGGCCCCGCCGATCACCCCGACCAGGACGGCTGCCGCGGCCAGCGCGTAGGTGGCGTACCGCTCGCTGCGCTCCTGCGGTGTCTCCGCCAGGGAGAGCTGTGCGGGCTCGGGGGCCGGTGCCTTCGGCGGCGCCGGGTCCGGATGCGGGGCGTCCTGCGGGAGCTCGTCCCCGGACAGGGCACGGACCGGGTCGACGACGCCCCAGCCGACGTAGTCGTCGTGGCCGGTGACGGAGCGTTCGGCGGTCTGCTCGATCCGGGCGACGATCTGGGCCGCCGTCCACTTCGGGTACTTGGCCCGCATCAGGGCGGCGACCCCGGCGACGTAGGGCGCCGAGAAGCTGGTGCCGTTGTCGGTGCACTGGCCGTATCCGGGGACGGTGGAGACGATGTCGACGCCCGGGGCGGCGACCCCGACGAAATCGCCGGCCTGGGAGAACGGGGCGCGCTCGTTGTTGCGGTCGGACGAGGCGACGGCGAGGACCCCGTCGAAGGCGGCGGGGTAGGTGCGTTTCAGTCTGCCGTCCATGCCGTCGTTGCCCGCGGAGGCGACCACGACGATGTTCCTGGCGAGCGCCCTGGCCACCGCCCGGCCCAGCACGGAGGTCTCCTCCAGGGCCTTGGTCGTGTCCTGGGAGATGTTGATGACCTGGGCGCCCTTGGCTATCGCGTGGTCGATCGCGGTGGCCATCGTGGTGTCCTTGCCGCTGTTCTTCTCGTCGTTCTGGCGGATCGGGATGATCGTGGCCTCGGGGGCCAGTCCGACGAATCCGGTGCCCTTGTGGGGGCGGGCGGCGATGATGCCGGCGACCTTGGTGCCGTGGCCGACCTCGTCGACCGTGCCGTCGCTCTTGCCGCCCTTGAGGTAGTCGGCGCCCGCCGCTGCGTCGACGGCCGTTGTGAGCTGCGGGTTGTCGTTGTCGACGCCGGTGTCGATGACGGCGACGCGTACGCCCTTGCCCTTGGTGTCCTGCCAGAGTTCGTCCAGCAGGACGCGTTGCAGCGGCCAGGGGCGGCCCTCGTACTGCTGCTTCATCGGGAAGGTGCACTCGCCGCCGCCGTCCAGGCCCGTGTCGCCGGGTTCCCGGGCGCCCTCGGCGGCGTACGCGGTCCCCGGCGCCGCCAGTGCGGTCAGTGCGGCGGTGACCGCCATCGCGCGGACCGTCCTGCGGTACCCCATCCGTGTTCCTCCCCCGTGCCGTGCGCTGCCCGCCGTCTTCTGCAACGTCATGAACCCTGGGGCTGGCGGGCGCTGTTGGTGTCCAGCCTGGGGCCCTTGGACAGGAAGTCCGACCACTCGATCGGTACGAGGGCGGGCATCACCTTCTCGTATCCGAGTCTGCTCTGCGCCTGGCTGGGCTCGGGGCGGCCGTCCGACTGCTGCTGCTGGTCGCCGGTGCCGATGTCGGAGCGCCTGGCGTCGCTGTCGCCGTTCGCCTGCACCGCGTAGCGCAGTCCGGTGTCGGTCACCAGGAAGAGTGATCCGTCGGGCCTGGTCTGCCGGCCCCGGACCTGGGTGTAGAGCAGGCCGCTGCCGGGCGTGACATAGGTGCTGGTGCCGCCGACGGCGATGGAGGCGGGATACGCGGTGCCCGCCCAGGTGCTCAGGGTGGTCCGGCCCGAGCCGTCCACGTTGCGCAGCACACTGCACACGGTGTCGCGGCCGGTGGTGCCGCTCTCGGCGGAGTTGACCTGCTGGGTCCGGTTCGCCGGCCAGTGCGCGGCCTGGCCGGCGAAGGCGGCGGTGTCGGGCACGAAGTCCTGGAGGCCGACGGCACGTGCCTCGCCCTCCAGGTTCAGCACGGCGGTCTGCGGTGAGCTGATCAGCAGCCAGGCGGTGAACCCGGAGACGCGCTGGACCTTTCCCTGGAGCACCACGTAGTAACTGGTGCCCTCGCCGGTCCTGGTCCGCAGGACCGTGCCGACCTTGTTCTCCTCCGCGGAGAGCTGCCCCGCGACGTGTGCCGGGGCGCCGACGTCGCCGGGGATCGCCGGGAAGGCGATCGGGCTGCCGTCGTGCAGGGTGGCCAGCCAGTCGTCGGTGACGGACTGCGGCTGCCTGCTCCCGACCAGGGCGTTGGTCAGATGGCCGCTGTCGGCGGCGGTCTCGGCGATGCGGTACTTGGTGCCCTTCGCGTCGACGAGGTAGCGGGCCCGGTCCTGGCCCTGGACGTAGAGCACCTGGTCGCCGCCGAGCTTCTGCCTGCCCTCGGTCAGTCTGTCGTCACGTGCGCCGAAGACGAAGGCGGCCTTCTGCACGGTGTTTCCCTTGCCGCCGGGCTGTACGCAGACGGCCCACCGCTTCGCCGTCCCGGCGTCCGCGGCCTCGGGCAGCCGGTCGGGGGCGTACGGAATGCCGAGGATCGGTCCGCGCGGGGGCTTGCCCGCGTCCAGGACGTCGTCCGCGACCTGGATGACGTCGTACTCGGACGGGTTGAGCAGCAGCCGGGCCGAGGCGAGGTTGAGCACGGGGTGCAGCAGGGTCTTTTTCTTCTTGCCCTTGCCGGTGGTGAGCACGACGTAGCGGGTGGTGGACTTCTTGCCGACGATCACCTTGGTGGCGGGCTTGTCCCAGTCCTTGGGAGCGGTGGGCTTGAACATGCCGACGGCACCGAAGCCCGCGAGGATCAGGGCTCCGACGACCACGCTCGGCAGGACCGCGCGCAGCGGGCGCGGGGCGCCCTCCTCGGTGCCGCTGGACGAGGGTTGGAGGAATGCCGCCACCGTGCGCTTCTTCGCGAAGGTGTATGCGTTGAGCTCATCCCGCCGTGATGCCATGAGTCGCTTCGTCTCCCCGTGTCTCCCCGCGCGGCACCGGAGCGTTCGCGTCGCCGGCCGGGCAGCGATGCCGGACCTCGGTGCCGGACCGGCCCCCTACTATGCCTGCTGACCGCGGGCGGTGGTGGGGCGGGTAGGGTGATCCGGCCGCCAGGGGCCCGACCGGGTCGGGCGGTATACGGGTGGAGTTGGGGACCGATGAACGGGGGGAACGCCGGGATGACGGCTTCCGCGACACGGGCACGTCCGGCCGGGAACACAATGGGCCCCGCAGCTCCCGGAGCCGGTGGTCCATCTGCTCCGCACGACCCCGCGCGGCGCTTGGCCGGACCGGCCTCCGGCCGCGCCAACGGGCGGGTCGGGAAGCTCGGTTCATTCCGATTGCAACAACTCGTACTGCTGCAGATCGCGGCCGCACTGCTGCTCGCGGCGTGGGTGGTCGACCCCCTGATGCTGGCTCCGGCCGTGGTGGTCGCCGCGCTGCTGGTGCTGCTGGCCGTCGTACGCAGACACCGCCGCTCGCTGCCGGAGTTGCTGGGCACCGTCCTCTCGCTGCGCGCGCGTTCCCGCAGGGCCGCCGCGCTGGAGCTGCCGCCGGGCACGGAGCCGGGAATCGCGCCCGCCGTCGAGTGCGATCCGGCGCTGCGCACGTACTCGTTCAGCGACCGTGACCGGCGGCCGGTCGGCATGATCGGTGACGGTACGTTCGTCACGGCCGTCCTCCAGGTGGAGTCGGACGTCTCGGCACTCAGGCCGGACCGGTCGGCGCAGCCGCTGCCCCTGGCGCTCGTACGGGATGTGCTCGAAGTCGACGGGATCCGGCTGGAGTCGGCGCAGATCGTGCAGCACACCCAGCCCGCGCCCGCCCCGCATCTGCCGCAGCAGTCCATCGCCGCACGCAACTACGCGCCGCTGCAGGCCCAGACGGGTTCGCCCGCCGTCCGGATCACCTGGATCGCGCTCAAGCTGGACCCGGAGCTGTGCCCGGAGGCCGTGCAGGCGCGCGGCGGCGGCATCACGGGGGCGCAGAAGTGCCTGGTGCGCGCGGCCGACCAGTTGTCCAGCAGGCTGACCGGGGCCGGCTTCCGTGCGACGGTGCTGACCGAGCAGGAGCTGACGTCCGCGATCGCGACCTCGGTCTGCGCCAGCGCACCGGCCATGACGCAGGCCGGCCTGAGCGGTACACCGGCCCGGCGTACCGAGGAGAGCGCGCGGACCTGGCGCTGCGACGACCGGTGGCACACCACCTACTGGGTGGCCCGCTGGCCGCAGTTCGGTGCCGGCGGTGCCGCGATGCCGCAGCTCGTGGCTCTGCTCACCTCGCTCCCGGCGCTCGCCACGACCTTCAGTCTCACACTGGGGCACGGCGAGCGGCAGGGCGTCTCGATCACCGGGCACATCCGGATCACCGGCCGCAGCGACGAGGAACTGCTGGGTGCCCGCCACGAGTTGGAGCGCACCGCCCGCGGGGTCAGGACCTCGCTGGTACGGCTCGACCGCGAGCAGCTGCCCGGTGTGCTCGCCACACTGCCGCTCGGGGGTACCCGCTGATGTCCGCACCCACCAACACGGGGAGCCGGCTCGGCTTCGGGCTGATCGGTCCCCGACGGGCACGGCAGTCGGTCTCGCTCGACCAACTGGAGTCGCTGGCCCTGCCGGTCGGCGACGACGGCGTGGTGATCGGTGTGGACGCCCATGGCCGGCCCGCCGTGCTGGGGGTCAACCGGCCGACTCCGTACGAGGTCACGTTGATCGGCGGGGTGTGGACGGCACAGGTGCTCGCGCTGCGGGCGGCCGCCACCGGTGCGCGGATCGTCGTGGAGACGGGCCGGGCCCAGACCTGGACGGCCCTCGCGCACGCGGCGGGCGGCGGTCAGCCGTGCATCACGCTCCACGATGTCGGACGGGTGCCGCCGCAGGGGCCGTCGGCCGGTTCGCCGGTGGTCGTGGTGCGGGACTGCGGCATGCGGCCACCACGTGGGCGGGTGGTGTCCGGGCCGTGGCAGTCGGTGCTGACGCTGCTGCCGTACCTCAGCCCGGTGGCACCGAGGCTGATCGAGAAATCGGCCCTGGTCGGCATCCAGCGGGTATCCCCTGACGAAGCGGCACAGATCGGCCGCATACTGCACCTTCCGGCCGTCGAGACCCAGGCGCTGTCCACACTGGCGGACGGGGTCACGCTCTGGTGCGCGGGGCGCGACCGGCAGTTCGTGATGACCCAGGCGACCGATGCCGAGACCGGACTCCTGGGCGGCGCGCGCAGGATGGACTGACGGCGCTGCCCGCTCGCGGGCCGTCCGTACGGAACGTTCGGCTTTCCGTACGCAGATGTACATGTTTGACCGCTTCGCCCTTCACGCGGTGCCGTACTCGGTCCGCTTGAGGGCGGTACGTGATGCACGGGACAGCTCTTGCGGTGCCGTACGGCCTGCCGGAGCAAGCCCCATGACGATTAGGGTGGGTCCGGGCGCGGCAGAAGAACCTGCGGGCAGGCAATGCGTGTCCCAGGGGGAGAGCCGGGCGGTCAGGCAGACGGAAACGGTCGCCCCCCACCCACTACGGCACAAGGGTGCTCGACCACACCAGGAGGCAAAGTGAACGGCGATCGGGACGAGATCCGCGGGGGCTGGAACAAGCCCGTCGACGAGTCGTCCGACGCGGAGCCCGCCGAGATGACGGGTGAGTTCACCATCGACTACACCCCGCCCGCCTGGTACACGCAGAACGCGCCGGGGGACTCGTCGGGCGGCGCCGGAACACACCTGGCGCCGCCTCCGCCGCCCAGCGGAGCACCGCTGTCCGTACCCGCGCCCGCGCCGTCGGCCCGGGGCGGTTTCGACTCCGACTGGACTCCGGCGCCGCCCGCGCCCGCACCGGCGCCCGTTCCCGCCCAGTCGTCGGCAGGCGACGCGACGACGGGGGACGCCACGCCCGCTCCCGCGGCGAGCGCGGCGGATTCCGGCGGTGCGTCGGAGCCGTTCGGGAGCGGCGACGTGGAGAGCGGCACGACCATGCGGTTCTCCCCGGCCTCGTTGAAGCGGCAGATCGCGGAGATCGAGGGGCGTCCGGCGGACGCCGCCGGGGACGACCCGGTGGCGGATTCGGCCCCGGTTCCGGGCTCGGGTCCCGCGGCGGCCGATGCCGGTGTCGGTGGTACCGGCGCGGGCGAGGCGCCCGCTTCCGACCCCGCGCGGACGGCGGGCGCCTCCGCCGGTGAACCCGACGACGTGGCCGTCACGGACTCGGCCCACGGGGCCCGGACGGATGCCGCGGGCGGTGCCGCCGACGGGCCGCAGGACTCGGCCCCCTCCGACGCCGTCCCGGACTCGGCGCCGGGCCACGCACCGCAGAACGCCCCGGCACCCGCCACACCGAACCCCTGGGCCCCAGCGCCGCCGCAGGGCGGTGGGCTGCCGCAGGGCGGTGGGCTGCCGCCGCTGCCGCCCGCTTTCCAGCCCGCCGCGCCGCGGTCGGCTCCGCAGTGGCCCGCGCCCGGCCCGGCCGGCCAGGCGCCCGGCGGTTACGGGTTCCCGCAGACCGGGGCGGCTCAGCCGCAGCAGCCGCAGGCACCTCAGCCGCCCCAGGGCGGCTACGGATTCCCGCAGCAGCCCGCTCCCCCGGCACAGCAGACACCGGCTCAGGGCGGCTACGGATTCCCGCAGGCGCCCCAGCAGCCTCAGGCACCCCAGGCGCCCCAGCAGTCCCAGATGCCTCAGTGGCCTGCGCAGCAGGGCGCCCCGCTGCCGCCGCAGGTCCCCAGCGGGCCCCAGGCACCGCAGACGCCTCAGCCCCCGGCTCAGGGCACACCCCATCTGCCTGCCCAGGTGACCCCGCAGCTGCCCGCTCAGCCCCAGCTTCCCCAGCAGCAGCAACAGCAGCAGCCGCAGAGCACGCCCGGGCATCCGGGCCAGCCGGGGCAGCAGGGCCAGCCGCCGCAGGGCCAGGCCGTCGACCCCCGCACCGGGGGCGCCTGGCCCACCCCCGTCACCCATGACCAGCGCGAGCGTTCCGTGCCCGGCGCTCCGCTCGGGTACACGGCCGCCGTGGAGCTCTCCTCCGACCGGCTGGTCCGGGGCAAGCAGAAGGCGAAGAGCAGCCGCAACCCCTCCGGTGCGTCCCGCTTCAAGCTGGGCGGCAAGAAGGAGGAGGCCGAGCGGCAGCGCAAGCTCGACCTGATCCGTACGCCCGTGCTGTCCTGCTACCGGATCGCGGTCATCAGCCTCAAGGGCGGCGTCGGCAAGACCACGACGACCACCGCTCTCGGCGCGACCCTGGCCACCGAGCGGCAGGACAAGATCCTCGCCATCGACGCCAACCCGGACGCGGGCACGCTCGGCCGCCGGGTGCGCCGCGAGACCGGCGCCACCATCCGTGACCTGGTCCAGGCGATCCCGTACCTCAACTCGTACATGGACATCCGCCGGTTCACCTCGCAGGCGCCCTCCGGTCTGGAGATCATCGCCAACGACGTGGACCCGGCGGTCTCCACGACGTTCAACGACGAGGACTACCGGCGCGCGATCGACGTACTGGGCAAGCAGTACCCGATCATCCTCACCGACTCGGGCACCGGCCTGCTCTACAGCGCGATGCGCGGGGTGCTGGACCTCGCCGACCAGCTGATCATCATCTCCACGCCCTCGGTCGACGGCGCGTCCAGCGCGTCCACCACCCTGGACTGGCTCTCGGCACACGGGTACGCGGAGCTCGTGCAGCGCTCCATCACGGTCATCTCGGGGGTCCGCGAGACCGGCAAGATGATCAAGGTCGACGACATCGTGCAGCACTTCGAGACGCGCTGCCGCGGCGTGGTGGTCGTACCGTTCGACGAGCACCTGTCGGCCGGCGCCGAGGTCGACCTCGACATGATGCGCCCCAAGACCCGCGAGGCGTACTTCAACCTCTCCGCGATGGTCGCCGAGGACTTCGCCCGCGCCCAGCAGCAGCAGGGGCTCTGGACGTCCAGCGGCTCCAACCCGCCGCCGCAGTACGCCCCGCCGATGCCCGGCCAGCAGCAGTACGCCCCGCAGCAGGGGTACCCGCAGCAGCAGCCGTACGGCGGCCAGCAGCCCCCGCAGCCGTACCCGCCGCAGCCCGGTCCCGGGGCCGGGCAGAACGGCTGGCAGCAGCCGTTGCCCCCGCAGGCCCCGTCCGCCGCGGCCCCGGCCGGCCCGCTCCCGCCCCAACAGCAGCAGCCCGCTCTGCCTGGTCAGCCGGGTCAGCCCGGGCAGCCGGTCCCACCCGAGCTCCAGGGGCCCGTTCCGCCCGCGGGATGGCAGCAGCAGCCGCCGCCAGCGCCTCAGCAGTAAGGCGTCAGAGGTCTAAACCAATGAGGGTCCGCACCGTCTCCACGGTGCGGACCCTCTGTGCATTCCCGCAGACCACACGCCGTTTCGATGACCGTTGACGTGGCTCGACCCCCGCTGATAAACCTTCGCTTCACCAGCTGGCGAACCACAGATCAACCCGCCTTCTCCGTGCGAGTCATGACGCGAGGTCCCTGACCATGGTCGAAAGAGTTCCACCACGCTCGTCCCAGCCACGCTCACGTCTGCGTGTCCTCCTGGCCTCCGGTGCCGCCGCGCTGGCGCTGGCCGCCGGGTCCGTCGTCCCGGGTGTGCCGCTCGGCGCCGCGCCGCAGCAGGCGCAGGCCGCAGACAGCGGAAAGTCGACACTGACCGTCGCCGTCGCACAGAGCGTCGACTCGATGAGCCCGTTCCTGGCGCAGAAGCTGCTCAGCACCAGCATCAGCCGGCTCATGTACGACTTCCTCACCAACTACGACCCCAAGGACAACCACGCGATCCCCGGCCTCGCCACCAAGTGGGAGCCGTCCGCGGACAAGTTGACCTGGACGTACACCATCCGTTCCGACTCCAAGTGGTCGGACGGGCAGCAGGCCACCGCCGAGGACGCGGCCTGGACGTTCAACAAGATGATGAGCGACGAGGGCGCCGCGCAGGCCAACGGCAACTTCGTCGCGAACTTCAAGAAGGTGACGGCTCCCAGCCCCACGCAGCTGGTCATCGAGCTCAAGGAGCCGCAGGCCACCATGGCGGCACTCGATGTGCCGATAGTGCCGAAGCACGTCTGGGAGAAGGTCGGTGACTTCTCCAAGTTCAACAACGACAAGACGTTCCCGGTCGTCGGCAACGGGCCGTTCATCCTGACCGACTACAAGGTCGACCAGTATGTGAAGCTCAAGGCCAACAAGGACTTCTGGCGCGGCAAGCCCAAGTTCGACGAGCTGGTCTTCAAGACGTACAAGGACCAGGACGCCGCGGTCGCCGCACTGCGCAAGGGCGAGGTCTCCTTCGTCGCCGGCTCCCCCGCGCTGACGCCCGCCCAGGCCGCGTCGCTCAAGGGCGAGAAGAACATCAAGGTCAACGAGGGTCCGGGCCGTCGCTTCTTCGCGCTGGCCACCAACCCGGGCGCGCAGACCAAGGACGGCAAGAAGTTCGGCAACGGCAACAAGGCCCTTCTCGACCAGAAGGTGCGCCAGGCCCTCTTCCTGTCCATCGACCGCAAGACCATCATCGACAAGGTCTTCCAGGGCCACGCCGTCGAGGGCCAGGGCTACATCCCGCCGCGCTTCTCCGCGTACCACTGGCAGCCCACCGCCGAGCAGAGCCTCGCGTACGACCCGGCCAAGGCGGCCAAGCTGCTCGACGAGGCGGGCTACGACCTCAAGGGCGACCAGCGGGTCGGCAAGGACGGCAAGCCGCTCGACCTGCGCATCCTGTGCCACGCGACGGACCCCAACGACAAGGCGATCGGCAAGTACCTCAAGGAGTGGTGGGGCAAGCTCGGCATCGGCCTGAAGGTCGACTGCCTCGACGACGTCTCGGTGCCCTGGTACGCCGGTGAGTACGACCTCGCCTTCGACGGCTGGTCCGTCAACCCGGACCCCGACTTCGTCCTCGGCATCCACACCTGCGCCGCGCTGCCGGCCAAGGCGAAGGACAGCGCCTCCACCGACAACTTCATCTGCGACAAGCAGTACGACGAGCTCTACAAGAAGCAGCTCGCCGAGTACGACCCGGCCAAGCGCGCCGAGATCGTCAACCAGATGCAGTCGTGGCTCTACGACTCCGGGTACATGAGCGTCATCGCGTACCCGAACGCGGTCGAGGCCTACCGCACCGACCAGATCAAGTCGATCACGACCATGCCCCAGGCGGCCGGCAACATCTACGGCCAGGACGGTTACTGGAGCTGGTGGTCCGCGGCTCCTGCGTCCGGCGACAGTTCGGACGGCTCCGGCGGGTCGGGCTCGACCGGCGTCGTCATCGGCATCATCGTGGTGGTCGTGGTGCTCGCCGGTGGCGGGCTGTTCATCGCGAAGCGCCGCCGCAACACGGCGGACGACCGCGAGTAACCACTCGGACGGGTCGAGAGAGAGACCGGCCGGTGAACACGCAGCTCACCGGCCGGCCCCCTCCACGTGCAGCACGAGTAACGAGAGTTCCCCATGACAGCTGACAGCACTCCGGCGCTCGTGCAGGTCGCGGACGCGGACACCGACGGCCCGGCTCAGGCCGGCCCGTCGGCCGCCCGCGGTCCACGGGCGCGCAACACCAAGGCATACCTCCAATACGTGGCGGCCAAGATCGCGGGAGCGGCGGTCTCGCTCTTCGCCGTTCTGGTCACCAGCTTCTTCCTCTTCCGGCTCATCCCCAGCGACCCGGTGAAGCAGATGACGGGCGGCCGGCCCGTCTCCGCCGAACAACTCCAGTCGCTCCGGCACCAGTTCGGGCTCGACCAGCCGATGTGGCAGCAGTTCACGTCGTATGTGGGAGACGCCCTCACGGGCGACTTCGGCACCTCCTTCCAGTTCCACGCGCCGGTCATCGACAAGATCACCGAGGCGCTTCCGGCGACCCTGCTGCTCACCGGCACGTCGTACGTCCTCTACACCGCGCTCGGCATCTGGCTCGGCACCCGGACCGCCTGGCGCAACGGCTCCACGAGCGACCGCTTCAACACCGCGTTCGCGCTCACGCTCTACTCGGTGCCGTCGTTCTGGCTGGGCCTGCTCCTGATCATCGTCTTCGCGGTGGGCATCGGCCCGATCCCCGGGATGTTCCCGACGGGCGGTCTGGAGTCGGGCAACGAGACCGGCTTCGCCTACGTCCTCGACGTGGCGCACCATCTGGTCCTGCCGGTGATCACACTGGTCGCGGTCGGGTACGCGCAGACGCTCCTGGTGATGCGTTCCTCGCTGCTCGACGAGATGGGCAGCGACTATCTGACGACGGCCCGCGCGAAGGGACTGCGGGACGACGTCGTACGCCGCAAGCACGCCGTGCCGAACGCGATGCTGCCGACCTTCACACTGATGTTCGTGAACCTCGGGCATGTGGTCGCCGGACAGATCCTGGTCGAGACGGTGTTCTCCTGGCCGGGCCTCGGCGGCCTCTTCTACCAGGCGCTCAGCGTGCCCGATCTCCCGCTCGTGCAGGGGCTGTTCTTCGTCTTCGCCACCGCGGTGATCCTGGCGAACACCCTTGCCGATGTGCTCTATCCGCTGCTCGATCCCCGGGTGGGCCGATGACGACCGAATCCATGCCCACGCCCACGAAGGCGGAGACGGCACAGAATCCGCGCGCTCTGGCCCGCGCGCGCAAGCGCCGGTCCATGGCCCGCTTCTGGCGGGAGTACCGGGGCCACCGGAGCGGACTGTGGGGTCTGGGCGCGCTCGTCCTGATCGCGCTGGTCGCGGTGTTCGCGCCGCAGCTCGTCGGCGCCGACTCGCAGAGCGTCACCGGCGCCCCCGGTGGCGCGCTGGAGTCACCGAGCGGCGAATTCCCGCTCGGTACCGACCAGTTCGGCCGCAGTGTGCTGGCGCTGCTGGTGTGGGGCACCCGGGTGTCACTGACGGTCGGCCTGCTCGCGGCGTTCCTGTGTGTCGCCATCGGTACGGTCGTCGGCATCGTCGCCGGTCACTTCCACGGCTGGTACTCGACGGTCCTGATGCGGATCACCGACTGGTTCCTGGTGATGCCCACGCTGGTCCTCGCCATCGCGCTCGCCACGGTGATGGACCGCTCGATGTGGACCGTCATCATCGCGATCGGGGTCACGACCTGGCCGACCACGGCCCGGCTGGTCCGGGCCCAGACGCTCGCCGTGGAGTCCCGCCCGTACATCGAGCGCGCCCGCGCGCTGGGAGGCGGCCACGGGCACATCATGGTCCGGCACGTGCTGCCGAACGTGATGCCGTTGGTGCTCGCGCAGACCACACTGGTGATCTCCAGCGCGATCCTCACCGAGGCCACCCTGGCCTTCCTCGGCCTCAGCGACCCGACCACCACCTCCTGGGGCGGCATGCTCCAGGACGCCCGCGAGGCGGGTGCGGTCAGCGCGGGCGACTGGTGGTACCTGGCACCGCCCGGCATCGCCATCGCCCTGGTGGCCCTGGCGTTCACGCTGTGCGGCCGCGCCATCGAGTCCGTCCTCAATCCCAAGCTGGGGGTGGCCCGTTGAGCACGACGAGCATCCAGAAGACGCCGCTTCTCGACGTACGGGACCTCACGGTGACGTACGCCGGCGGGGCACAGGCCGTCCGTGGTGTGAACCTCTCGGTCGACGCGGGGCAGAAGCTCGGCATCGCCGGTGAGTCGGGCTGCGGGAAGTCGACGCTGGCGCTCGCGCTGCTGCGCCTGCTGCCCGCCGGTACGAAGGTCTCCGGCGAGATCCTGCTGAACGGCGAGGACGTCCTCACCATGAAGTGGGGCCAGGTCCGGGCGGTGCGCTGGGCCGGGGCGTCGATCGTCTTCCAGGGCGCGATGCACTCGCTGAACGCGGTGCACCGCATCGGGGACCAGATCGCCGAACCGATCCTGCTGCACAAGAAGGCGACGCAGGCCGGGGCCGCGAAGAAGGCCGGCGAACTGCTGGAGCAGGTGGGACTGCCCGCCGCCCGCGCCTTTGCCTATCCGCACGAGCTCTCCGGCGGGCAGCGGCAGCGCGTGATGATCGCGATGGCGCTGGCCTGCGACCCGGGGCTGATCATCGCGGACGAGCCGACCACGGCGCTCGACGTGATGATCCAGGCCCAGATCCTGCGGCTGATCGAGCAGCTGGTGTCCGAGCAGGACCTCGGCCTGATCATGATCAGCCATGACCTCGCGGTGCTCTCGGACACCTGCGACCGGCTCGCGGTGATGTACGCGGGCCGGGTCGTCGAGGAGGGCCCGGCGTCCGAGGTCTACGAGAACGCGCACCACCCGTACGGCAAGGCCCTGTCCGGCGCGTTCCCGCGCATCGGCGACCCGGCCTCCCGGTTCGCGCCCCGCGGGCTGCCCGGCGATCCGCCGGACCCGTCGGCGCTGCCCGGCGGCTGCACCTTCCACCCGCGCTGCCCGGTGGCCCTGGATTCCTGCACGACCGAGGACCAGGAGCTGCGGGCCGCGGGACCGGAGCGGCGGGCCGCCTGTGTGCTGGTGGAGCCGGGGGCTCTCGCGGCCGCGGCCCTGCCGGGCGCCGAGGAAGCAAGGAGCACACCATGAGCACCACCACTCCCCTGCTCAGCGCCGAGGGGCTGAAGATCACCTTCCCCGGCCGGCGCGGGGCCGCCCCGGCGCGGGCCGTGGACAGCGTCGACCTGGACATCCGGCCCGGTGAGATCGTCGCGCTGGTCGGTGAGTCCGGCTGCGGCAAGACGACGCTGGCGCGCTCGCTGCTGGGCCTGGTCCCGCCGACGTCCGGGCAGGTGACCTTCGGCGGCGAGCCGCTCGACTATGCCGGCCGGGCGCTGAAGACCTACCGCAAGCGGGTCCAGCTGGTGCTCCAGGACCCCAGCGGCTCGCTCAACCCGAGGCACACGGTGTACGACGCCGTCGCCGAGGGGCTGCGGATCCACGGGTACGCCGGGGACGAGCGGGAGGCGGTGGCCGGGGCGCTGTCCCGGGCCGGGCTGCGGCCCCCGGAGCGGTTCTTCCTGCGGTATCCGCACGAGCTGTCCGGCGGTCAGCGTCAGCGCGTCGTGATCGCGGGTGCGCTGGTGCTGGAGCCCGAGCTGATCGTGGCCGACGAGCCGGTGGCCTCGCTGGACGCCTCGGTGCGCGGCGAGATCCTGGCCCTGCTGCTGCGGCTGCGGGACGAGCTGGGCCTGTCCGCGCTGGTGGTCACGCACGACCTCGGGCTGGCGTGGAACATCGCGGACCGGGTCGCGGTGATGTACCTCGGCCGGATCGTGGAGACGGGCAAGGTGGAGGAGATCCTGACGGCTCCTCAGCACCCGTACACCCAGGCGCTGTTGTCGGTGCTCCCGGAGTCCGGGGCGGAGCCGGTGGTCCTGACCGGTGAGCCGCCGGACCCGTCCAGGGTGCCGTCCGGCTGCCGGTTCCACGCCCGCTGCCAGGTGCTGGCCTCGGGCGAGGCGGAACGGGCGGGCGTCGCGGAGGCCTGCCGTACGAAGGATCTGCCGGTGCTCGCGGGCGGCGGGCAGACCCAGGTGGCGTGCCACTGGGCGGCAGCGGCCGCGAAGGCCCGGGCCTAGGGTCTTTCGTTTGGATCAGGCCGGATCAGGGAGCGGGATCTGGTGCGTGCGATCGCAAGGCGAAGGAGGGAGCCAGGGCGGAGCCCTGGCGAGTGACGACAACGCGGCGAGTGTGCGTGCCAGCTCCCGCGAGCCCGGCATGATCCAAACGAGAGGTCCTAGGGCAGACCACGACGCGGGGCCGGGACCGTCTCCTCGACGGTCCCGGCCCCGCGTCGTCCCGTACGGGAAGAGGTTCAGCCGCGCTCGTACGCGGAGATCAGCTCGCCGCACCGCTTCACATCGGCGGCCATCGCCACGAGCAGGTCGTCGATCGAGTCGAACTTCAGCATCCCGCGCACATACGCGAGGAAGTCCACCGCGACATGGAGCCCGTACAGATCGAGGCCGACGCGGTCGATCGCGTACGCCTCCACCGTCCGCTCCGTGGCGTCGAACTGCGGGTTCGTGCCGACCGAGATCGCGGCGGGCATCGCCTCGCCGTTCACGTTCAGCCAGCCCGCGTAGACGCCGTCGGCGGGGATCGCGGTGTGCGGCAGGGTCTCCACGTTGGCCGTGGGGAAGCCGAGCTCACGGCCGCGCTGCGCACCGCGGACGACGATGCCCTCGACCCGGTGCGGGCGGCCCAGGATCTCGGCGGCGCCCGCGACATCGCCCTCGGCCACCAGCCGCCGGGTGAGGGTGGAGGAGAACGGCTCGCCGCCGCCCGCCTCGCCGCTCACGTACAGGTCGATGACCTCGACGCGGTAGTCGTAGGTCTCACCGAACTCGGTGAGCAGCTGCACGTTCCCGGCGGCCTTGTGGCCGAAGCGGAAGTTGGGTCCCTCGATGACAAGCTGCGCGTGCAGCTTGTCGACGAGCACCTTCACGATGAAGTCGGTCGGTGCCAGCTTCGAGAACTCGCTGGTGAACGGCAGGATGAGCACCGCGTCCACCCCCAGCTCCGCCATCAGCTCGGCGCGCCGGTGGTGCGGGGCGAGCAGCGGCGGGTGGCTGCCGGGCCGTACGACCTCGCTGGGATGCGGGTCGAAGGTGACCACGACCGACGGCACGCCCAGCTCACGGGCTCGCTCCACGGCACGCCCGATGATCAGCTGGTGTCCGCGGTGCACCCCGTCATAGGAGCCGATGGTGACGACGCTGCGTCCCCAGTCCTGGGGGATGTCCTCCAAGCCACGCCAGCGCTGCACTCTGACCGCTCCTCGCCCGAACCTGTGTACGTGGGTTTGTCTCTTACGCAGGTCTAAGACTGCCATGCTCACGCCGCGCGGCCTGCATCGGCATCGCCTTCGCGCTGCCCAGCGCCTCCACCGTCCGCCGCGCGCTCGGGCCGACGAGCGCCGCCCATTCCTGCGGGGCGTCGGCCAGCCACCCGTTGATCAGGGCGGCGAATCCGGGCACCGCACGGGCGAGTTCGACCAGCCGGCGGTCGAAGCGGACCGCGCCCTCGGGGGTCCGGACCAGCAGGGTCGCGGTGCGGTGGACCAGGGCGCGGGTGCGGGCGGGGGCGCGGGTGCCGGAGCCGGTCGCGGCGGCCCGCAGCAATGCGTCGAGCACGGCCGGATCACGGTGGGCCTCCTGCTCGAAATCCAGCAGGACCTCCAGCAGCTCCTCCCGCAGCGGCCCGGAGGCGGGGCTCCCGGGTGCGGCGAGCACTCCGGCGAGCGCTCCGCGTACCGGTGGCGGGACGGGGCGGTCCCGCAGCAGCCCGGTCACCAGGGGCAGCAGCAGGGCGCGGGCGGCGGGACCGCGCTCCAGTCTCCGGTCGATGTACGAGGCGGGATACACGGCGTCGTCCGGGTGGCTGTCGATGTAGGCGCGCACCAGCCCGGCGGTGTGGAGGGCGAGCGCGGGGGCATCGACCCCGGCCAGTGAGCACAGCGCCTCGCCCGCCCCGTCGTCCGGCCGGGTGAGCCGCTCCCGGAACGCGGCGAGCACCGCCTCCGGGTGGGAGGGCAGCGCGACGGCGAGCGCCTCCGCGGACGGCCCGGACTCCCCCGCGACGAAGGCCCGGAGCGCCTGCGGGAGATAGCGGTCGCGGGTCCGTGGATCCTGTACGAGCAGGGCGAGCGCGGCCCCGTGCAGGGTGGCGTCCGCCGGACGGGCCAGCAGGGCCAGGGCGGATCCGCGCAGCAGCTCGCGGTCGGCGTCCAGGGTGGCGTGTGCCGAGGTGACCAGCGCGTACGAGGCGGCGGCGGTGCGGCGGTCCGCGCGGTCCTCGTCGTGGGCCCAGCGGTGGACGGCCCGGCACAGCGCGGAGGGCTCGTCCTCGGCCAGCGCGCCGAGCAGCTCCCCGGCCCTGGGGTGGGGCGTCGAGACGAGCGCGTCGGTCAGCTCGTCGACGGCCAGGTCCCGGCGGGCGTAGAGGAGCGCCTGGGCGGCGGCCGCCACGGTCGGCCGCATCGCGTCCCCGTCCCCGGCGGGGAGCGGGCGCTCGTCGGTGAACCAGCCGCAGAGCAGGGGCTGTACGGTCCGGGGCCGGTCGGCGAGACGGCGCGCCACGGCGTCCAGGAACCGTTCGCCGCCGTCGGCACATGTGCCTGTGGAGCGGTCGTCGGCACGGGGTTCGCCGGGGGGCGGGCCGTCGGCGGGGACGAGGCGCCGGAACAGATCGATCCGGTCCTCCTCGGACAGCCTGAGCCGCCACCAGAACCACGGCCCGAACGCGGCGTATGTCCCCGGGCCCCCC
This sequence comes from Streptomyces sp. NPDC002403, assembly GCF_053593015.1. Classification (NCBI taxonomy): domain Bacteria; kingdom Bacillati; phylum Actinomycetota; class Actinomycetes; order Kitasatosporales; family Streptomycetaceae; genus Streptomyces; species Streptomyces sp. NPDC002403. The sequence goes on along the minus strand of NZ_JBSFBQ010000050.1, from coordinate 15,332 downwards.
GGCGCACCCGTGGCCGCCCGGCGCACGACCCGGCCGGCCAGGAGCCGCAGCACGCCGAGGTGCGGCCGGGCGTCGGGCACCCGGAGCAGCGTCTGGGAGAGCAGCCGGACCGCCCACCAGCGGGCGTCGTGGCGCGGTCCCGGTTTCGCGACCGCCTCGGACCCCGCCTCCGTGGACAGCCGGTCCAGTGCCTCGATGAGATCGGCCAGCTGGTGGGAGAGGGCGGCGGGGCCGTGCCGGCGGCCCAGGAGCAGCAGGGCCTGGATCACCGGGCCGATGCGGTGGCGCGGTACGGGCAGGGTGCGCGCACCGGTCGCCGCGGGCGGCTTCCTCGGCTGCGGAACCCGGCCTTCGGCGGCTGTCGTCCCCGGCTCTCCGCCCGGCCCCTGCTGGGCGTGCCAGCGGTGGACCAGCGCGTGCAGCGCCGCGTCCACGTCCAGGTGGGCACCCTGCACCCAGTCCCCGAACTCCTCGTGCGCGAAGCGGTAGCCGGCGCCCGCCGGGACGAGCAGGCCCTCGGTGAGGACGGCCGACGCCCAGCCCGTGCGCCAGGGGAAGACCTCCTCGAACGCCGCCCGGTCCAGCTCCCCCTGCCCGGGGCCCAGACAGCGCCGCGCCGCCTCGTGGACCTGCCCCGCCACCCGGGCGGCCAGCCTGCGTACCGCGCCGCCCCCGGGCGTCCGGCCGGACGCGGCGGCGATGCGGACCGCGACGCGCAGGCACATCAGGTCCAGGTGGGCGCCGAAGACCTCCTCGGTCCCCGGCTGCCCGGCGACGTCCCCCGGCAGCGCGGCGCGCACCTCCGCGAGCAGGCGCAGGGTGAGCGGGTGCCGGTCGTGCCCGGGGGCGAGCGCCTCCGGCGGGATGGCGTACCGCTCCTTGGCCTGTCCGGCCTGGCCCGCGGTGAAGTCGCCCAGGCGGACCGCGGGAGGCAGCCGCCTGGCCGGTCTGGCGGGGCGGTGCAGCGCGCCGGGCGGACAGAGCGCACCGGCCGTCTCCCAGTGTTCGGGGCCGCAGGCGATCACCAGCCGCGCCCCGTTGTCCCGCAGCCACTCGACGGTGGCGGTGGTCCACCGGGCCGGTTCGTGGGCCAGCGCGGGAGGCATCTCCTCGGGGCCGTCCAGCAGGACGAGCAGGGGGCTCCCGGACTCCTCGGCCAGCCGGGCCACCCGCTCGGGGGTGGCGCCCGCCATGTCGCCCCGGGCGCCGGCCGCGGTGACGATCCGGCCGGCCCGGCGCAGCGTGCGGGCGACGGCGTCGGCGACCGAGGTGTCGTCGGCCAGCAGATCGGCGCCGCGCAGCCAGAGGGTGGGCGCGGGTACCGGGCCGCGCGCCCGGCGTGCGGTGAGCGCGGCCAGTTCGGTGGTGCGGCCGGTGCCCGGCGCTCCGACGAGACCGAGGACGACGGCGGGGCCGTCCGGTGCCGCTCCGGCGCGGACCGGGCCCGCGAAGGCGTCGAACTCCGTGGTGGCGTCCGGGCGTTCCACCGGATCGGGGCAGGCGGCGGGTCCGTACGCCGAGCCGAGCGAGGTCGCGGTGAGGTGCAGGGCGCCCGCGAGGTTCAGATCGCGTCCGTATCCGGGGACGCTCGTGGCGTTGCGCCGCAGCAGGGCGCCGAGCGGGCCCCCGGTGCCCGCCGCCCGGAGCGGCACGGCGAACCCCGCCCCCGTGTGCCCGGCACGCAGCGCACTGCCCAGCACGGCGATGACCGCGCCGCTCTCCGGGTCGAGGACGGGCCCGCCCACGGCCGCGCCGCCCAGCCGCAGGGCGTCCCTGCCGTCCGTGCCGAGCGCCAGCTCCAGCGCCGCGTCGATCCGGTGGGTGCGGCCGTTCGCGGTGTACGTCACGGGGGCGGTGCCGAGCACCCTGGCCTCGCGCCAGCCGTGCGCGGCGATCGTCACGTACGTACCGGCGTCGATCCGCTCCCGCAGGGCGATCGGGACCGGCTCCACGCCCAGCTCGCCCGACCCCTCGGTGTGCAGCAGGGCGAGGTCCAGCCCGGGCAGCGCGGTGATGTCGCCGGCCTCCACGGCGCGGCTGCGGCCGTCCGTCCCGTGCAGGACCAGCCCGGTGGGGCCGTCCACGGCTTCATGACTGGTCAGTACCGTGCCCCGGTCGTCCGCGACGAACCCGGTACCCCTCGGCCGGCCGGCCTGATCGCAGATACGTACCAGCGCTGCCCGGTCCCCGCTTCCCATGATCCGAACGTTAGGTCCGATGATCAGCGCGTGTACCACTCGGAGTAAAAGCGCCCCCGAATGCACCCCCATTCACTCCGAGCGCCTGCCCATTGGGGTGAATTGACGGCGTCCGGTGGACAGAACAAGTGGGGGACCGTGGAGCGGGCGCCGGGAACTGCCCCGCCCGCTCCACGATGACCATGCCGGAGAACCGGTCTGCCCACGGAGCCTGTCAGGCGAATACGGCGAGGCTCTTGGCCTTGCCCTTCTGCTCCTCGACGAGCACCAGGAAACGCCCGTCGGGCCCGAAGACACCGACCGGTCCCGGCGGGAAGGCCGGCATGTCCAGCCGGACGCCGTTCAGCAGCAGCTTGGCGCGCTTCTCGTCCACGTCCCAGCGGGGGAAGGCCGAGGCGGCGGCCTCGGCCACCGGCATCACGGTCAGCTCCTGCTGGTGCTGGTCGAGCGTCCGCGCCGCGTCGAGGCCGTAGGGCCCGACCCGGGTGCGCCGCAGCGCGGTCAGATGCCCGCCGACGCCGAGCCCGGCACCGAGGTCCCGGGCGATCGCGCGGATGTACGTGCCCGAGGAGCAGACCACCGAGACGACCAGGTCGACGACCGGCGTGCCGTCCTCGGCGACCTCCGGGCGGACGTCGTAGACGTGGAAGGACGAGATCGTCACCGGCCGGGCCGGGATCTCGAACTCCTCGCCGCCGCGCACCCGCGCGTAGGACCGCTTGCCGTCGATCTTGATGGCGCTCACCTTGGACGGCACCTGCATGATCGGTCCGGTCAGGGCCGCGACCCCGGCGTCGATGCCGTCACGGGTCACACCGGAGGCGTCGGTGGACGAGGTGATCTCGCCCTCCGCGTCGTCCGTGATGGTGTCCTGGCCGAGCCGGATCGTGCCGAGGTACTCCTTCTCGGTCAGTGCGAGATGGCCCAGCAGCTTGGTGGCCTTCTCGACACCGAGCACGAGAACCCCCGTCGCCATCGGGTCCAGCGTGCCGGCGTGGCCGACCCGGCGGGTCCGGGCGATGCCGCGCATCTTGGCGACGACGTCGTGCGAAGTGAAGCCGGACGGCTTGTCGACGATGACAAGGCCGTCCGGCGTTTTCTGCGATGTCATTCGGAGGCGGCGTCCTCGTCGTTGTCGTCGTCCGCCTTGCGGTACGGGTCGGCACCACCGGCGTACGTGGCGCCCGAGGACGCCTCGCGCACCCGTGCGTCCGAGGCACGCGCCCGGTCGAGGAGGTCCTCGATCGCCTTGGCGTTCTCCGGCAGGGCGTCCGCCACGAAGGCCAGCGTGGGGGTGAACTTCGTCCCCGCCGCCGCTCCGACCGCCGAGCGCAGGATGCCCTTGGCGCTCTCCAGACCGGCCGCGGCGCTGGCCCGCTCCTCGTCGTCGCCGTAGACCGTGTAGAAGACCGTGGCCTCCCGCAGGTCACCGGTGACCCGGGTGTCCGTGATGGTCACGTGCGTACCCAGACGCGGGTCCTTGATGCCGCGCTGCAGTTTCTCGGCGACCACCTCCTGGATGAGGTCCGCCAGCTTCTTAGCCCGCGCGTTGTCGGCCACTGGTCCGTCTCCTTCTTCGCCTTGCTCAATCGTCTTCGTCGCTGTGTACCCGCCGTCGTACGGACAGCAGCTCCACTTCCGGGCGTGCGGCCACCAGCCGCTCGCACCGGTCCAGAACATCTGTGAGGTGTCCGGTGTCCCCGGAGACCACGGCAAGACCGATCTCGGCCCTGCGATGGAGATCCTGACCGCCCACCTCCGCCGCGCTCACCGCGTATTTGCGCTGGAGTTCGGCGACGATCGGGCGGACGACGGAGCGCTTCTCCTTCAACGACCGTACGTCGCCGAGAAGCAGATCGAAGGACAGTGTCCCCACATACATGTATGTCCGGATGTCCCGCCGGTTCGGGTTCGCGCCCTGCCAGTGCTTGGCAGGGACACCAGAACCGTACACGGAACGGCCGGGGCCGATCGACGGAAATACGACCCGTCGACCGGCCCCGACTGTTGAAGAGAGGTCCGGGGGTCTCCCCCCGGATTTCCCGTGGATCAGCCTCGCGGCTTCTCGCGCATCTCGTACGTCGCGATGACGTCGTCGATCTTGATGTCGTTGAAGTTTCCGAGGTTGATACCGCCCTCGAAGCCTTCGCGGATCTCGGTGACGTCGTCCTTGAAGCGGCGCAGACCGGAGATGTTGAGGTTCTCCGCGATGACCTTGCCATCGCGCAGCAGGCGCGCCTTGGTGTTGCGCTTGACCTCGCCGGAGCGGACCAGCACACCGGCGATGTTGCCCAGCTTGGACGAGCGGAAGATCTCGCGGATCTCCGCCGTACCGAGCTCGACCTCTTCGTACTCCGGCTTGAGCATGCCCTTGAGGGCCGCCTCGATCTCCTCGATGGCCTGGTAGATCACCGAGTAGTAGCGGACGTCGACGCCCTCGCGCTCCGCCATCTGCTGGGCACGCCCGGCAGCGCGGACGTTGAAGCCGATGACGATGGCGTCGGAGCCGGTCGCCAGGTCGATGTCCGACTCGGTGACCGCACCCACACCGCGGTGCAGGACCCGGATGTCGACCTCGTCGCCGACGTCGAGCTGGAGCAGCGAGGACTCGAGAGCCTCCACCGAACCGGACGCGTCGCCCTTGATGATGAGGTTGAGCTCCTGGACCAGACCGGCCTTGAGCGCCTCGTCCAGGTTCTCCAGGGAGAACCGGACACCCTTGCGGGCGAAGTTGGCGTTGCGCTCACGGGCGGCACGCTTCTCGGCGATCTGACGGGCCGTACGGTCCTCGTCGACCACCAGGAAGTTGTCGCCGGCGCCCGGGACGTTGGTGAGACCGAGCACGAGGACGGGGGTCGACGGACCCGCTTCCTCGACGTTGTTGCCGTTGTCGTCGAGCATCGCCCGGACACGGCCGTACGCGTCGCCGACCACCATCGTGTCGCCGATGCGCAGCGTGCCGCGCTGGACCAGGACGGTCGAAACGGCACCGCGGCCGCGGTCGAGGTGGGACTCGATCGCAATACCCTGCGCGTCCTGCTCCGGGTTGGCCCGCAGGTCGAGCGAGGCGTCGGCGGTGAGGACGACGGCCTCCAGCAGTGCCTCGATGTTGAGGCCCTGCTTGGCGGAGATGTCGACGAACATCGTGTCGCCGCCGTACTCCTCGGCCACCAGACCAAACTCGGTGAGCTGACCGCGCACCTTGGTCGGGTCGGCACCCTCGACGTCGATCTTGTTGACCGCGACCACGATCGGCACCTCGGCCGCCTTGGCGTGGTTCAGCGCCTCGATCGTCTGGGGCATCACACCGTCGTTCGCCGCCACCACGAGGATCGCGATGTCGGTGGACTTCGCACCACGGGCACGCATGGCGGTGAACGCCTCGTGACCCGGGGTGTCGATGAAGGTGATCCGGCGGTCCTCGCCGTTGACCTCGGAGGAGACCTGGTAGGCACCGATGTGCTGCGTGATGCCGCCCGCCTCGCCCGCGACGACGTTCGTCTTGCGGATCGCGTCCAGCAGTCGGGTCTTTCCGTGGTCGACGTGACCCATGACGGTCACGACCGGCGGACGGGAGACCAGGGCCTCTTCGCCGCCCTCGTCCTCGCCGAACTCGATGTCGAAGGACTCCAGCAGCTCGCGGTCCTCCTCCTCGGGGCTGACGATCTCGAGGACGTAGTTCATCTCGTCCGCGAGCAGCCTGAGGGTGTCGTCGGAGACGGACTGCGTCGCCGTGACCATCTCGCCGAGGTTCATCATCACGGCGACGAGCGACGCCGGGTTGGCGTTGATCTTCTCCGCGAAGTCGGTGAGGGAGGCACCGCGCGACAGACGGACGGACTGTCCGTTGCCGCGAGGCAGCATGACGCCGCCCACCGACGGGGCCTGCATGGCCTCGTACTCCTGGCGCCTCTGCCGCTTCGACTTGCGGCCACGACGCGCGGGGCCGCCGGGACGGCCGAACGCACCCTGCGTGCCACCACGGCCACCGGGGCCGCCGGGACGACCGCCGAAGCCGGGACGACCGCCGAAGCCGCCGCCACCGCCACCGGGACGACCCGCACCGCCACCGCCGCCACCGGGACGGCCGGCGAAGCCGCCGCCACCGCCACCGGGACCGGCCGGACGGCCTGCGAAGCCACCGCCGCCGGGACGGCCTGCGCCACCGGGACGACCGCCGCCGCCACCGGGACCGCGGCCACCGCCGGGGCCGCCACCGGGACGCGGGCCGGCAGCGGGACGCTGCGGCATCATGCCCGGGTTCGGACGGTTACCACCGGGGGCACCGCCCGGACGGGGAGCCTGCGGACGGGGCATGCCGCCCGGAGTCGGACGGGCGCCGCCCTGGCCCTGGGGGCGCGGGGCGCCACCGGGGCCGCCCTGCGGACGCGGGGCGCCCGGACGGTCCTGGCCGCCACCGGGACGCGGGGCGCCGCCGGGACGGGGCGCCTGCGGACGGGCCATGCCCGTCGAGCCACCGGAGGTGAAGGGGTTGTTGCCCGGACGGGGACCGGCCGGACGGGCGCCGGGGCGCGGTGCGCCCTGGCCCGCGGGACGGGCGGGGCGGTCGCCGCCGCGCTCGCCACCACGGCCGCCGTCGCGCTGGCCACCGTCACGCTGACCGCCGGCCGGGGCCGGACGGGCGGGGCGGGGGCCGGGGGTGGCACCCGCGGGACGCGGGGCCTGCTGCTGCGGGGCAGCCTGCGGGGCCGGAGCCGGAGCCGAGAACTCGGCGGCGGGCACCGGGGTCACCGGAGCGGGCTTGGGCGCGGGCTTCGGGCCCGGACGCGGGCCGGGAGCCGGCGCGGAAGGCGCTGCGGGGGTGCTGCTCGCCGGGGCGGCGGCGGCCGGCTTGGGGGCCGGGGCGCCGGGCTTCGGGGCAGCGGGACGTGCCGCAGCGGCCGGGGAGGGCGCTGCGGGCTTTGCGGGCGTCGCCTTGCGGGGCGCGCCAGGCTTTGCAGCGGACTTGCCGGCGTTGCCGCCGGGCCCCTGCAGTGCGTCAGTCAACTTGCGTACAACCGGCGCCTCGATCGTCGAGGACGCCGAACGGACGAATTCACCGAGTTCTTGGAGCTTGGCCATGACGACCTTGCTCTCGACGCCGAACTCCTTGGCGAGTTCGTATACCCGGACCTTAGCCACTTCGCTCCTTTTAGGTCCGGGTTACCGCCGGACCGTCGCTACTTCATGGGCGTACTCATCGCGTACTCATCGAGTGCTCATCGCAATCTCGACCTACTTCCAACTCGCGAGGTACCTGACCGCACGGGGTCCCGTGCCGTTCATTTCTTACGGTGTCACCCGTTCGACGAACCGCTGCACTGCGGCGGGGTCGAACGGCCCCTTGGCCTTGAAGGCCCGGGGGAAGGCCCGGCGGCGAACCGCCAGGTCCAGACAGACAGAGGCGGGGTGTACATAGGCACCCCGGCCGGGCAGCGTACCGCGAGGATCGGGGACGCAGGCGTCCCCGTCCGCGACGATGCGCAGCAGCTCGCTCTTGGCCGCCCGCTCCCGGCATCCCACACAGGTTCGCTCAGGGCAAGCACGGGCGTGCGTCCGGCCAGACACGGCTAAGTCTACCTCCCCGCACCGACCTCACCCCTTTGGGGCAAAAATCGAACGGATGTTGTCGTGATCTCAGCGGCATGCCGCCCAGATGTATTCCCCGCGGGTGTGATTCCCGCGGACCGGTCAGCGACGCTCGGACCGCTCGCGGGCCCGCTCGGCCCGCTCCCGGTCGGCCACGTCGCGCTCGGCGTCGGTCTCGGTGTCCGGGCGGATGTCGATGCGCCAGCCGGTGAGACGGGCGGCGAGGCGGGCGTTCTGCCCCTCCTTGCCGATCGCCAGCGAGAGCTGGTAGTCCGGCACGGTGACCCTGGCGGACCGGGCACCGAGGTCGACCACCTCGACCTCGCTCACCCGTGCGGGCGACAGCGCGTTGGCGACCATCTCGGCCGGGTCGTCCGACCAGTCCACGATGTCGATCTTCTCGCCGTGCAGCTCGGCCATGACATTGCGCACCCGGCCGCCCATCGGGCCGATGCAGGCGCCCTTGGCGTTCAGCCCGGAGCGGGTCGAACGGACCGCAATCTTGGTGCGGTGACCGGCCTCGCGGGCGATCGCGCAGATCTCCACGGAACCGTCGGCGATCTCCGGCACCTCCAGCGCGAAGAGCTTCTTCACCAGGTTGGGGTGGGTCCGCGACAGCGTCACGGACGGGCCGCGCACACCCTTGGCGACCCGTACGACGTAGGTACGCAGCCGCAGGCCGTGGGTGTACTCCTCGCCCGGCACCTGCTCCTGCACCGGCAGGATCGCTTCCAGCTTGCCGATGTCGACCAGGACGTTCTTCGGGTCCTTGCCCTGCTGGACGACGCCGGTGACGACATCGCCCTCGTGGCCCGCGTACTCGCCGAACGTCTTGTCGTCCTCGGCGTCGCGCAGCCGCTGCAGGATGACCTGCTTGGCGGTGGTCGCGGCGATCCTGCCGAAACCGGACGGGGTGTCGTCGAACTCCTTGGGCTCCTGGCCCTCTTCCAGGTCGGCCGGGTCCTCCTTCGCCCACACCGTCACATGGCCGCGCTCGTCGAGCTTCACTCGCGCGCGGCGGTAGCTTCCGTCGGTACGGTGGTAGGCGATGAGGAGGGCCGACTCGATCGCCTCGACGAGCACGTCGAAGGGGATCTCCTTGTCCTGTGCCAAGCCCTTCAAGAGCTTCACATCGATGTCCACGGCTACGCCTCCTCTTCCTTCTTGTCCTTGCGGCTGAATTCGATCTCCACGCGCGCCTTGGCGATCTCGTCGAAGGCGACCCGGCGGGACGTGGGCTTGCGGCCCTTGACGCCCGGCACTTCGAGGTCGAGGCCCTCCTCGTCCACGGCGAGGATGCGGGCCACCAGCTCGCCGCCCTCGTGCAGGTGGAACTTGGCCAGGCGGCCCGTGGCACGTACGTAGTGGCGGTGCTCCGTCAGCGGACGGTCGGCACCGGGGGAACTGACTTCGAGGACGTACTCGCCGTCGCCCATCGCGTCGGTCTCGTCCAGCTTCTCGGAGATGGCGCGGCTCAGCTCGGCGCAGGCGTCCAGCTCGACGCCCTCTTCGGAGTCCACCACGATGCGCAGCACACGGCGGCGGCCGGCCCGGGACACCTCGATCTCTTCGAGGTCCAGCTGTTCGGCGCTGACGAGCGGTTCGAGCAGCCCGCGCAGCCTCTCGCTCTGGGTGGTGCTCATCCGGGTGACTCCTCGGCCGCGTGTGCTGTTGTGGGGATCGTCGCGTGTCAGGTCAAAGGGTATCCGGTCCCGAGGGGTGTTGCCGTCCGCCTGCTCCCCGGCCGCGGGTACGCTCGCCTGCGGTGATCACTTCAGGACAGATCCAGTCAAGTCAGGTACAGGCCCGAAGGAGAACAGGTGCGGCGCACGGGGACGACGCGCAGAGGTGTGTTCACCGCGACGGGAGCGATCGCCCTGGGGGCGGTGCTGGCCGGCTGCGGTGACGGGCCGGGCGGCGGGAAGGGCTCCGGCCGGTCCGGGGCGGCGACCGCGGCCGAGCAGGCCTCCGCGGCACGGGCGGAGAAGCGGATCCGGACGGCCGCCGCGCGGACCAGTCTGGAACTGCTCGGCGGCTACGAGCACGTGATCAGGACCCATCCGGCGACCGCCGCCGGGCTCGCGCCGCTGCGGGACGCCGTACGGGCCCACGCCAAGGCGCTGGCGCCGGCCGGCGGGCAGGCGCTCGCCTTCTCGCGGTCGCGGGCGACCGATGCCGGGGCCGCCGTCAGGGAACTGGCCGCGGCGGAGCGCCGCGCCGCGGACACACACCTGGCGGCCCTCATGGAGGCACCGCCGGAGCTGGCCCGGCTGCTGGCGTCGATCGCGGCGGCGGGCGCGGCCCACGCCTATCTGCTGACCGAACTCGCCAAGGAGACCTCGTCATGAGCGCCGGGACACAGAAGGCCGCCCAGGCGGCCCTGGCCGCCGAGCACGCGGCGGTGTACGGGTACGGGGTGGTCGGCGGCCGGATCGCCGAGGGCCGCCGGGCCGAGGCCAGGGCCGCCTACTACGCGCACCGGGCCCGGCGCGACGCTCTGGTGCGGACGGTGCGCGGGCTGGGCGGTGAGCCGGTCGCGGCGCAGGCGGCGTACGCTCTGCCGTTCGCGGTGCCGGACCCGGCCGCGGCGGTGCGGCTGGCGGCCGTGCTGGAGGACCGGGTCGCGGGCGTGTACTCCGATCTCGTCCGGGCCGCCGAGGGGCCGCTCAGGCGGGAGGCCGCCGACGCGCTGCGGGAGGCCGCGGTCCGCGCGGTCCGCTGGCGGGGCAGCGGCGTACCCTTTCCCGGGCTCGCCGAGCGGACCGCCGACGGCACCGGCGCGAAGGCGGGGACCGCCGCGGACGCCGGGTCCGGCGCGAAGAGCGGGGCCGATGTGACGAACGGGTCCGGCGCGGCGCACTGAAGAAGCTCTGAAAGGGAACAAAGCACGTATGGGTTTCGAACCGCCGCAGCGTCTGGTGCGGGCGCTGGGCGAGTCGTACGGGGACGCGGCCGCCGCCGACTGGCTGGCGCGGCTTCCCGCACTGACCGAGGAGGCGCTGTCCGCCACCGGAGGGCCGGCCGTGGAGCGGGTCGCCGCCCCGGGGGGCCGCAGCAGTCTGGTCCTGCTGGTGACGTGCGCCGACGGCACCCCGGCCGCGTTGAAGATCGCACCCCCCGGGGCCGCACCTGAGCTGGAGCAGGCGGCGCTGGCCCACTGGAACGGCTGGGGCGCGGTGCAGCTCGTCGCCGCCGGACCCGGCGCGCTGCTGCTGGAACGGCTGCACCCCGAGGTGTCGCTGCGCTCGCTGCCGGAGGCGAAGGCGCTGCTCGAAGCGGCGGGGACGGTGCGCCGGCTGTGGGTCGAGCCGCCGGCCGGACACGGTTTCGAGACGGTCGCCGAGCGGACCGGGCACCGCATCGAACCGATGCGCGCCTGCGCGGCGGCCGACCCGGACCTGGAACCGCTGGTCGCCGCGGCGCTCGCGGCGCGCGAGGAGCTGGTCGCCCACTCCCCCGAACTTCTGCTACTGCACGGCAATTTCCGCCAGAGCAAGGTGCTGGCCGGGGAGCGGGTGCCGTGGCTGACCGTCGGTCCCGAGCCGCTGGTCGGTGAGCGCGCCTACGACCTGGCGCGCCTGGTGCGCGACCGTGTCGAGGACCTGATCGCCTCGCCCGGCGGCCCGGTGACGGCCCGGCGACGGATCAAGAAGCTCGCCGATTCGCTGGACGTGGACCGGGAGCGGCTGCACGGCTGGACGCTGTTCCGTGCGGTGGAGTCGGGGACCCGGGCGCTGGCGGCCGGCCGCCACCAGGAGGGCGAGCTGTCGCTGGAGTTCGCCGGCTGGCTCTGAGAGCCTGTCGGCCCCGCAACAGCCGCAGGCCCCCGCGCGGTGCGCGGGGGCCTGCGGCTTTGCGCGGTATCAGGCGGTGAGGCGGGCGATCGCCTCGTCGACGGTGAGCTCCTCGCGCTCGCCGGTGCGGCGGTCCTTCAGCTCCAGGACGCCCTCGGCCGAGCGGCGGCCGGCGACCAGGATCTTCGGGACGCCGATGAGCTCGGAGTCGGTGAACTTGACACCGGGCGAGACGCCCGCGCGGTCGTCGACCAGGACCCGCAGCCCCGCGGCGTTCAGCTTCTCGGAGACGTCGAGCGCCAGCTCGGTCTGGAGCGCCTTGCCCGCCGCGACGACGTGCACGTCGGCCGGGGCGATCTCGCGGGGCCAGCACAGGCCCTTGTCGTCGGCGGTCTGCTCGGCGAGGGCGGCCACCGCGCGGGAGACGCCGATGCCGTACGAGCCCATCGTGACGCGGACCGGCTTGCCCTGCTGGCCGAGGACGTCGAGGGAGAAGATGTCGGCGTACTTGCGGCCGAGCTGGAAGATGTGGCCGATCTCGATGGCGCGGTCCACCTGGAGGCCGGTGCCGCACTCGGGGCAGGGGTCGCCCGCCTCGACGACGACGACGTCGAGGTAGTCGGCGACCTCGAAGTCGCGGCCCGCGACGACGTTCTTCGCGTGCTTGCCCTCCTTGTTGGCGCCCGTGATCCAGGCGGTGCCGGGGGCGACGCGCGGGTCGGCGATGTAGCGGACCTTCTCCAGGCCCTGCGGTCCGACATAGCCGCGTACCAGGTCGGGGCGGCCCTCGAAGTCCTCGGCGGTGACCAGCTCGACGACGGCGGGGGCGAGGTGCTCGCCGAGCTTGCCGAGGTCGACCTCGCGGTCACCCGGCACGCCCACGGCCACGATCTCGCCGTCGACCTTGACCAGCAGGTTCTTCAGGGTGGCGGAGGCCGGGACGCCGAGGTGCGCGGCCAGTGTCTCGATGGTCGGGGTGTCGGGGGTGTCCAGCTCCTCGACGGGGCCGTGCGCCGAGCCGTCCGCCGGGGTGGCCTTGAAGGTCACGGCCTCGGTGTTGGCGGCGTAGTCGCAGGCGGGGCAGTCGACGAAGGTGTCCTCACCGGCCGGGGCGGGCGCGAGGAACTCCTCGGACGCCGAGCCGCCCATGGCGCCGGAGACGGCGGAGACGATGCGGTGGTCCAGGCCGAGCCGCTCGAAGATCCGGATGTAGGCGGCGCGGTGGAGCCGGTACGCCTCGGCGAGACCCTCGTCGGTGGTGTCGAAGGAGTACGAGTCCTTCATCTGGAACTCGCGCCCGCGCAGCACGCCGGCCCGGGGGCGGGCCTCGTCGCGGTACTTGGTCTGGATCTGGTACAGGATCACGGGCAGGTCCTTGTAGGACGAGCACATGTCCTTGACGACCTGGGTGAAGATCTCCTCGTGCGTGGGGCCGAGGAGGTAGTCGGCACCCTTGCGGTCCTTGAGCCGGAACAGCAGGTCGCCGTACTCGTCGTACCGCCCGCTCGCCTCGTACGCCTCCTTGGGCAGCAGCGCGGGGAGCAGCACCTCCTGGCCGCCGATGGCGTCCATCTCCTCGCGGACGACGCGGGTGATGTTCTCCAGGACCTTCTTGCCGAGCGGCAGCCAGGTCCAGATTCCGGCCGCGGTGCGACGTACGTAACCGGCCCGGACGAGCAGCTTGTGGTTGAGCGTCTCGGCGTCGGCCGGGTCGTCGCGCAGTGTCTTGATCATCAATCGGGACATGCGCTGGACCTGGGCCATGGTGAACTCCTGCTCGGAAAGGGTGATGTCCAGGAGGTTAGCCGGGCGGGCCGGGTGGGCGGAAATCCGTTGTCCGCGGTCTCAGCCCCTGCGCCGCAGCGGGAGCGGGGCTCCCATCACGGCGTACGGCTTGGGGGCGCTGGGAAAGAGCACCTGACGTGCCAGGTCCTGGTAGCCGAGACTGCGGTACAGGCCACGTGCCGGACTCTCGGTGTCGATGGCGGAGAGGATGGACCGGGGGTGGTCGACGGCGTCGGTGATGGTGGTGATCAGGGCGCGCCCGATGCCCCGGTTCTGGAACCTCGGCAGGACGTGCAGTTCGGTGATGACGAAGGAGTCGTCGAGCCAGTGCACGCAGCCGGTGGCGCGGAGGTAGGGCTCGACGACGGTGGACCACCACTGGCCGCGTTCGTTGGGCATGCCGTAGACGAAGCCGACGAGCCGCTCGTCGGCGGTGGTGGCGCCCAGCGCGCGGGCGTGCGGGTGGTCGAGGTGCCTGAGGACGATGTGGCGCCGTACCTCGATCTCTTCGGGGCCCAGGCCGAAGGCGACGGCCTGCACGGCGAGCGCCTCGTCCACGCGAGCGGCGAGATCGACGGGCCCGATCCGGACGCTGGGAGTGCGGGGGCCGCCCCCGGAAACTGCTGCCATGCGCCGACCCTACTGGCCGCGCCGGGGTACGGGGTACGGGTCGGCGGCGCCGGTGGCCGGAGGGTCAGAACAGCACGCTCATGAACGCGCCGGTCTCCCGGAAGCCGACCCGGGCGTAGGCCCGGCGTGCGGGGGTGTTGTAGTCGTTCACGTAGAGGCTGACGACGGGGGCGACATCGGCCAGTGCGTAGCGCAGGACCGCCGCCATGCCGGTCTCGGAGAGTCCGCGGCCGCGGTGTTCGGGGGCGACCCAGACGCCCTGGATCTGGCAGGCCTGCGGGGTCGCGGCGCCGATCTCCGCCTTGAAGACGACCTTGCCGTCCTCGATCCGGGCGAAGGAGCGGCCGGCTCCGATGAGTTCGGCGACGCGTGCCTGGTAGAGGAGTCCGCCGTCGCCCGCGAGCGGGGAGATGCCGACCTCCTCGGTGAACATCGCCACGCAGGCCGGCATCAGGACGTCCATCTCGTCCTTGCGCATCCGGCGGACCAGCGGGTCGGGGGCGACGTCGGCGGACGGGCTCTCGGTGACCATCAGTGGCTGGTTGGCCCGGACCTCCCTGGCGGGTCCCCAGCCGGGTTCGAGGAGCCGCCACAGCTGGGAGGTGGGCTCGGCGGGGCCGACGATCGAGGAGCAGCGGCGGCCGGCCCGGCGGGCCCGGTCGGCGAAGGCCCGGACGGCCTCGGGGGTGGCGCAGATGGGGACGAGGTTGGCGCCCGAGTAGCAGAGCGAGCGGAGCCTGCCGTCGGTGTACCAGCCCCACATCTCGCCGCCGAGGCGCCAGGGGTCGAGACCCGCGATCTGGACCCGGGACGTCACGAAGGCGTTGGCGACGGGCTCGCTCTCCAGGACGGCGAGAGCGGCACCGAGATCGCCGGGTTCGAGGACCCGGGTGGTGGTCTGCGTCAACACGAGGGGGCCTCACCATACGGTCTGCTGATTTCCGCACTGTAACCGACGCGGCTGATCCGTGCCGCCCGCGCCTGCGCACAGGGTCCGCGGTCCCTCGTGAGGTCGCTCACGGCAGCGCCCCGCCGGTCGGTGTCCGTCCGGCGGGGCGCTGTGGTGCGGGTCATGGGTTCAGCTGACGGAGACCTCGGGCTCGCCCGAGGCGATGCCGTCCTTCTCCATCTGCTCGGCGATCTTCAGGGCTTCTTCGATCAGCGTCTCGACGATCTTCGACTCCGGCACGGTCTTGATGACCTCGCCCTTCACGAAGATCTGCCCCTTGCCATTGCCCGAGGCCACGCCCAGGTCCGCCTCACGGGCCTCGCCCGGACCATTGACGACACAGCCCATCACGGCCACCCGCAACGGAACCTCCATGCCCTCAAGACC
>NZ_JBSFBQ010000049.1:0-56949 GCF_053593015.1 Streptomyces sp. NPDC002403 | reverse complement strand
ACGCCACCAAGGCCGAGATGAAGAAGGTCCTCGCGGAGATCCAGGACGGCACCTTCGCCAAGAACTGGATGGCCGAGTACCACAACGGTCTGCCCAAGTACAACGAGTACAAGAAGGCCGACAGCGACCACCTCCTGGAGACCACCGGCCGCGAGCTGCGCAAGCTCATGAGCTGGGTCAACGACGAGGACGCGTAACACCGACGCCCCGGGGGCGGGTCCTGCGACCCGCCCCCGGGGCGTTCCCGTCATCCCACCGCCGGAAGAAGCGGCGCCGTACGTGTGTACAAGTCGTCCACCCCCGTGCGGGTGATCCTTCCAACGGGGCGCAGTATGCGTCCTGGCGCATGACTACACTTCTCCACACATACACGCGTCAGGCCCACAGTGTCGTGCGTCTTCCACGCGGCAAGCCCCTCCACGCCTGCGGCCGTCGGGACGGCCGTCCGCACTGGATCTGTGAGGACTCACGTGAGCTCGAAACCTGTCGTACTCATCGCTGAAGAGCTGTCGCCCGCCACGGTTGACGCCCTGGGTCCGGATTTCGACATCCGGCACTGCAACGGCGCGGACCGCGCCGAGCTCATCCCCGCGATCGCCGATGTCGATGCCATTCTGGTGCGCTCGGCCACCAAGGTCGACGCCGAGGCCATCGCCGCCGCGAAGAAGCTGAAGGTCGTCGCCCGCGCCGGCGTCGGTCTGGACAACGTGGACGTCTCCGCCGCCACCAAGGCGGGCGTGATGGTCGTGAACGCGCCGACCTCCAACATCGTCACCGCCGCCGAGCTGGCCTGCGGTCTGCTGGTCGCCACCGCGCGCAACATCCCGCAGGCCAACACCGCCCTCAAGAACGGCGAGTGGAAGCGCTCCAAGTACACCGGTGTCGAGCTCAGCGAGAAGACCCTCGGTGTCGTCGGCCTCGGCCGCATCGGCGTCCTGGTCGCGCAGCGCATGTCGGCCTTCGGTATGAAGATCGTCGCGTACGACCCCTATGTGCAGCCCGCGCGGGCCGCGCAGATGGGCGTCAAGCTCCTCACGCTCGACGAGCTGCTGGAGGTCGCCGACTTCATCACCGTGCACCTGCCCAAGACGCCCGAGACGCTCGGCCTGATCGGCGACGATGCGCTGCACAAGGTGAAGCCCTCGGTCCGCATCGTCAACGCCGCACGCGGCGGCATCGTCGACGAGGCGGCACTCGCCTCCGCTCTCAAGGAAGGCCGCGTCGCCGGTGCCGGCCTCGACGTGTACGCGAAGGAGCCCTGCACGGACTCCCCGCTGTTCGAGTTCGACCAGGTCGTCTGCACCCCGCACCTCGGCGCCTCCACCGACGAGGCCCAGGAGAAGGCGGGCATCGCGGTCGCCAAGTCCGTGCGCCTGGCCCTCGCCGGCGAGCTCGTGCCGGACGCGGTCAACGTCCAGGGCGGCGTGATCGCCGAGGACGTGCGCCCGGGTCTGCCGCTCGCCGAGAAGCTCGGCCGGATCTTCACCGCGCTCGCGGGCGAGGTCGCGGTCCGCCTCGATGTCGAGGTGTACGGCGAGATCACCCAGCACGACGTCAAGGTGCTCGAACTCTCCGCGCTCAAGGGCGTGTTCGAGGACGTCGTCGACGAGACCGTGTCGTACGTGAACGCCCCGCTCTTCGCGCAGGAGCGCGGCGTCGAGGTCCGCCTCACCACCAGCTCCGAGTCGCCCGACCACCGCAACGTGGTCACGGTCCGCGGCACGCTCTCCGGCGGCGAGGAGGTCGCGGTCTCCGGCACGCTGGCCGGGCCCAAGAACCTCCAGAAGATCGTCGCCGTCGGCGACTACGACGTGGACCTGGCGCTGGCCGACCACATGGTGGTGCTGCGTTACGAGGACCGTCCCGGTGTCGTCGGCACGGTCGGCCGGATCCTCGGCGAGGCCGGTCTGAACATCGCGGGCATGCAGGTCTCGCGGACGGACGCGGGCGGCGAGGCGCTGGTCGTGCTCACCGTCGACGACGACGTCCCGGCGTCGGTGCTCGCCGAGATCTCCACCGAGATCGGTGCCAATTCGGCCCGCACGGTGAACCTGACCGACTGACGGTTCCGGAGTCCCTCCGCGCACCCGGCATCTAGACGTGCGTCTTACACGAACGTCTGCATGCCGGGTACGCTGCTTTCATGGGACATCGCGAGGATCTGCTCGAAGGCGCCAAGCGCTGCCTGCTGGAGAAGGGGTACGCCCGGACGACGGCACGCGACATCGTGGCCGCCTCCGGTACGAACCTCGCCTCCATCGGCTACCACTACGGCTCCAAGGAGGCGCTGCTCAACCTCGCCTTCCTCAAGGTGACGGAGGAGTGGGGCGATGTGCTCACCGAGAAGCCGGACGAGAGCGCGGAGACCGAGGCCGAGCCCCGGTCGCCGCTCGACCAGTTCCGCGACACCTGGCAGCGGGTGATCGACAGCTACGCGGAGACCCGGTCCGTCTGGCAGCTCCAGATGGAGGTCGTCTCGCGGATCGACCAGGACCCGGAGCTGCGGAAGGCCCTGATGGGCCCGCAGCGCGAGGGGCGCGACGGGCTGGCCGAGAACATGCTCGGCATCGACGTGGAGAAGGACCCCGAGAGGGCGCGGGTGGCCGGGCTGTTCTGCCAGGCGCTCCTTGCGGGCGTGATGGTCCAGTGGATGATGGACAGTGAATCCGCCCCGTCCGCACAGGACTTGACGGACGGGCTGAAGGTCGTGCTGGAGGGCCGGGCAGGCCCTAACTCCTGAGCCGCGCGCTCTTCAGCGCCATGTGCAGCAGCAGCCGGTCCTCGCCGTCGTTGAGATCGAGGCCGGTGAGCTGCTGGATCCGGGAGAGCCGGTAGTAGAGCGTCTGACGGTGCACGCCGAGTGCGGCGGCCGTCCGGGAGGCCTGGCCCGCGCAGTCGAGGAAGACCTCGGCGGTGCGGGCCAGATCCCTGTGCGGCGGGGTGAGCAGGGGACGGACCACGGGGTCCGCGGCCGCTTCCACGGGGAGCGCGGTCAGCAGCCGGTACGGTCCGATCGCCGACCACTGGACGACCGGCCCGAACCGGGACTCGGCCGTCGCCGCGCGGGCGGCGGCCACCGCCTCGTGCCAGGCCGCGGCCAGCTCCGTCAGACCCCGGCGGGGCGCCGCGACTCCTGCGGTGGCGCCCCCGCCCGCGGCGGCACGCAGCCGGTCCGCGGCCAGGAGTGCCGGGTCGAGCACATCGGTGGAGCGCAGTCGGATCAGCGCGGCCAGGGCGGGCGACGCCCCGGCCCCGGGGATCGCGACGAGCGCCGCCGTCGACGGCACCGTACGGACCGACGGCGGATCGTCCGGCCACGGGGCCACGCACACCACCGTGTGCAGCCCCTTCGCGTCCGGTCCCAGCGCCTCGTCCAGCGCGGCCACCGCCATGTCGTGCTGCCAGCCCCGCCCGGCGGTCAGCACCGCGCCGAACTCCCGGGACGGATCGGTGCCCGCCCGCGCCTCGTCGGCGAGCAGTGCCCCGATCCGGGCGGCCACCTCCATCGCAGCCTTCAGCTGCTCGTCGGTGGGCCCCGGGTCCGCGTCGAGCAGCCATACGTAGCCGAGCACGGCACCCCGATGGCGTACCGGAAGACAGATCCGGTCCCGGAAGACCCCGGCCTCCGGGGCCGCCGGAATGCGGACCGGGCCGGTGGCGCGGGTGATGCCGAAGCCCTCGAACCAGGCGCGGACGGCGGGCGTGGAGCGGCGGGTCAGGATCGAGCGGGTGCGGACCGGGTCCATCGCGGTGTCGTCGTCGCTGTCGTGGGCGCCGAAGGCGACCAGGCCGAAGTCCCGGTTCTCCAGCGTCGCGGGGGCGCCGAGCAGCCCGGAGATCTCGTCGACCAGCTCCTGGTAATCGCCCTTCACCCGGCCATTCTCGCACCCCTTCAGACATATGTCTGAGAACAGGGGAACGGATGCGTGACAGCTGTCGATGGCACAGGATCGGAGAGATCCTTAGATTTCACGGTGGTTCTCCGTGCTGTACCGGTCTGTTCCCCATCGCCCGGTATGGCCTTCGTTCGTACTTTCCGTGGAGGTGCCCCGTGCTGGGTCCCGTGATTCTCGCCGCGTCCCGCAGCGACAAGATGCGCCGTTTCGTCTCGGCCGCACCTGGCACCAAGCAGGTCGTCGACCGGTTCATCGCCGGTGAGACCGTCGACCAGGTCGTCCCGATCATCGAGGACGCCGCGGCCAAGGGACTCGAAGTCACCCTCGACGTGGTGGGCGAGGACATCACCACCCCCGAGCAGGCCTCCGACGCCCGTGACGCCTACCTCGAACTGATCGAGCGCCTCAAGGACCTGGGCCTGGGCACCAAGGCCGAGATGTCCGTCAAGCTCTCCATGTTCGGCCAAGCGCTGGACGGTGGCCACGAGCTGGCGCTCGCCAACGTCCGCCCGGTCGTCGAGGCCGCCGCCGCGATCGGCACCACGGTCACGCTGGACGCCGAGGACCACACCACCCTCGACTCGATGTTCGCCATCCACGAGGAGCTGCGGAAGGACTACCCGCAGACCGGCTGCGTGATCCAGGCCTACCTGTTCCGCACCGAGGAGGACGCCCGCCGCCTGGCCGCCGCCGGCAGCCGCGTCCGCATCGTGAAGGGCGCCTACAAGGAGCCGGCCTCCGTCGCGTACCAGGACAAGGCCGAGATCGACAAGGCGTACGTCCGCATCCTGCGGATCCTCATGGAGGGCGACGGCTACCCGATGATCGGGTCCCACGACCCGCGTCTGATCGCCATCGCCCAGGAGCTGGGCCGCAAGGCCGGGCGCAAGCTGGACGAGTACGAATTCCAGATGCTGTACGGCATCCGCAGCGAGGAGCACCTCCGGCTCGCCGCCGAGGGCCACCGGATGCGCGTCTACACGGCGTACGGCACCGACTGGTACGGCTACTTCATGCGCCGCCTCGCGGAGAAGCCGGCGAACCTGCTGTTCTTCGGCCGCTCCATCCTCACCAAGGGCTGAGCCCCCTCCACCTCTCTACTCAAGGAGCAACGGAACTCATGGACGCTGTGACCCAGGTCCCCGCGCCGGTCAACGAGCCGGTCCACTCCTACGCCCCGGGCTCCCCGGAGCGTGCCCGCCTGGAGGTGAAGCTCAAGGAGCTTAGCCAGAACCCGATCGACCTTCCGATGACCATCGGCGGCGAGAAGCGGATGGGCGGCGGCGAGCGCTTCGACGTCGTGCAGCCGCACAACCACAAGGCCGTCATCGGTACGTTCGCGGGCGCCACGCAGAAGGACGCGCAGGACGCGATCGACGCTGCGCTCGCCGCCGCCCCGGCCTGGCGCGCGATGTCCTTCGACGACCGCGCCGCGATCATCCTGCGCGCCGCCGAGCTGCTGTCCGGCCCGTGGCGCGAGACGCTGGCCGCGTCCACGATGCTCGGCCAGTCGAAGACCGCCCAGCAGGCCGAGATCGACACCCCCTGCGAGCTCGTCGACTTCTGGCGCTTCAACGTGCACTACGCGCGCCAGATCCTGGCCGAGCAGCCCCCGGCCAACTCGCCGGGCGTGTGGAACCGCATGGACCACCGCCCGCTGGAGGGCTTCGTCTACGCGATCACGCCGTTCAACTTCACGGCCATCGCGGGCAACCTGCCCACCGCCCCCGCCCTCATGGGCAACGTCGTGGTGTGGAAGCCGTCCCCGACGCAGACCCACGCCGCCGTGCTGCTGATGCAGCTCCTGGAAGAGGCCGGTCTGCCCAAGGGCGTCATCAACCTGGTGACCGGTGACGGCATCGCCGTCTCCGAGGTGGCCCTGAACCACCGCGACCTGGCCGGTATCCACTTCACCGGCTCGACCCCCACCTTCCAGCACCTGTGGAAGACGGTCGGCAACAACATCGCCAACTACCGCACCTACCCGCGGCTCGTCGGCGAGACCGGCGGCAAGGACTTCGTGGTCGCCCACCCCTCGGCCGACCACGCCGTCCTGAAGACCGCGCTGACCCGTGGCTCCTTCGAGTTCCAGGGCCAGAAGTGCTCGGCCTCCTCCCGCGCGTACGTCCCGGCCTCCATCTGGAACGCCGGTTTCAAGGAGAAGTTCGCCGCCGAGGTCGACGCCATCACCATGGGTGACGTCACCGACCTGTCGAACTTCATCGGCGCCGTCATCGACGACCGCTCGTTCGCCAAGAACAAGGCCGCGATCGACCGTGCCGCCGCCGACCCGTCCTGCACGATCATCGCGGGCGGCACGTACGACGACTCGGTGGGCTACTTCGTCCGTCCGACCGTCATCGAGTGCACCGACCCGGCCAACGAGGTCTTCACGACCGAGTACTTCGGCCCGATCCTCGCCGTGCACGTCTACGAGGACGACAAGTACGACGAGATGCTGGAGCAGATGGAGTCGGTCTCCGACTACGCGCTGACCGGTTCCGTCATCGCGAACGACCGCGCCGCGGCCGCGTACACGATGGAGAAGCTGCGGTACGCCGCGGGCAACTTCTACATCAACGACAAGTCGACCGGCGCCGTCGTCGGCCAGCAGCCCTTCGGCGGCGGCCGTGCCTCGGGTACGAACGACAAGGCGGGCGCCCCGCAGAACCTGCAGCGCTGGACCCTGACCCGGGCCATCAAGGAGACGCTGGTTCCGCCGACCGACTACACCTACCCCCACCAGGGCTGATCCCCTCGGGGCGCCCCACCCCCGGCGCCCCGCCACGAATTCCGCCTCCCGCCCGGTTCCCCTGCCGGCCGGGAGGCGGTTTCCATGTGCCTCAGATCTCCACGAGCACCTGATCCAGCGACTTGCGTACCAGACCGGGCACCTCGCAGTCGTCGGCCGGGTACCCGACCGGAATCACCGCGAACGCCTTCTCGTTCTCCGGCCGGTCCAGCACCTCGCGCAGGAAGCGCATCGGGCTCGGTGTGTGGATCAGCGCCGCCAGGCCCGACAGATGCAGGGCCGAGAGCAGCATTCCGACGGCGATCCCGACCGACTCGTCGACGTAGTAGTGCTTGTGCCGGGTGCCGTCCTCGCCCACCCAGTACCGCTGCTGGAACACCACGACCAGGGCCGGGGCGTCGGTCATATGGGCCTTCACGGCATCGGTCCCCAGCGGTCGCAGCGCCGCCAGCCACTCCTCGCCGAGCCTGCCGTCGTAACTGATCCGCTCCTCGCGCTCGGCCGCCTCGCGGATCTGCCGGCGTACGTCCGGGTCCTTGACCAGGACGAAGGTCCACGGCTGCTGATGCGCGCCGGACGGGGCGGTCGCGGCACAGGCGATCGCGTCCTTCACGACCTGCTCGGGAACGGGATCGGACGAGAACCGGCGCACGGTCCTGCGCTCGCCCATCAGCTCCCGCAACCGGGCGGCACGGGCGAGGGACTCCTCGGCCGCGATCCGTTCGGGGCGGTGGGGGACCGGCTGGTAGGGCGCGCCATGGATGGGCGTCCACTGCGGGGGTACGGCTGTGGTGTCGGACATGGCGGCAGTCTGGCGGGCGGCAGCAGGTCCGGACCAGAGTGCCGCCGGACAGAAGCGGCACGCCCGTCGGTCAGTGTCCGGTCGGCCCCGGCCGGTCGAGCTCGGGCCGCTCAGCTCCAGCCGTTCACGATCAGGGACAGCCCTGCCGCGAAGCCGCCGCCCAGCAGGACCAGATAGCGGCCGTACTGACGGCGGTGGCGCCGCATCAGCAGCCCGAAGGCGGCGAAGCCGAGGCCCACGGTGAGTGTCCGGGAGCCCCGGGCCGCCGCCGACGCGGTGAGCCAGTCGAGCGCGGGGACACCGGCGCGGCCCGCCTCGGCGCCGTACACCTTGAACGGAATGCCGTTCCACGGCTGGTGCCGTACCGCCGACGCCCCCTCCGGCGCGAGTTCGGCCCGGACCTGTGCCCGCATCCGGTCCGTGGTCAGCGGGGCGGGCAGGTGCACACCGGCCGAGGCCAGCTGAAGGGCGAGCAGGCCCCCGGCCAGGCTGCCGGCGAGCGCGCCCAGCGACATCCTGAGCGCCGCCCGGGGCACCGCCGCACAGACCGCGCCCAGCAGCAGTTCCGGCATCAACGGCCAGCTCAGCGCCTCCGCCAGCGCCCACACGAATGCCAGCGGGACACCCAGGCGCGAGGTCACGACCGACGCCACCCGACGCCGCGTCGCCGAGTCCCGCAGCGGCTCGGCGACCGTGCGCGCGTGCAGCGCGACCACCGCGTCGCGGGCCTCACGAGGGCCGGCCGCCGACGGCAGCGGGTCACCGATCGACACCCGCACCAGCGCCGAACGCAGCCGGCCGTGCTTGGGCAGCAACCGGTCGGTGCCCGCGATCCCCACCGGCACGACCGGCACCCCGGCCCGCTCGGCCAGCACCAGCGCGCCGCGATGGAAGGCCCCCAGCTCACCGTCCCCGCCCCGGGTCCCCTCCGGGAACAGCACGACCGCCCGGCCGGCGCGCAGCTCGTCCGCCATGGACAGCAGGTCGTCCATGCCGCCTCCGGCACGCCGCACCGGGAACCCGGCCGCGAGCCTGCGGCAGATCCGGCGCCGCCACGGCGAGGCGAACCAGTAGTCGGCCGCCGCGCCGATCGCCGGGGTGTGCCGGGCGTCGAGCGCGGCGAGCAGGGCCGCCGTGTCCGCGTGCGAGGAGTGGTTGGCGACCACGACGCAGCCGCCGCGCGGCAGTCGGCCACGCCGCTCCACCCCGCCGGTGAGGCTGAGGACGCCCCACCACAGACCGCGCCGGAGCGTGGCGGCGAGCCGGGAACGGACGGGCGGCGCGATCCGGTCGCGGGTGCGCGCAAGGGTGGGGGTCATGTCATCACCATCGCCAGGAGAAGGGCCACCAGCAGGGAGTCGATCCGGTCCAGGAGACCGCCGAAGCCGGGCAGCCAGCTGCCGGCGTCCTTCACCCCCGACTCGCGCTTGACCATCGATTCGAGCAGGTCGCCGAGGACACAGCCGCCGATCACCGCGGCCCACAGCGGGAACGCGAACCCGCCGAGCACGAGCAGTGGCAGGGCCGTCGCCACCGCCGCGCCGAGCACCCCCGCCCAGGTCTTGTTGGGGGAGAGCGGTGACAGCGGCCGGGCGAGCGGGCCCCGGCGGCCCAGCGCCGTCCCCCCGCACCAGGCACCGACATCGCCGAGCGCCACCGCGAGCCCCACCGCGACACCCGTGTCCCCGAGCGTCACCAGCCCGGTCAGGGCGACCGGGATCCACAGCAGCCCGAAGGCGGTACGCGCGGCGCGGGTGAAACCGGCCCGGTCGTCCCCGCCGAGCACCGGGGGGAGCGCGGCCGCGACCAGCAGCAGCGCGGCCGGCCGGACGTCGAGGGTCTGCGGCGCGAGCCACGCCAGCGCGGGGAGCGCCACCGCGGCCGCCACGAGCACCGCGAGGTCGCCCCGGCGCAGCCCGGCCATCCGCGCGAACTCGCCCACCGCGACCACCCCGAGCCCCGCGGCCAGCGCGAACGTGCCGCCGCCGCCCAGGAAGTACGCCCCCAGGAAGACCGGCGCCACCAGTGCCCAGGTACGCCACCGCTTGCGCAGCTCGGCCCGCATCCGGACCTTCGACGGCAGCACGGCGACGGCGACACCGCCCGCCCCCAGCACCCCCGCGACCAGCGGCACGGCCCGGGCCGCCGCCTCCTCGGCGATCAGTACGGTGCTCATGCCAGCTCCCGCCACAGGCCGGCCAGCCGGAGCGCCGCGGTCAGCAGCGAACCGGCGGCGATCACGGTCAGGACGGGCACGGCCCAGCCGCTCGCCGCCGCGACCACGACCAGCAGGCAGCGCTCGGTCTTGCCGACCGGGCCGCCGTTGCGCCGGGGCGCGCCCGCCGCCGCGCCGGCCAGCGACACCCAGGACGGCAGCGTCGCCGCGAGCCCGGCCACCGCCACCAGCCACAGCGGGGCGAGCGCCAGGAATCCGGCCAGCACGACCAGATCCGCCACCCGGTCGCCCAGTTCGTTGAGCACCGCGCCGCGCCGGGTCGTCCGGCCCGTGTCGCGGGCCAGCGCGCCGTCCAGGTTGGCGAAGGCGAGCCGGGCCGCGAGCAGCACGGCGACCGGCAGGGCGGCGAGGCCGGTGGGCAGCCAGGCCAGCGCGGCGGCGGCACCGGCCGCCGAGACCACACCGGCCGCGGTGAGGGTGTCGGGCGACACCGCACGGCGGACCAGCGAGGCGCGGACGCCGGAGAGCCGGTCCGCGTACCAGGGCTTGAGAGCGTAGAGGCCGTTCATGGGCCCAACTCTCCTGCGGTGCACAGGCCTTCGACACGTGGCGGGTACTCAGATGCCGACTGAGTACCTGGTGACCGTGGTGCCTGGGAGGCTGGGGCGTACGACCGGGGCGATCCCGCGCACCGCACACCTCTGCCGGCCGGCCCGGGCCGCACTCGACGGGATCCGGGGCGGATCGCGGCGCGGGGGCCGGGGGCCGGCCCGTCGGCTCCGGGACGTTCGTCCTCGGCCGGCGGGACGACGACGTGATGTGGGCAACAGCCGCCCCGGCGAGGCCGCCCGCCGACTGTGCTACCCCCTCTGAGCAGGCACGATGGCCTGTCGTCCGGGCTCTCGTCCGGAATCCGGGGACGGCCGGCGGTAAACCTCCGTCTCAGATAGTAGGAAGTCCGAGTAATTGTGGAGACAGACCGGCCGAGCTGCCTTAGCTTTGTAGAAGCCGAACGTCACGCTAGATCCAGCGACTGGCGGTCGTGAGTGCGCGCCCCTGTGCAGGCAACCCCTGCGGCGCCCGCTCCCCGCCCTTCCGGCGCCTCGAAATCCTGATCTCGAAATCAGCTTCACGATTTTCGATCTCGAAATCCTCGCGATCTCAAGGAGTCGATCCATCATGGTCCAGACGACTGTCCGCCGTGTCCGCCGTTCCCACCGCCCGACCGAGTCGGAGCGCCGGAACGCCGCCGCCGCCCTCCAGCGCGCCCTCGACCGCAGGGACAACGGCGGTTCCACCGGTCACTGAGACCGGCTCTGCTCAGCCCCGGCTGATCTCGAAGTGGTCGATGCGCTCGCCCGACTCGGCGAGCGCGGTGACCTTCATCCGGGCGTGCCGGCCGGGTTCCACCTCCACCGCCAGGAACGAGAACCCGGTGTAGCGCACCCGGGACCACTCCACGGTCTCGGTCGCCCTGCCGCCGCCCTTGACCACGTGGTACGTGTCCACGCTGTCCAGGTCCGCGACATGCCCCTCGAAGCTGTCCGGTACCGGGAAGTTGTACAGCGCCTTGCCCGCGCCGCCCGCCGTGACGTACACGATGCCGTCCCGCGTCGGGTCGGTGCGCTCGCCGATCGGCACCTTGCGCCGGACGGCGTTGTTCAGGATCGCGTCGGTCCGCTCGTAGACGTGGTTGTGACCGTTGATGACCAGGTCCACCTGGTGCTTCTCGAAGAGCGGCACCCATGCGTCGCGCACCCCGCCGTCGGAGGCGTGCGCGTTGGTCGTCGAGAAGGCGCAGTGGTGGAAGAAGACCACCACGAAGTCGATGTCGTGACGGGCCCGCAGCTCGCCGAGGCGCCGGTCCAGCCAGCGGGTCTGCCGGCCGTCGCTGATCCCGAAGTTGGCCGGGATCTCGTACGAGACGTCGTTGGCGTCGAGGGCGACGACAGCCACATTGCCGTGCACGAACGAGTAGGCGCCGGGCTGGTTCACCGGGTCCGGGCCGTTGCCGGGCAGCGTCCAGCGGGCGTTCTGGCCGCCGTAGCCGTCCGGCGAGTACCAGGCCTCCATGTCGTGGTTTCCGGTGGTCACCATCCACGGCACGGTCTTCGACACGGTCTCCGTCTGCGCCAGGAACTGGTCCCAGGTACGGGCGTCGTAGGTGTCGGTGCTCTGCCCGGAGCCGGACGGGTCGGCGTAGCAGATGTCGCCCGCGTGCAGGTGGAACGCCGGGTTCTGGCCCAGGATCAACTGGTCGTTGCCGAGCGCGTGGTAGCTGACGCCCTGGTCGCCGAAGGCGGTGAAGGTGAAGGCCTCGGCGCGCGCGGGCGCGGTGGTGAAGGTGCCGAGCGTGCCCAGATTGCGGGTGTCGGCGGGGTCGAAGCCGTCGTGGCCGACACCGTAGTAGTACGTCGTGCCGGGCTGCAGCCGCTCCAGGCTCACGTGTACGTAGAACTGCTCGGCGGCCGCGATCTTGCCGCCGTTCAGCTCCGGAGTGGTCAGATGGCGGACCTCGGCGTCGATCCGGCGGCTCAGCGCCCACGGCTTGTGGCCGATCCGGATGTACGGCCGCTTCACGGCGAACGGGACCTGCCAGGAGACCGCCATCCGGGTCCTGGGGTCGGCGCCGTACGCCAGGTGCCGGCCGAACGGTGCCACCAGCGAACCGTCCACCTGGGTGGAGGTGCGGCGCGAGGTGAGCGCGGTGGGGGCGGCGTACGCGGGCGAGGCGGCGAGCGAGGTGCCGAGCCCGGCACCGGCGACGGCCGCGGTCGCCACGCCGGTACGCAGTGCGCCGCGCCGGGTCAGCCGGGTGCGCAGGTATTCGTGCTGCTCGGCCATGCTCATGCGGTCGGCGAGCTTCTCGGGGATTCCGAAACGGGGGATGTCCATGGAGCAGAACATCCACCCATCTCCTGACGCCGTACCGTCGGATAGATGAACGGTGCACGTACAGCTCCCCATGTGTCCGGATGGTGGACGTTACGTGTCATGGGGTGGGACGCGCAGTAAGGTGCGGACATGTCTCGCAGCATCAGTCTCGCAGTGATCCCCGGTGACGGTATCGGCCAGGAGGTCGTGGCCCAGGGTCTCAAGGTCCTCAACGCTGTTCTCCCCGAGGACGTGAAGCTGGAGACCAAGGAGTACGACCTCGGCGCCCAGCGCTGGCACCGCACCGGTGAAACCCTCCCCGACGCGGAGCTCGAAGCCCTCAAGGGCCACGACGCCATCCTGCTCGGCGCGATCGGCGACCCCTCCGTGCCGTCGGGCGTCCTGGAGCGCGGGCTCCTGCTGAAGCTGCGGTTCGCCTTCGACCACTTCATCAACCTGCGGCCGTCGAAGCTGTTCCCGAACACCGCGACACCGCTGGCCGGCCGCCCGGACATCGACTTCGTCGTCGTCCGCGAGGGCACCGAGGGCCCGTACACGGGCAACGGCGGCTCGCTGCGCACCGGTACGCCGGCCGAGGTCGCCACCGAGGTCAGCGTCAACACCGCGTACGGCGTCGAGCGCGTCGTCCGTGACGCGTTCGAGCGGGCGAACGCCCGTCCGCGCAAGAAGCTGACGCTGGTTCACAAGAACAACGTCCTCGTGTACGCCGGCCACATGTGGAAGAACATCTTCGACAGGGTCGCGACCGAGTACCCCGAGGTCACCACCGACTATCTGCACGTCGACGCCGCGACGATCTTCTTCGTCACCCAGCCGGAGCGCTTCGACGTCATCGTCACCGACAACCTCTTCGGCGACATCCTCACCGACCTCGCCGCTGCCGTGACCGGCGGCATCGGCCTGGCCGCGTCCGGCAACATCAACCCGACGGGCACCTTCCCGTCGATGTTCGAACCGGTCCACGGCTCCGCCCCCGACATCGCGGGTCAGGGCAAGGCCGACCCGACGGCCACGGTCCTCTCCGTCGCC
Source organism: Streptomyces sp. NPDC002403 (assembly GCF_053593015.1). Taxonomy (NCBI): domain Bacteria; kingdom Bacillati; phylum Actinomycetota; class Actinomycetes; order Kitasatosporales; family Streptomycetaceae; genus Streptomyces; species Streptomyces sp. NPDC002403. Next base: position 43,399 of record NZ_JBSFBQ010000049.1, on the reverse strand, counting down.
CTCCTGCTGCGCCACCTCGGCCACGAGACCGAGGCCGCGCGCATCGAGGACGCCGTCTCCGCCGACCTCGCGGAGCGCGGATCGACCAGCCGTACGACCGACCAGATCGGCGACGCGCTCGCGGTACGCGTAGCGAACTGACCCGACGACTCCGTTTCGAAGCCGCCGGGCAACCACCGCTCCCGGCGGCTTCACCTCGTGCGGCCCCGGGTGCCACCATCGACCACTGGACCGCACACACGCCGTTTCGTGCACGGCCACCCGGGAGCGATAATCGAACGGGGCCGTGGCTCGCAACAGAACTCGGACGTCCTAGCACCTGTCTCGCAGGAGTGGCGTGAGCGCGGTCCAACACACACAACGGTGAAGGACACGCACTCATGACGACGCCCACGATCGAGCTCAAGCCCTCCTCGAACCCGCTGTCCGACGCGGAGCGCGAGGCGAGCATGGTCAACCCCGGATTCGGCCGCCGCTTCACCGATCACATGGTGACGATCAAGTGGACCGGGGGCCGCGGCTGGCACGACGCCCAGCTCGTGCCGTACGCACCGCTCTCGATCGATCCCGCCAACATGACCCTGCACTACGGGCAGGAGATCTTCGAGGGTCTCAAGGCGTACCGCCAGCCCGACGGCTCGGTCGCCACCTTCCGCCCCGAGGCCAACGCCAAGCGCTTCCAGGCCTCCGCCCGCCGGCTGGCCATGCCCGAGCTGCCCGTCGAGACGTTCATCGCGGCCTGTGACGCGCTCGTCAAGCAGGACCAGGCCTGGGTCCCGGCGCACGGCGGCGAGGAGTCCCTCTACCTGCGCCCGTTCATGATCGCGACCGAGATCGGTCTCGGTGTGCGGCCCGCCAACGAGTACCTGTTCCTGGTGATCGCCTCGCCGGCCGGCGCGTACTTCCCCGGCGGTGTGAAGCCGGTCTCGATCTGGCTCTCGGAGAACCGGGTGCGTGCCGTCCCCGGCGGCATGGGCGACGCCAAGACCGGCGGCAACTACGCCGCGTCCCTCCTCGCCCAGGCCGAGGCCGCCGAGAAGGGCTGTGACCAGGTCGCCTACCTCGACGCCGTCGAGCACAAGTGGGTCGAGGAGCTCGGCGGCATGAACCTGTACTTCGTGTACGGGAACAAGATCGTCACCCCGGCCCTGACCGGCTCGCTGCTCGCCGGTGTCACCCGTGACTCGCTGCTCAAGGTCGCCCGCGACCTCGGCTACGAGTCCGAGGAGGGGCGCGTCTCCATCGACCAGTGGCGCGAGGACACCGCGAACGGCACCCTCACCGAGGTCTTCGCCTGCGGCACCGCTGCCGTCATCACCCCGGTCGGCACCGTCAAGTGCGAGGGCGGCGAGTGGATCCAGGGCGACGGCACGCCCGGCGAGGTCACGATGAAGCTGCGCGAGCGCCTGCTGGACATCCAGCGCGGTGTCGCCGAGGACACCCACGGCTGGATGCACCCCCTCGGCTGAGGCCCCCGGCCCCGAGCCCCGCACCCACGAAAAGCCGCGCCCCGCTCCCCGCCGGGCGCGGCTTTCGTATGCGCCGGGCCGTGTCCCGCTCCCCGGGGTGTGCCCTCTCACATGGTTAGAGCGTCGCTCTAACCATGAGTTAGAGTGCTGCTCTAACCGAGAGGTGTGGAGACGTGCGACTGACTCCGACGGAACGCGACCGGCTGCTGCTCTTCAGCGCCGCCGAACTGGCCCGGGCCCGCCGCGCCCGGGGGCTCAAGCTCAATGTCCCCGAGGCGACGGCCCTGATCGCGGACACGGTCTGCGAGGCCGCCCGGGACGGGCGCCGGCTGGCCGAGGCCATCGAGGCCGCCCGGTCCGTGCTCGGCCCCGACGACGTGCTGCCGGGCGTCGCCGACGTCGTCACCGAGGTCCATGTGGAGGCCGTCTTCGACGACGGCTCGCGGCTCGCCGTGGTCTCCCGGCCGCTGGGCGACGGGCTGGGCGACGAGGCGCCCGGGGCCGTCGTCCCCGGGCCCGCCACGCCCGAGCCGGAGCCCGCGGTGCGGCTGACCGTCCACAACACCGCGACCGTGCCGGTCTCCGTGACCTCGCACTTCCACTTCTTCGAGGCCAACCCCCGGCTCGACTTCGCCCGCGCGAGGGCCTACGGGATGCGGCTCTGCGTCCCCGCCGGGTCCTCCGTCCGCTTCGGCCCCGGAGAGACCGTCGAGGTGGGCCTCGTACCGATCGGCGGCGAGCGGATCGCGATCGGCTTCGCGGGCCTGGTGGACGGCCCGCTGGACGCCCCCGGCGCGCGCGAAGAGGCCCTGCGACGCGCCGCGGCCTGTGGATATCTGGGAGCTGAGCGATGAGCATCGATCCGTACGAGTACGCCTCCGTGCACGGCCCCCGCGCCGGGGACCGGGTCAGGCTCGGCGACTCCGGGCTGACCGTCCGCGTCGAGTCCGACGCACAGCGGTACGGCGAGGAGTTCCTCGCCGGCTTCGGCAAGACCGCCCGCGACGGGCTGCACCTCAAGGCCGCCGCGGTCCGCGACACCTGCGACATCGTCATCAGCAACGTGCTGGTCATCGACGCCGTGCAGGGCATCCGCAAGGTGTCGATCGGCATCCGCGAGGGCCGGATCGCGGCGATCGGCCGGGCCGGCAACCCGGACACCCTCGACGGCGTCGATGTCGTCGTCGGCACGGGCACGACCATCGTCTCCGGCGAGGGCATGATCGCGACGGCGGGCGCCGTCGACACCCATGTCCATCTGCTCTCGCCGCGGATCATGGAGGCCTCGCTCGCCTCCGGCGTCACCACGATCATCGGCCAGGAGTTCGGCCCGGTCTGGGGCGTCGGCGTCAACTCGCCCTGGGCGCTGCGCCACGCCTTCAACGCCTTCGACGCCTGGCCGGTCAACATCGGCTTCCTGGGCCGGGGCTCGTCCTCCCACCGGGCCCCACTGGTCGAGGCGCTCGCCGAGGGAGGGGCCTGCGGTTTCAAGGTGCACGAGGACATGGGCGCCCACACCCGGGCCCTGGACACCGCGCTGCGGGTCGCCGAGGAGCACGACGTCCAGGTCGCCCTGCACAGCGACGGGCTGAACGAGTGCCTGTCGGTCGAGGACACCCTGCGCGTCCTGGAGGGCCGCACGATCCACGCCTTCCACATCGAGGGCTGCGGCGGCGGACACGTCCCCAACGTCCTGAAGATGGCGGGCGTGCCGAACGTCATCGGCTCGTCCACCAACCCGACGCTGCCCTTCGGCCGGGACGCCGTCGCCGAGCACTACGGGATGATCGTCTCCGTACACGACCTCAAGACGGACCTGCCGGGCGACGCGGCCATGGCCCGCGACCGCATACGCGCCGGGACGATGGGCGCCGAGGACGTCCTGCACGACCTGGGGGCCATCGGCATCACCTCGTCCGACGCACAGGGCATGGGCCGGGCCGGCGAGACCGTGCGCCGCACCTTCGCGATGGCCGGGAAGATGAAGGCCGAGCTCGGCCCGATGGAGGGCGACGGCCCGGCGGACGACAACGCCCGGGTGCTGCGCTACATCGCCAAGCTCACCATCAACCCCGCCATCGCCCACGGCCTCGCGCACGAGGTCGGCTCCATCGAGACCGGCAAGCTCGCCGACATCGTGCTCTGGCGGCCGGAGTTCTTCGGCGCGAAGCCGCAGCTCGTACTGAAGTCCGGCTTCCCCGCGTACGGGGTCACGGGTGACCCGAACGCCGCCACCGACACCTGCGAACCCCTGGTCCTGGGGCCGCAGTTCGGGGCGTACGGAGCCACCGCCGCCGACATCTCCGTGGCCTTCGTCTCGCAGGCGGCCACCCAGCTCGGCGCCGACTCGATGCCCACCCGCCGCCGCCGCGTCGGCGTGCGCGGCACCCGGGGCATCGGCCCCGGCGACCTGATCCACAACTCCCGTACCGGAGAGGTCGCCGTGGACGCCCGCAGCGGTCTGGTCACCCTGGACGGCGACCCGCTGCGCTCCGAGCCCGCCGAATCCGTCTCCCTCAACCGCCTCTACTTCCTCTAAGGACCCGCAGTGACCTTCCGCATGCCGCCCGAGTGGGCCCCGCACGAACGCACCTGGATGGCCTGGCCCGGCCCCAACCCCACCTTCGACACCGACGCCGAACTGGACGAGGCCCGCGCCGCCTGGGCCACCGTCGCCCGCGCCGTGCGCCGCTTCGAACCCGTCACGATGGTGGTGGGCCCCGGCCAGGAGGACAGTGCCCGCGCGCTCCTCGGCCCGGACGTCGAGCTCGCCGTCCGCCCCCTCGACGACGCCTGGATGCGGGACATCGGCCCCACCTTCGTCACCGACGGGAACCGGCTGGCCGCCGTCGACTGGACGTTCAACGGCTGGGGCGCCCAGGACTGGGCCCGCTGGGAACACGACCAGCACATCGCCCGCTCCGTCGCCGAGCTCGCCGACGTACCCGTGCGGAGCTCCCGGCTGGTCAACGAGGGCGGCGCCATCCACGTCGACGGCGAGGGCACCGTACTGCTCACCGAGACCGTCCAGCTCGGCAAGGAGCGCAACCCCGACTGGACCCGTGAGCAGGTCGAGTCCGAGATCCACGCCCGGCTCGGCACCGAGAAGGCCATCTGGCTGCCGCGCGGACTGGCCGGTGACTACGGCATGTACGGCACCCTCGGCCATGTCGACATCGTCGCCGCCTTCGCCCGCCCCGGCACCGTCGTCGTCCACGTCCAGCCGGACCCGGCCCACCCCGACCACGAGATCACCCGCGAGACCGTGCGCATCCTGCGCGAGGCCACCGACGCCAGGGGCCGCTCGCTGGAGGTCGTGGAGGTCCCGGCGCCCACCGTGGTGCAGGTGGACGGGGAGTGGGTCGACTACTCCTACATCAACCACTACCTCTGCAACGGCGGTGTGGTCCTCTGCGCCTTCGACGACCCGCGCGACAAGGAAGCGGCGGAGATCTTCGGCGAGCTGTTCCCCGACCGTACGGTGACCCTCGTCGACGCCCGTACGATCTTTGCCGGCGGTGGAGGCATCCACTGCATCACCCAGCAGCAGCCGAAGGTCTGAAACGTGCCCCCCGCGCCACGCCGTCGCAACACCGCCCCGCCCCGTGAGGACCTGCTGGCCGCCGCCATGGCGACCATCGCCGAACGGGGGCTCGACGGCCTCACCATGGCCGGACTCGGCCGTGAGGTCCAGATGAGCAGCGGACACCTCCTCTACTACTTCCGCACCAAGGACGAGCTGCTGCTCCAGACCCTGGAGTGGAGCGAGGGACGGCTCGGCGCGGAAAGGCGCGCCCTGCTCTCGGGGCCGGCGACGGCCCGCGAGCGGCTCGACGGGTACATCGACCTGTACCTCCCCGACGGCCACCGCGATCCGCACTGGACGCTCTGGCTGGAGGTGTGGAACCGCTCGCAGAACGCGGACGACGACGCGCGCGCCCGCCAGGCCGCCATCGAGGACGCCTGGCACCGCGACCTGGTGGACCTGCTGGAGCGGGGCGCGTCGGCCGGGGAGTTCCGCCCGGTCGACGCCGAACGGTTCGCGACCCGCCTGCGCGCCCTGCTCGACGGCTTCAGCGTCCATGTCGCGGTCGGCCTCCCCGGCACCGGGCGTTCCCAAGTCATCGCGCAGGTCAGGGAGTTCGTCGAGGAATCGCTCGCCGTCCGGTAGCGGCCACCGGGCCGTGAACGAAACGCACGTAAGTACGCGCGATCGTTGCGCACGGCGCCCTTGTTCCGGTCCCCGCCGTTCGGGCACGGTGACGGACCATGGGACGAGAGCAGTGGAAGAAAATCTGGGTCGGCTCGGCCGGCAACATGGTCGAGTGGTTCGACTGGTTCGTGTACGCGACCTTCGCGGTCTACTTCGCGGATTCGTTCTTCCCCGAAGGCAATGAGACCGCCAATCTCATGAACACCATGGGCATCTTCGCCGTCGGCTTCTTCATGCGCCCGGTCGGCGGCTGGCTGCTCGGCCGGATCGGCGACCGCAGGGGCCGCAAGGCCGCGCTCACCCTCACCGTCACCCTGATGTCGGCCTCCGCGATCCTCATCGCCGCCGCGCCGACGTACGACGTCGCGGGCTACGGCGGTGTCGCCGTCCTGCTGGTGGCCCGGCTGCTCCAGGGCCTGTCCGTCGGCGGCGAGTACGCCGCCAGCGCCACGTACCTCACCGAGGCGTCCGCACCCCACCGGCGCGGCTTCGCCTCCAGCTTCCAGTACGTGTCCATGACCGCGGGGCAGCTGATCGGCCTCGGCCTCCAGATCGTGCTGCAGCGCAACATGTCCGAGGCGGCCCTGCACAGCTGGGGCTGGCGCATCCCCTTCATCGTCGGCGCGCTCGGCGCCGCGATCGTCTTCTACCTGCGACGCTCGATGCTGGAGACCGAGGTGTACGCGGAGTCCGGCGCCGCCGGGCAGGAGGACCGCGGCACGCTGAGGGCCCTGTGGCGGCACCGGCGCGAGGCGTTCCTGGTGATGGCGCTGACCATGGGCGGGACCGTCGCGTACTACACGTACACGACCTACCTCTCCAAGTTCCTCTCCACGAGCGCCGGCATGGACAAGCCCACCGCCTCGCTCGTCAGCTTCTGCGCCCTGTTCGTCTTCATGTGCATCCAGCCGCTGGCCGGCCTGCTCTCCGACCGGATCGGCCGCCGCCCGCTGCTGATCACCTTCGCCGTCGGCTCCACCTTCCTGACCGTGCCGATCATGACGATGCTCAAGCACGCCGGCACGTTCTGGCCCGCCTTCGGCCTGGCGCTGCTCGCTCTGGTCGTCGTCACCGGGTACACCTCGATCAACGCCTGCGTGAAGGCGGAACTCTTCCCGACCGGCATCCGCGCCCTGGGCGTCGCCCTCCCGTACGCCATCGCCAACGCGCTCTTCGGCGGCACCGCCGAATACGTGGCGCTCTGGTTCAAGAAGGCAGGCGTCGAGTCCGGCTTCTACTGGTACGTGGCCGGGTGCGCGGCGGTCTCCCTGGTCGTCTACCTGACCATGCGCGAGACCCGCGACATCGACCTGGGCCGGGTCGGCGCCAAGGACGCGGACCGGGGCAGCGCCGAGCCGTCCGGAGCGACCAGCGTCACGCCCGCATCCTGAGACGGGGCGGGGCACGGCGGCGGCCCTGTGCGAGACTGCTTCCGTGCCCTCGTCCGTCATGATTATTGGCAGCAGGCGCGCCGGTCCGCAGTGACCGTCCCGCACCACCACGTGCGGCACGGCCACCGTGCCCCAGACCCGCGCGCAGACCTCTCGCACCCGCGAGGGGTTTTTTCGTTTTCCGGCCCTCACCTCGGCCGGGGCGAGACGCACACGGGATGATGGGGGCAAGTGGAGCCAGATCGTCCGGATCCGCTCATCCGACAGGAGTCAGACCAGCATGACCACCAAGGCCAAGGCCACCGACGACAGTTTCCATGTCTTCGACACCACACTGCGCGACGGGGCCCAGCGTGAAGGCATCAACCTGACGGTCGCGGACAAGCTGACCATCGCCCGGCACCTGGACAACTTCGGCGTGGGCTTCATCGAGGGCGGCTGGCCCGGCGCCAACCCCCGCGACACCGAGTTCTTCGCCCGCGCGCAGCAGGAGATCGAGTTCAAGAACGCCGAGCTGGTCGCCTTCGGCGCGACCCGCCGGGCCGGCGGCAAGGCCGCCGAGGACCCCCAGGTCAAGGCGTTGCTGGCGTCCGGCGCCCCGGTGATCACCCTGGTCGCCAAGTCCCACGACCGCCATGTGGAACTCGCGCTGCGCACCACCCTCGAAGAGAACCTGGAGATGGTCGTCGACACCGTCTCCTACCTCCGTGAGCAGGGCCGCCGGGTCTTCGTCGACTGCGAGCACTTCTTCGACGGCTACCGCGCCAACCCCGAGTACGCCAAGGCCGTCGTACGCGCCGCCTCCGAGGCCGGCGCCGATGTCGTCATCCTCTGCGACACCAACGGCGGCATGCTCCCCGCCCAGGTCCAGGCCGTGGTCGCCACGGTGCTCGCCGACACCGGCGCCCGGCTCGGCATCCACGCCCAGGACGACACCGGCTGTGCGGTCGCCAACACCCTCGCCGCCGTCGACGCGGGTGCCACCCACGTCCAGTGCACCGCCAACGGCTACGGCGAGCGGGTCGGCAACGCCAACCTCTTCCCCGTCGTCGCCGCCCTGGAACTCAAGTACGGCAAGACAGTCCTGCCCGAGGGCGCGCTCGCCGACATGACCCGTGTCTCGCACGCCATCGCCGAAGTCGTCAACCTGACGCCCTCCACCCACCAGCCCTATGTGGGTGTTTCCGCCTTCGCCCACAAGGCCGGACTGCACGCCTCCGCGATCAAGGTCGACCCCGACCTCTACCAGCACATCGACCCCGCCCTGGTCGGCAACACCATGCGGATGCTCGTCTCCGACATGGCGGGCCGCGCCTCCATCGAGCTCAAGGGCAAGGAACTCGGCATCGACCTCGGCGGCGACCGCGAGCTCGTCGGCCGCGTCGTCGAGCGGGTCAAGGAGCGCGAACTCAAGGGCTACACGTACGAGGCCGCCGACGCCTCCTTCGAACTGCTGCTGCGCGCCGAGGCCGAGGGCCGGGTACGCCGCTACTTCCGCACCGAGTCCTGGCGCGCCATCGTCGAGGACCGCCCCGACGGCACGCACGCCAACGAGGCGACCGTGAAGCTCTGGGCCAAGGGCGAACGCATCGTCGCCACCGCCGAGGGCAACGGCCCGGTCAACGCCCTCGACCGGGCGCTCCGCGTCGCCCTGGAACGGATCTACCCCCAGCTCGCCAAACTGGAGCTGATCGACTACAAGGTCCGCATCCTGGAAGGCCGCACCGGCACCGAGTCCACCACCCGAGTCCTCATCACCACGGGCGACGGAACCGGCGACTGGGCCACGGTCGGCGTGGCGGAGAACGTCATCGCCGCGTCCTGGCAGGCCCTGGAGGACGCGTACACCTACGGCCTGCTGCGGGCGGGGATCGAGCCGACGGAGTAGCCCTCGCGAGGGACGGGCCCACGGCGCGGTTGCCGTGGGCCCGGAATTCCTCCGCCCGGTAGTCCGGTAGTCCGGTTGTCCGCGTCACGGCGCCGGGTCGTCGCCCTCCGGCGGCGTGGAGGGACCGGACCCGGGGTTCGCGCCGTCGCCGGGGTCCTGTGCCCCCGGCACGTACCGCCATGTGTCGTCGGTCTCCGTGCTCACCGGTGCGGGGGTCGACGGGTACGCGAACGGGCCCGCGCGAAGATGCATGAGCAGGAGCATCCCTCCCACGAGCAGGACGCTGATGACGATCAGGGCGAAGCCGACCGGGTTGCGGGGGTTGTACTCGTAGCGATTCGTCCCCAAGCGGCTTTTCCTGAACACCGGTTCGTCGTCTTCGAAGTGCATGACGCGACGGTACGCGGGCGCACCACCACCTGGTAGGCCGTACATCGGCAGTCGCGGAGCGGGCTTCACTGCCTGCTCCGCCGTTCTCCCAGGGCAGGGCTCGCGTTCAGAAGCTGAACGCACAACTCGCCGTGCCGGTACAGGAAATGGGTACGGACCAATGTCGGCGTGAAGTATTGACGGCACTGTTCCGGCGGGGTTAACTCACGCCGCAACGCCGGTACCGGTTCCGGAACCGGTTCCATCTCCGTAGCCACGCCTTGTCCCGGAGGCCCCGATGCGCGTCACCATCGCCGATGTCGCCCGTGTGGCCGGCGTCAGCAAGACGACCGTGTCGCGGGTCGTCAACACCAAGGGCGAGGTGGACGGCTCCACGGCCGCCCGCGTTCGTGAAGTGATCGCACAGCTCGGCTACGTACCCAGCTCGGGCGCCGTCGGACTGGCCCGCGGCAGCAGCCGTACGGTCGGCATGCTGGTGCCCTCGCTCACCTGGCCGTGGATGGGCGAAGTGCTCCAGGGCGTCGTGGACACCGTCGAGGCGGCCGACTACGGGCTGCTGCTCTTCACCTGCAACCGCGGCGCCGAGTCCGTACAGCGCTTCACCGGGCAGGTGTCGGCGCGCGCCTTCGACGGGCTCCTGGTCGTCGAACCCGAGAACACGCTCGACCACCTCACCGCCCTGCACCGCGGCGGACTGCCGATCGTCCTGATCGACGATCGCGGCCACCACCCCGAGTTCGCCTCCGTCGTGACCACCAATCACGAAGGGGGCGCGAGTGCCGCCCGCCATCTGCTGGCCGCCGGACGCACCACACCCCTGGTGATCACCGGGCCCCAGCACTTCGGCTGCGTACGCGACCGGCTGGACGGATTCCGTACGGTCCTGCCCACCGATCTCGTCGTCCACGGGGACTTCACCGAAAGCAGCGGCCGGCTGGCCGTGGAGCAACTCCTCGCCTCCGGCACGCGGTTCGACTCGGTCTTCGCGCACAACGACATCAGTGCCGCGGGCGTGCTGCGGGCCCTGCGCGCGGCCGGACGCTCGGTGCCGGACGACATCGCCGTGGTCGGCTTCGACGACATTCCCATGGCCGAGCACACCGAACCGCCACTGACCACCGTGCGCCAGCCCACCCGGCAGATGGGTGAGGCGGCCGCGCGGTTGCTGCTCTCCCGCCTCGGCGGCACGCCCGTGCCCGACGCACCGGTCGTGCTGCCCACCGAACTGGTCGTGCGCCACTCGGCGCCGTAGCGGTCCGGCCGGATCCCGCGGCCGACCGCACTTTCGTAGTCCCCGGATCCTCCCGATCGCAGTCCCTCTTGGAGTCGCCATGTCCGAACGACGTCACGCCACGTTGAGAGCGCTCTCGATCGCCACCGCCGTGGTGGCGCTCGCCGCCGGTTGCTCGTCCGCCAACTCGGGTGCGGGCAAAGGGGGCGGTGCCTCCGGCGTGCTGACCGTGGGCAAGCCCGACGGTCCGCAGACCGACAACAGCAACCCGTTCCTCAGCACCTCGGCGGGTGCCACGCTCGGCTACCGCTTCATGATCTACGAGCCGCTCGCCATGACCAACCAGATCCGGCCCGCGGACAAGGCCGCCCCGTGGCTGGCGACCGACTGGAAGTGGGAGTCCAACTTCACCCGGGTCACCTTCACCCTAGACCCGAAGGCCAAGTGGGCCGACGGCAAGCCGCTGACCGCCGACGACGTCGCGTACACCTTCGAGCTCCTCAAGAAGCACCCGGCGCTGAACGGCAACGGCATCCCGTTCGACGGGATCGCGGTGCGCGGCGAACAGGTCGAGCTGACCTTCAAGGAGTCCCAGTACGTCAACCAGAACAAGATCATCCAGCAGTTCATCGTGCCCAAGCACATCTGGCAGGGCGTCGAGAACCCCGAGACCTGGCCCAACCGCACACCCGTCGGCTCGGGCCCGTACAAGCTGAAGACGTTCACCCCGCAGACCACCACGCTGACCGCCACGCCCACGTACTGGAAGGGCGCGACCAAGGTCAAGGAGCTGCGCTACACCGCGTACAACGACAACAGCGCGGCAACCACGGCACTGGCGAACGGCAAGGTCGAGTGGTCGTTCGTCTTCATGCCCAACTACAAGCAGCTGTTCATAGCCAAGGACCCGAAGAACCACAAGCTGTGGTTCCCCTCCGGGCTCGGCGTCCACGGACTCTGGTTCAACACCGCCCGCAAGCCGCTCGACAACCCGGCGCTGCGCAAGGCCATGGCGATGGTCGTCGACCGCAAGGCGATCTACACCCAGGCCGAGGCCACCCTCTACCCCGAGATCACCAACCCGACCGGAATCCCGCTGCCCGCAGGTGAGTCCTTCCTCGCCCCCGAGTACAAGAGCGCCACCACCGCACCCGATGTGGCGGGCGCCAAGAAGGTGCTCGCTGACGCCGGGTTCGAGCTCAGCGGCGGCGTGCTGAAGGACCCGGACGGCAAGCCGGTGAAGCTCACCTTCACCGACCCGGCCGGCTGGAACGACTACATCACCGGTCTCGCCATCATCAAGGACAACATCAAGCAGCTCGGCATCGAGGCCAAGGTCAAGACGCAGACGGCGGAGGCCTGGGGCGCGGACGTCGCCAACGGCAACTTCGACGCCACCCTGCACTGGACCAACAGCGGCGCCACCCCGTACGACATGTACCAGAACATCATGGACGGCGCGCTGCTCCAGCCCGTCGGCAAGGCGTCCCAGCTCGGCAACTTCGGCCGCTTCAAGAACGACGAGGCCACCGCGGCGCTCAAGGACTTCGCGAACGCCACCGAGGACTCCGCCCGCACCGCGGCCATGAACACCCTCCAGAAGATCATGGTCGAGCAGGCGCCGATGATCCCGACGGCCGCCGCCCCCATCGGAGCCGAGTACTCCACGAAGAACTGGGTGGGCTGGCCCACCGAGGCCGATCCGTACGCGCCGCCGCAGCACACCCAGCCCTCCGCGCTCCAGATCGTGCTGAAGCTCGAACCCGCCAAGTAGAGCCAGGGACACGGGACACAGGGAACGGCCATGTCGAATCAGCCCCCACCGAACCACGTCGTGCTCGAAGCACGCTCCGTCACCAAGCACTTCCCCGTACGCCGCACCGGACGCGACCTCGTCACGGGCAGCCGCCGTACCGTCCACGCCGTCGACGACGTCTCGCTGGAACTGCGGCGCGGCACCGTCACGGCGCTGGTGGGGGAGTCGGGCTCCGGGAAGTCCACCGTGGCCAGACTGCTCGCCCGGCTCCATCCGCTCACCTCCGGAGAGATCCGGCTGGACGGCACACCCGTGAAGGCCGGACGGGGCCGGTCCTTCCGCGCCTACGTGCGCCGGGTCCAGCTCATCTTCCAGGACCCGTTCGCCTCGCTGAACCCGGTGCACACCGTGCGCTACCACCTCACCCGCGCCCTGCGGATCCACGGCCGGGCGGGCAGCGGCGAGGCGGAGCTGGAGGAGAACCTGACCGCGCTCCTCGACCGGGTCCAGCTGACCCCCGCGCACCAGTACCTGGACCGGTTCCCGCACGAGCTGTCGGGCGGACAGCGCCAGCGGGTGGCCATCGCCCGCGCACTCGGCGCCGACCCCCAGGTACTGCTCGCCGACGAGCCCGTCTCGATGCTGGACGTGTCGATCCGGCTCGGCGTGCTCAACCTGCTGAAGGACCTCAAGGACCGGCTGAGCCTGGCGGTCCTCTACATCACCCACGACATCGCGTCGGCCCGCTACTTCGCGGACACGACGCTGGTGATGTACGCGGGCCGGATCGTCGAGGGCGGCGGGAGCGAGACCGTCACCCAGCACCCCGCCCACCCCTACACCCAGCTCCTCATCGCCTCGGCGCCCGACCCGGACCGGGTGGTCGCCGAGGCGGAGCAGGAGGAGACCGGCAGCGGCGAACCGCCCTCGCTCATCGCCCCGCCCCCGGGCTGCCGCTTCCACCCCCGCTGCCCGAAGGTCATGGCCCGCTGCCGCACCGAGGCACCGCCCCGCTTCGACCTCGAAGGCGGCCAGTGGGCGGCCTGCTGGCTGTACGCGGACGGCGCGGAAGCCGGCCACGAACCCCGGAAGGAGAGCGCGGCGTGAAATACCTGCTGCAGCGGCTCGCCTTCTACCTGGTCACCGCCTGGGCGGCCGTCACCATCAACTTCCTGATCCCGCGCATGATGCCGGGCGATCCGGTCCAGGCGCTGCTCGCCCGCTTCCAGGGCCAGCTCGACACCAACGCCGTCGACTCGCTCAAGGCACTCTTCGGCCTGGACGAGCAGCAGTCGCTCTGGCAGCAGTACACCGACTACTGGTCGCATCTGCTCGACGGCGACCTCGGGCTCTCCTTCACCTTCTTCCCGACGCCGGTCGGCGAGGTGATCGCCCAGTCGCTGCCGTGGACGCTCGCGCTCGTCGGCGTCACCACACTGATCAGCTTCCTGCTCGGCACCGGCATCGGCGTCCTCACCGGCTGGCGGCGCGGCTCCTGGATGGACAGCCTGCTGCCCGTCACCACCTTCATCTCGGCCATCCCGTACTTCTGGCTGGGGCTCATCGCCATCGCCCTGTTCGCCGTGAAATGGCCGCTCTTCCCGGCCGCCGGGGGCTACGACAGCTCGCTCGTGCCCGCCTTCGACTGGCCGTTCGTCTCCAGCGCGCTCTACCACGGGGTACTGCCCGGCCTCACCATCGTGCTCAGCGCCGTGGCCGGCTGGATCCTCGGCATGCGGAACATGATGGTGACGGTGTCCTCCGAGGACTACGTCATGGTCGCCCAGGCCAAGGGGCTCTCCGAGCGCCGGGTGATGTTCGGGTACGCGGCGCGCAACGCGATCCTCCCCAACATCTCCGGCTTCGCCCTCTCACTGGGCTTCATCGTCGGCGGCACCCTGCTGGTGGAGATGGTCTTCTCCTACCCCGGCATCGGCTACCAGCTCTTCCAGGCCGTGGGCGCCAAGGACTACCCCCTGATGCAGGGCGTCTTCCTGATCATCACGCTCTCCGTACTCGCGGCGAACCTGCTCGCCGACGTCCTCTACATGGTCCTCGACCCCCGTACCCGAAGGGAGGCCTAGTCCATGGCCACCGCCGCCGCCGAGGCCGTCGTGACCGGCCCGGCCGGAACCGATCCGGCCGGGCCCCGGGCGCCGGGCAGACGCGGGACGCGCCTGCTGCGCGGCCGCAAGACCGTCATCGGCCTCGGGATCCTCGCCTTCTTCGCCGTGATCGCGGTCATCGGACCGTGGATCGCCCCGTACGACCCCGACACCATGAGCGACCAACTGCTCCGACCGCCCTCCGGCGCCCACTGGTTCGGCACCACGCAGACCGGGCAGGACGTGCTCTCGCAGATCCTCGTCGGCACGCGGGGAGTCCTGGTCGTCGGCTTCGTCGCCGGGATACTCGCGACGGTCCTGTCCGTACTGATCGGAGTCAGCGCAGGCTTCCTCGGCGGCACCGCCGACGAGCTGCTCTCACTGCTCTCCAACGTCTTCCTGGTCATCCCGGGGCTGCCGCTGATCATCATCATCGCCAGCTTCGTCTCCGACGCGGGCGACCTCCTGATCGCCGCCGTCATCGCCCTCACCTCCTGGGCCTGGGGAGCGCGGGTGCTGCGCGCCCAGACGCTCTCGCTGCGCCGCCGGGACTACGTCGAGGCGGCCCGCGCCACCGGCGAGCCGACCTGGCGGATCATCTTCTTCGAGGTGCTCCCCAATCTGACGGCCGTCATCGCCTCCGGCTTCGTCTCCACCGTGATCTTCGCGATCCTCTCCGAGATCACCCTCGCCTTCATCGGCGTCGCCGACATCTCCGACTGGAACTGGGGGACCGTCCTGTTCTGGGCGCAGTCCAACCAGGCCCTGGCCCAGGGCGCCTGGTGGTGGTTCGTCCCCGCCGGGCTCTGCATCGCCCTGCTCGGCATGGCGCTCGCCCTGATCAACTTCGGCATCGACGAATTCGTCAACCCTCGCCTGCGCACCGGGACGGGCGCGTCCCGGAAGGTCCGGATGCGGGTCGGCTTCACCCCCGTGACGCGTGGATCCGCGGCACGCGGTACGGACGACAAGGAGACCGGCTCATGAGCGGCGACGAGGCCGTCCTCACCGTCCGCGGCCTGAACGTGGACTACGGCACCGGGGACGGCGCGGTGCACGCGCTGCGCGACGTCGACCTCACCCTGCACCGGGGCGAAGTCCTGGGCCTGGCAGGGGAGTC
Source organism: Streptomyces sp. NPDC002403 (assembly GCF_053593015.1). Classification (NCBI taxonomy): domain Bacteria; kingdom Bacillati; phylum Actinomycetota; class Actinomycetes; order Kitasatosporales; family Streptomycetaceae; genus Streptomyces; species Streptomyces sp. NPDC002403. The sequence continues at coordinate 27,836 of NZ_JBSFBQ010000049.1, read as the reverse complement.
GGGCTCCGGCAAGTCCACGCTGGCATACGCGGTGACCCGGCTGCTCCCGCCGCCCGGCGTGATCACCGGTGGCGAGGTCCGCTACCACCGCCGGGACGGCGGGGCGCTCGACCTGCTGGCCCTGTCGGCCGACGGGCTGCGGGCCTTCCGCTGGCAGGAGCTGTCCATCGTGTTCCAGGGCGCGATGAACTCGCTCAACCCGGTGCACACCGTCCACAGCCAGCTCACCGACGTACTGCGGGCCCACCGACCCGAGTGGAAGCGGGCCGAACGGACCGCGCGGGCAAAGGAGTTGCTGGGGCTCGTCGGTATCTCCGCCGACCGGCTGCCCGCCTACCCGCACCAGCTCTCCGGCGGGATGCGCCAGCGCGTGATGATCGCGATGGCGCTCGCGCTGGAGCCCGAGATCGTCATCATGGACGAGCCGACGACGGCCCTGGACGTCGTCATGCAGCGCCAGATCCTGCGCCAACTGGTCAGACTCCGTGAGGAGCTGGGCTTCTCGGTCGTCTTCATCACCCACGACATCTCGCTGCTGATCGAGTTCTCGGACCGGATCGCGATCATGTACGGCGGCCGGATCGTCGAGGAGGCGGCGGCCTCCGCGATCTACCGGGACCCCCGCCACCCCTACAGCGACGGGCTGCTGCACTCCTTCCCCGCCCTGCACGGCGCCCGCCGCGAACTCACCGGCATCCCCGGCTCACCTCCGCACCTGTCCGCGATGCCGGCCGGCTGCGCCTTCCACCCCCGCTGCGGCCGGGCGCTCGACGCCTGTGCCACCCATGTCCCGACGCTCGCCGCACCGGACGGCGACGGCTCCCGCACGGTCGCCTGCTGGCTCCATGCGCAGGCCCCGGCCATGGCCTCCCGCCCGTAGCGCCCCCACCCACACCACAGGAGCCCCATGAACACCACCCCCGCCACCGCCTCCGAGACCTACGCCCGCGAGATCACCGCCGCGGCCGTCCCCGGCCTGCCCCCCGGCTTCCGCTGGGGCGTCGCCACCGCCGCGTACCAGATCGAGGGCGCCGCCGCCGAGGACGGCCGGACCCCGTCCATCTGGGACACCTACTGCAGGGTGCCCGGCATGGTCGTCCGCGGCGAGAACGGCGACGTGGCCTGCGACCACTACCACCGGATGCCCGAGGACGTGCGGCTCATCGCGGACCTGGGCGTCGACACCTACCGGTTCTCGCTCGCCTGGCCGCGCATCCAGCCGGGCGGGCGCGGACCGGCCAACGCGAAGGGGCTGGACTTCTACAAGCGCCTGCTCGACGAGCTGGAGGCCAGGGACATCACCCCCTGGATCACCCTCTACCACTGGGACCTCCCGCAGGAACTGGAGGACGCCGGCGGCTGGCCGGCCCGTGACACCGCCCACCGCTTCGCCGAGTACGCCGCGCTCGCCCACGACGCGCTCGGTGACCGGGTGAAGCACTGGACGACGCTGAACGAGCCGTGGTGCTCGGCCATGCTCGGCTACGCGTACGGCAACCAGGCGCCCGGCAGGCAGGACTTCGGCGACGCGATCAGGGCCGTCCACCACCTGCTCCTCGGCCACGGCCTCGCCGCGCGGCACATCCGCGAGACGGCCGCCGCCCGGGGCCACGAACTCGAACTCGGCATCACGCTCAACCTCGGCACCGCCACCCCCGAGACCGACAGCCCCGAGGACGCCGAGGCCTGCCGCCGCGCCGACGGGATGGGCCGCCGCCTCTACCTGGACCCGCTGGTCAAGGGCGCCTACCCCGAGGACGTCGTCGCCGATCTCGCCCTGCACGGCGCCGAGCTCCCGGTCCGGGACGGCGACCTGGACGTCATCTCCACCCCCATCGACGTCCTCGGCGTCAACTTCTACCGAGGCACCCTCTTCTCCGGCGTCACGGAGGAGGGCTCCCCGGCCGACGCCGAAGGGCTGCCCGTCACCCGGGGGGTGGAGCGCGACCTGCCGCGTACCGCGATGGACTGGGAGATCACCCCCACCGCCCTCACCGACCTGCTGGTGGGCCTGGAGGAGGAGTACGGCGTCCCGACGGTCGTCACCGAGAACGGTGCCGCGTTCGAGGACACCGTCTCCGAGGACGGGCAGATCCACGACGCCGACCGCACCACCTATCTCGCCGACCACATCGCCGCCGTCGCCGCGGCCCGCGCCGCCGGGGCCGATGTCCGGGGCTACTTCGCCTGGTCGCTGATGGACAACTTCGAGTGGTCCTACGGCTACGACAAGCGGTTCGGCATCGTCCGCGTCGACTACGGCACACAGGAGCGGACGCTCAAGGACAGCGCCAAGTGGTACCGCGACACCATCCGGCTCACCAGGGACCGGTGAGGACGGCTCGCGGCGGCTGTCGCAGGCGGTGACCATCCGGGTTAGCTTCGAGGTATGCGGAACAGACTGTTCCCGTCGATGCTCGCGGTCCTGCTGCTGATCCTGGCGGCGGCCGTGCTCGGTATGGCGCCCGGTGCGCCCCCGGCGACGGGGGCATCCACCGTCGACGACGTCGCGCAGGCCCTGCGCAGGGGGCCGGTGTACGTCGATCCGGCGGCGTCCGGCCAGCTCCCACCGGGCCGGGCCGCCGCCCTGACGAAGAAGATCAAGGACGCCGGCAAGCCCGTGTTCGTGGCGGTGCTGCCCCCGACCTCCGCGTTCCCCGCCAAGACCCTGCTGGCCACCCTGCGCACCGACACCGGGATCACCGGCGTCTACGCGGTCCGCCTCGGCGACGGCTTCGACGCGGGCGCCGACCCCCAGGTGATGTCCACCCGGGCGGTCCACAACCTCACCGCCGCGGTGAAGACGCCCGGCGCGGACACCGACGCCGCCACACAGCTGAACGCCTTCGTCGACCGGGCCGTCGAACAGGCCCGGGGCAGCGCCCCCGCCTCCTGGGGCGGCTCGTCCGGGGGCGGCGGGTCCTCGCCCGCCGCCGGACTGATCACGGCCGGCGCCATCCTGGTGCTGGGCGGCGGCACGGCCTACGCGCTCGTCCGCCGCGGCCGCAGGCGCAAGGCGGCCGAGGAGCGCGCCGCACTCGACAGGCTCCGGGTCGTCGTGGACGAGGACATCACCGCGTACGGCGAGACCCTCGACCGGCTCGACTTCCACCCGGCCGAACCGGGCGCCGACGACAACATGCGCGCGGACTACGAGCGGGCCCTCGACTCCTACGAGACCGCGAAGTCCCGGATGGAGCGGGCCCGGCACCCGTCCGACGTGCGCGGGGTCACCCGGGCCCTGGAGGACGGCCGCTTCTCCCTCGCCGTCCTGGAGGCCCGCCGCACCGGCGGCGAACTGCCGGCCCGCCGCCCGCCGTGCTTCTTCGACCCGCGCCACGGTCCCTCGGTCGCCGACGTCCGGTGGTCCCCGTCCGGCGGCACCGCCCGCGAGGTCCCCGTCTGCGCGGCCGACGAGGTCCGGCTGCGCGAGGGCCGGGAACCGCTGAGCCGCACCGTCGACACCGGCGACGGCCGCCGCCCCTACTGGGAGGCGGGCCCGGCGTACGGTCCGTGGGCGGGCGGCTATTTCGGCGGCGGCCTGCTCCCCGGACTGCTCGTCGGCACGGTGCTCGGGTCCATGCTGTCGAGCCCGGCGTACGCGGCGGAGTACGGCGGCGGCGACTTCGGCTCCGGCGGCGACTGGAGCGGCGGCGACTTCTCCGGCTCCGACTTCGACCCCTCCGGCTTCGACGGCGGGGGCTTCGGCGGGGGCGGCGGCGACTTCGGGGGTGGCGGCGGCTTCGACGGCAGCGGGTTCTGAGCCGCTGATCAGCGACCTCTCGGGCAGGTGTGATTCATGCTAGACCTGGATACATGTCTGCTATCGGCCGATTCCGGGCGCGGCTGCGGCGCGCCGTCCGGCGATCACATCGGCACGATGGAGGACGCACGGGCCGGGCGGCCCCCGCGCCCTCCGGACCGGACATGACCGGCCGGCCCCCGAACCGCCCGGTGCGCGCCCTCTTCAGCATGCGCACCGTGGCGGGCCAGGTCTTCGTCTTCGTTCTCGGCCTCGTCCTGCTGCTGGTCACCGCCGGCGCGATCGCCCTGGTCGTGCAGGGCCGCCGCGACAGCATGGCCGAGGCCCGCGCCCACACCCTGAGTGTCGCCGAGACCTTCGCCCACGCGCCCGGGACCGCCGCCGCGCTGGACAGCCGGAACCCGACCGCGATCCTGCAGCCGCGCGCCGAGGAGGTCCGCAAACGGGCCCAGGTCGATTACGTCGTCGTGGCCGGCCCGGAGGGCATCCGCTACACCGACCCCGACCCCGCGCTGATCGGCGGGCACCTCACCGGCCCGTACAAGGAGGCACTGGCCGGGCACGCGTACACCTGGACGTACAACGGAGACCGCGGGCCCTCGGTCAACTCGGTCGTGCCCGTGCCCCGGGCGGACGGCTCGATCGCCGGGCTGGTCTCGGTCGGGATCACCGTCGAGACGGTGAACGCGGTGGCGGACCGCTCCATCCCGCTCGCCGCGGGCGCCGCGGTGGTCGCCCTCGCGATCACCGCGGCCGGTGCCACGCTCCTGAGCAGGCGGCTGAGCCGCCAGACCCATGGCCTCGGGGCCGCCGAGATGACCCGGATGTACGAGCACCACGACGCGGTGCTGCACGCCGTCCGCGAGGGCGTCCTGATCGTCGGGTCCGACCGGCGGCTGACCCTGGCCAACGACGAGGCCCGCAGACTCCTCGACCTGCCGCCGGACGCCGAGGGCCGGGCCGTCGCGGAACTCGGACTGGACCCGGACACCGCGGACCTGCTGGTCTCCGGCCGTACCGTCACGGACGAGGTGCTGCGGGCCGGCAGCCGGATGCTCGCCGTCAACCTCCGTCCCACCGAGACGGACGGCGGGCCGCTCGGCACGGTGGTCACCCTGCGGGACACCACCGAACTCCGCGCGGTCACGGGACAGGCGGAATTCGCGACCGAACGGCTGCTGCTCCTGTACGAGGCCGGTGCCCGGATCGGCACCACGCTCGATGTGACCCGGACGGCGCAGGAGCTGGTCGACGTGGCGACCCCCGGTTTCGCCGACGCCGCGACGGTCGACCTCGCCGACCCCGTGCGAAGCGGGGACGAACCGGCCATCCCGGACGGCGGCATGCTGGAGATGCGCCGCACCGCCGTCGCGGCGGTGCGAGCGGACCATCCGCTGTACCCGGTCGGCCATGTGGTGGGCTTCGTCCCGACCAGGACCCGGGCGATGCGGGTGCACAGCGACGATGCCGATCTGAAGAGCGATTTCGAGAGGCTGGGCTGGCGGAACTGGGATCACACCGCGGCCGAGCGGATCAGGGCCAAGGGATTCCACTCGATCGTCTCGGTGCCGTTGCACGCGCGCGGCACCATCCTGGGCATGGCCAACTTCTGGCGCTCGGGAGATTCGCCACCCTTCGACGACGACGACGTGTCCTTCGCGGAGGAACTGGTGGCCCGGGCCGCGGTGGGTGTGGACAACGCCCGCCGCTACACGCGGGAGCACGCACTGGCCGTGACGCTGCAACGCAGTCTGCTGCCCCGCGCCCTGCCCGAGCAGAACGCTCTGGAGGTCGCCCACCGCTATCTGCCGGCGTACGAGGGGGTCGGCGGCGACTGGTTCGACGTCATCCCGCTGTCCGGTGCCCGGGTGGCGCTGGTCGTCGGCGACGTGGTCGGGCACGGTCTCCACGCCGCGGCCACCATGGGGCGGCTGCGCACCAGCGTCCACAACTTCTCCTCGCTGGACCCCGCGCCCGACGAACTCCTCGGACATCTCGACGAACTGGTGGCCCGGATCGACCGGGACGAGGCGGAGGAGGGCGATCCCGAGATCGCCGGTGCCACCTGCCTGTACGCGATCTACGACGCGGTCTCCGGGAACTGCGCGGTGGCGCGGGCCGGCCACCCCGGGCCCGCGCTGGTGCTCCCGGACGGCACCGTCGAGTTTCCCGAGATCCCGACCGGACTTCCCCTGGGCATCGGGGGCATGCCCTTCGAGGCGGCCGAGTTCCACGTGCCCGAGGGAAGCCGACTGGTCCTCTACACGGACGGTCTCGTCGAGCGGCGTGGCCTGGACATCGACACCGGTCTCGACCTGCTGCGAGGTGCCCTCGCCGGCCGCGACCGCACACCGGAGGAGACCTGCGACGACGTGATCGCCGCACTGCTGCCGGACCGGCCGGACGACGACGTCGCCCTGCTCGTGGCCCGCACCCGCACGCTCGATCCCGACCAGGTCGCGCAGTGGGCCGTGGCCACCGATCCGGCGGCCGTCGCCGGAGTGCGCAAGAACGTCGCCCAGTGGCTCACCGACCGGGGCCTGGAGGAGGAGGCGTTCGCCACCGAGCTGATCCTGAGCGAACTGGTCACCAACGCGGTGCGCTACGGCACGGCACCCATCGAGGTCCGTCTGCTCTACGACCGCAATCTGATCTGCGAGGTGTCCGACAGCAGCAGCACCTCACCGCATCTGCGCTACGCGGCGACGACGGACGAGGGCGGCCGGGGCCTGTTCCTCGTCGCCCAGTTCGCCGAACGCTGGGGCACCCGCTACACCGAGACGGGCAAGGTCATCTGGTCGGAGCAGACGGTCGGCGAACCGGAGGAGGACGACGTCTAGCGATGCGCTATTTGCTGTTCCGGCAATGAGGCTTGCCGAAACGGCCCCGCCTCGCGGACGCTCTCCGGTGAAAGGGAGGTGCTCCTCATGAGCGGAACGACCGGAGACGACAGCGTGGAGAGCGGCGGCGCGGAACGCCGCTACGACGTGGTGGTGATCGGCGGCGGAGCCGCCGGACTGAGCGGAGCGGTGACCCTGGCCAGGGCGCGCCGGTCGGTGCTGGTGATCGACGCAGGGCAGCCGCGCAACGCCCCTGCCTCGCACATGCACGGCTACCTGGGCCACGACGGCCTTCCGCCCTCGGAGCTGCTGAGCACCGGCCGGGACGAGGTGGCCCGTTACGGGGCGGAGGTCGTCCAGGACACCGTGGTGGCCGCCGAGCGGCTGCCCGGGGACGAAGGATTCCGCGTGGTGCGCGAGGACGGGGCCCCGGTCGTGGCGCGCCGGCTCCTGGTGACCACCGGCCTCGTCGACGAGCTGCCCCCGGTGCCGGGTCTGGCCGAACGGTGGGGGCACGAGGTCCTGCACTGCCCGTACTGCCACGGCTGGGAGGTCGGCTCCCGCCCGGTCGGGGTCCTGGCCACCGGGTCGCTGGCCGTGCACCAGGCGCTGATGTGGCGCCAGTGGAGCGAGGACGTCACCCTCTTCCGCCACACCGGGCCCGAGCCCACGGACGAGGAGTACGAGCAGCTGGCCGCCCGTGGCATCGCCGTGGTCGACGGCGAGGTGACCGGCCTCGATGTGACGGACGACCGGCTCACCGGCGTCCGGCTGGCGGGAGGCCGGGTCGTCGCCGCCGAGGCCGTCGTGGTGCAGCCCGGCTTCACCGCCCGCGCGGACTTCCTCGCGGGCCTGGGGCTGGGCGTGACCGAGATGAAGGCGGCGGACCAGGTGATCGGGACGTACGTCGCCGCCGACCCGGCCGGGGCGACGGAGGCCCCCGGCATCCGGGTGGCCGGCAATGTCGCGGACCCGACGGGGAAGGTCGTCGCGGCCGCCGCTGCCGGGGTGCAGGCCGCCGCGGCGATCAACGCCGAGCTGATCACCGACGACGTGAACCGCGCGGTCGCCGCCCGCCGGGCCTGACCGGGCGGACGCCGAGCGCCCGCCTCCCTCCCCGGCGGGGGAGGGGAGGACGGGCGCGCTCGGGTCGGGCGTTCGGCCGGGCGGCGGGATGTCAGGCCGTCGTCACGGCGGACTTGATCGCGGAGATGTCGAAGTTGAGCTTGACCTTGTCGCTGACCATCACGCCGCCGGTCTCCAGGGCCGCGTTCCAGGTCAGGCCCCAGTCGGAGCGCAGGATGTCGGCGCTGCCCTCGAAGCCGACCCGCTCGTTGCCGTAGACGTCGGTGGCGGAGCCGTTGAACTCCAGGTCGATGGAGAGCGGACGGGTGACGTCCTTGATGGTCAGGTCGCCCGTGACGCGGTACTTGTCGCCGCCGAGCTGTGCGGCATGCGTGGAGCGGAACGTCATGAGCGGGAACTTCTCGGCGTCGAAGAAGTCGCCGCTGACCAGGTGGCCGTCACGGTCGGCGATGCCGGTGTCGACGCTGGCGATTTTGACGTCGATCGAGGCGGTGGAGTTGGCCGGGTCGGAGCCGTCCAGCTTCAGGCTGCCCTCGTGCTCGCCGAAGGTGCCGCGCACGTTGGTGACCATGGCGTGGCGCACGGTGAAGCCGATGCTGCTGTGGGCCGGGTCGATCGCGTAGTCACCGGTGAGGGCGGCGAGGGCCGGGTCCACGGCGGGGGCGACGGTGGCGGTGGCGGTGGCGGACGGGGCGTTGTTGTTCTTGCGGCTGAACAGAGCCATGGCTCCTCCTCGGGGGACGTGATCGAGCGGTGATCGAGCGGGGGTCGAAGTAGTTGTTTAACCTTCAACGAGATTGACTGTAGCGCGATCTAGTTCAATGTTCAACATCGAGGTGGCGCGTGTTCGTGAATGGCGGCCGAACGATGACGCAACTCCCGCGCCCGATCGCCGCCCCCTCTGGCGGACGCGCGTAGAACTCGGGCAGTATCTCCATGCCCTTACTTGTCATGAGCAGGAGGAGTCCCCCCATGCTGTCCCATATGAGACTGCGCCCCGTGCTGACCGCTTTCGCCCTCGTCCTGGGCGTTCTCTTCGCCCCGGGCATCGGTGTCCTCGGCGGCGGCGCCACCCAGGCCCACGCCGACACCAAGCTCACCCACGCCCAGGCCACCGCCCGGTTCAGCTCCTCCGGGGTCACCTGGTCGTCCTCCGGCGGCTGCTCCAACCGCAACGTCGCCACCTGCACCTCGTTCGACCAGCTCAACCTGGCCACCGCGCAGGGCGCCCAGACCCTCAAGAGCGCCACGGGCTGCGCGCTGAACATCACCGGCGGCACCGAGACCGGTCACGCCAGCGGCACGTACTCCCACTGGAACGGCTACAAGCTCGACTTCGCCAAGTCGACCTGCCTCACCAACTACGTCCACAACGTCTTCACCTACATCGGTGTGCGCGGCGACGGTGCCCCCCAGTACCAGGCGGGCTCCGGCAACGTCTACGCCGACGAGGGCAACCACTGGGACGTGACGTACTACAACTGCGGCGGCTGCTGATCTCCGTACCGCGAGCGCCAGTTCGTGCGGGTGCCCCGTCCACCGGACGGGGCACCCGCACGGGTGCGTGATCATGGGTGGCCGCGGGCGAGAGGCCCGCACAGGTGGGGCCGCTCGTCCGCGCGCCTCGGCTCAGGCCCCCACGGTCACTGTGAAGCGGTGGGGGTTGCCGTCGTTGGCGGCGCCTGAGACGTCGGGTTCGCCGTCGGGGCGGACGTCGTCGTAGGGGAAGGCGTAGCCGATCGGGGTGTTGGCGTGGACGACGCGGGACCAGTGGTTGGTGGCCGGGTCCCGGTAGTAGTCGGCGGTCGAGGTGCCGTTCGGCTGGTCGGGGTGGGTGAGCATCAGGGAGCGGTTGAAGCCGGAGGCCAGGCGGGCCAGCAGGGCCTTCTTGTCGTCCGGGTCGCCCGGGTTGTTGGCGAACGGGCCGTGGTTGCAGGTGAAGACGTCCTTGGAGACGGGCTTGGTGAAGGTGTGCCCGCCCTCGAAGGTCAGGACGTCGCCGTTCACCCGGCCGGTGCGGACTCCCCGGCCGCCCTGGAGGTCGATGCGCAGGTCGGTGGAGCGGTACTTCTCCCAGACCCGGTCGATGTAGGACGTGAACACGTCCCGGAACGGCATCTCGTCCGGGCGGTCGAAGAACGGTGCCATCAGGTTCTGCGGTGAGATCACCCGCAGTACGTTGCCGTCCGACCCACGGATCACCAGCTTGTCCCACGGCTGGCCGTCGGCGGCGGCCTGGGCGGTGAGGCCGTCCGCGATCCGCTGCACCGCCCCGTCCGGGAGCGGCGCCACGGTGTGCGTCGCGTCGCCGGTCAGGGTCAGGCCTATCGGCAGCGCGGTGACCAGGTCGACGTAGCTGATGTTCGCGTACAGCTGCTGCGGGTTGAAGGTGAACTCGCAGAACGACCAGGTGCGGCCGTAGTTGACGTCGGTGGACGTCGCGAACGCCGGCTCGACCAGGGCGGGGCCGGGGTTGAGGTAGAACGTGAGCGTGTCGTCGCGTACGAAGTACACGCGGGCGCCGTACATCTGGGGGAGGGTGAGCACCACCGGGCCGCCGCCCGCCGCGTTCAGAGGAATGGCGCAGTCGACCGGCAGGGGGGTCTGCGGCGCGGCGGGGGAGTCGGGGCGGTAGACGCTGCCGTTGGCCCGCAGCAGCACCCAGCGATCGGTGCCCTGCTCGTGGCCGGTGACATAGGCGTTGACCCTGCCCGGCAACGAGCGGTTCTCCAGGGCTAGTTCACAGGTCGCGGGGGCGGCGGACGCGCTCGGACTCAGGGCGCTGCCCCAGAGAGGGTACGTGAGGGCGGTCGCGGTGGCGGCAGCGCCGCCCGTCAGGAACATTCTGCGCGAGATCACGAGAGACTCCCGAGGTTTGTGGGGGGTCAACCACTCTCGTGAGGGCCGCATCAGGCGTCAAGACTTATGACTGAGAGCGCTCTCAGAAACGGGAAGTCTTCACAACTCGACAGAGTGCGGGGGAGATTGCGGCCCGGCGTCCCGGGCCGTAACACGATCAGACCGTGGCGTTGAGGAACGCGGTCCAGACGGCGGGGGGAACGGTGAGGACGGGGCCGTCGGTCACTTTGGAGTCACGGATGTGCACGGCGGCGGGGTGCGCAGCCACCTCTACGCAGTCGCCGCCCTGGTCGCTGCTGTAGCTCGACTTGCGCCAGTCGTAGGCGACTTCGACGCAGTTGCCGCCCTGGTCGCTGCTGTAACTGGACTTGAACCAGGCGAGGGCAGCGGTACGTGCGTGGGTCATGTCTCTCCAAGCAGTTCGTCCAGTAGGCGTGCGCTCGCCTCGACGGAAAGCGCCTGCGAACGCAGCATCCCATACTTGTGCTGGAGCGGACTGACGTCATCTGGATCCTCGTGAAGGTAGCTGGTCAGCTGTCCCTCCACGTAGACGAGGTGGTCGTGGTCGGGGGTTTCCAGCAGCACCATCGGCCCCGACAGTCCGGCGTGCTTCGGCAGTTTCATCGGCATGATCTGGAGCCCCAGGAACGGGAGCTCCATGCACTTACGCAGATGCCGGATCTGCTCCCGCAATATGGCGGGGTCGCCGATCTGGCTGCGCAGAATGCTCTCCTCCAGGATGAAGTGCAGCATGGGGCGGGGCTTGCGGCTGAGGAGCTTCTGCCGATCGAGTCGGTCTGCTACCCACTCCTCCTGCTCGTCCGCCTCCAGGGGCGGGTAGAGGCAGGAGAAGACGAACCGGATGTACTCCTCGGTCTGGAGCAGGCCCGGCACCACCTGGTTCTGGTACGAGAGCAGCGTCACCGCCTCCTGCTCGTAGTCCACGAAGTTCTGTACGAACGCAGAGAACCGCTCCTTCTGCGGCACCTTCGACACTGCGACGTGCAACGCCCCCTTCGTGTCCAGCAGTTCGTCCAGTTGGACCGCGAAGTCCCACTGCAACGCTCTGCGGCCCTGCTCGATCGACGCGATCGTGTCCTCGCCCACGGAGCACCGCTCGGCAAGTACCGCCTGCGTCATTTGGGCCGCCTTGCGGAACATCGCCAGCTGGGCGCCGATCAGGTGCCAGGACGTGATCCGCTTGCTCTTCTTCTTTGCCGGTTGCATGAACTGCCTCTCCCCCTCACGAACCCCGGATGACCCGTCAGAAGTCGTACATCTCCGTTGTACGACTCGACGCGCTGCTCAACCGTAGTGACTTTGTGTGACGTTGGAAGCGTGAACGAGACAACCCGACTCCCCCACTTCCGCGAGGTGTTCCACCGCCGGGAACGCCGATCCGTCCCGCTCGTACGGCAGTTCGTGCGCGAGGCCCTCGTCGACTGGGCGTGCGAGTCCCGCGCCGACGATGTGTTGCTCTGCGTGAGCGAGCTCGTCACCAACGCCTTGCTGCACGGAGTACCGCCCGGTCGTGGTTTCCGGCTCCACCTTTACCTGGAGCCGGCCGACCACACCCTGCGCGTCGAGGTCCACGACAGCGGTGACGGGGAGGTCCGGCCCGCCGATTCCTGGGCGGACTCCGACGAGGAAGGGGGCCGTGGGCTGCGGCTGGTGGAGGCGCTCGCCGACAAGTGGGGGGTGGGGGAGCGGAACCCGGGCAAGGTGGTGTGGTGCGAGTTCGAGTTGCCGTCGGGGGCGGCGCGCGGGATGCCGAGGAGATAGACCCGGGGGCCGAGACACAAGATCGGCAGGGTCTACCGGTTCCGGCCGCGCGTGGGCTATCCCTGGAACGGCGGCCCCGCACGGGGTCCGTTTTCCGTGGACGTGGAAGGAAGAACCTGCCGTGGACGACTGGTACGTGGACGATCGCTGCACCAACTGCGACGTGGCCCGACAGTTCGCACCCGAGCTGATCGTCGAGGAGGAAGGGGCGTCGCGGATTCTGCGGCAACCGGGCGATGACGCGGAGAACCGGCGCTTACACGCTGCCGTCTTCGCCTGTCACACCCGCTCGATCCGGCCCGCGTCGGGGCAGCCCGATCCCGCGCTCGATCCGTTCCCGATGGCGCTGGACGACGGCGTACTGGTCTGCGGGCACAACTCCCGGCAGACCGCCGGCGCCAACTCCTATCTGCTGCGGCGCCCGTCCGGCACGGTCATGATGATCGACACCCCGCGCTGGAGCGCCGAGCTGGCCGAGCGGTACGTGGCGACGACGGGGCCCGTCACCGACGTACTGCTCACCCACCGCGACCACGTCGCGCACGGGCGCCGTTACGCCGACCACTTCGGGGCCAGGATGTGGATCCACGAAGGGGACCTCGACGCGGCGCCGGACGCGGACCGGGTGATCCGGGGGCTCGACCCCGTGGAGATCGGCGAGGGCGTCACCGCCCATCCGCTGCCCGGCCACACCCGGGGCAGCGTGCTCTACCTCGCGGACGACCGGTACTGCTTCAGCGGCGACAGCTTCTACTGGTCGCGTACGACCGACGACCTCGAAGTCGCGGAGAGCGTGACCTGGTACTCCATCGAGGAGCTGGCCGCCTCGTTGGCGCGGACGGCGGGGCGGCTGCGGTTCGAGTGGGTGCTGCCCGGCCACGGCGACCGGCAGCGCCGGGACGCCGACGAGATGTCCCGGCGGCTGCACGCGCTGGCGGAACGCACCGCGCTGCTGCGGCCCCGGCCGATCGACTTCACCGCCCTGCGCTGGTGACGTTCCACGTCTGCCGGTGGCGCCTGCCGTGACACCTGCCGGACCGGCTCCACGCCGTCCGGCAGGCGCTCGGCCGCGAGGTGAAACCGTGGTCAGCCCATCGCCATGACGGTCGGCTGTTCCGCGGCCATCAGCATGTACGAGGCCTGCGGATCGGCGTTCACCGCTGCGACCCACCGGTTGTAGAACGCGGTTCCGGAACTCGCGGTCGAGCCCGAGTTGACCTCGAACAAGGCGAACGCCCAGACGTGCGAGCAGGTCAGGACGAACTCCTGCGCAGTGACACCACGAAGGGCGGCAGCGGCCGCCTTGGACCAGCGTCGGTCGTTCTCGGCGAGGTTCTCGCCGATGAAGGCCCGGAGATCATCGCGTGACGTGTGGTTGCGCCTGAAGACCTGACGACTGAACTGTCCTTGTACGTACTGAGAGTTGAAGGGGTACGGGACCCACATCCAGCTCCACCCCGGCCCGGTCCCGTTCCACTCGGCCTCCGTATCCGGATAGTCGTGGTTGGAGATCGCGGATTGGAAAGACTTACCCGGAGCGTCCAGCTTGAGCATGCCGCCTCCTGAGGTCATCCGTCGGTGAGCCGCGGCAGCGCACACGCACCGCCCCCACCGCGCGCTCGTCATCCGGCACCAGGCTACGTGGAGGGCCTCGGGACGGGGGCCGGCTTCGGGGAACTCCTCCACGTGCCCGACGAGTGGACACTTCCCCTGTCCGGAGCCCCGCTTGGACTTACGCAACGCGGTTGTTGGACTGGAGGGCTCCGAGTCGCCGCAGGTCGTTGACGGTGTCCGGTCACGGGGACTACTCAGAGCACATGTCGCGAAGATTCACTTCGGCGGGCGCTGTCGCCGCCGCCTCAGCCGCCGTCCTGGCGCTGGTGGGGACCGCGCTCCCCGCCACCGCCGCCTCCGCTCCCTCACCCGCCGCAGTCGGACCGGCCGTTCCCGCGGGCGCCACCGTCATCGGGTCCGCGCAGCTCTCGGTCGCCGTCGCCGACGACTTCCCGCGCGTCCTGGCGTACACCGACAGGGCCACCGGCAGCCGGCTGTTCGGGAGTACCCAGCCGGTCACCGCCGTGACCCTCAACGGCACCGCGCACCCGGTGAAGCTCAAGGGCGCCCCCAAGGTCACTGCCTCGGCCGCCCGCTACACGCTGACCTTCACCGACCTGCCCGGCATCGAGATCGACGCTTCGCTCTCCGTCTCCGGACGCGCCACCACCTTCAAGGTGACGGCCGTCCGCGACACCGAGGCGTTCCGCGTCGGCACCATCGACATACCCGGCCACGACCTGGTGTCCGTGGGGTCCACGGACACCGGGGGCGCCACTGCCTTCACCCGGCTGGACAACGACTCGACGAAGACCGCCGACGTCTTCTCGAAGGTCACCGCGGACACCGCCGCCGACAAGGCGCCGGTCGGGGCCTCGTACGCGATCGTCAACACCGGTTCGCTCGCCGCGGCCGTCGAGTCCAACTCCTCGTACGACAAGCCGTCCGGCGCCACCGGCGGCGACGACGCCCGGTTCTGGCACCAGGCCCGCAAGGCCGACGACGGCAGCGTCCGGGTCGGCGTCTGGTCCGGGCAGTGGACCTACCGGGGCGACGGGGCCCCGAAGCCGGAGAGCGGGGACAACCTCCCCTGGGCGAAGGTCGTCGTCACGCCCGACGCCAACGGCGACAAGACGGTCGACTGGCAGGACGGCGCCGTCGCGTTCCGCTCCATCGGCGTCGAGGCACCCGGCAGCAAGGACACCGCGGACCGGGTCATCACCCACATCCCGTTCAACTTCGCCAGCCAGGCCACCCACCCCTTCCTGCGCACCCTCGACGACGTCAAGCGGATCTCCCTGGCCACCGACGGCCTCGGGCAGATGGCGCTCCTCAAGGGGTACGCCTCCGAGGGGCACGACTCCGCCCACCCCGACTACGGCGGTGACTACAACAAGCGGGCCGGCGGGCTGAAGGACCTCAACGAGCTCCTCAAGGACGGCAAGAAGTGGGGCGCCACCTTCGGCGTCCACGTCAACGCCACCGAGGCGTACCCGGAGGCCAAGGCCTTCGACGAGAAGCTCGTCGACAAGACCAAGCCGGGGTGGAACTGGCTGGGCCAGAGCTACTACATCGACCAGCGCCGCGACATCAACAGCGGCGACCTGGCCAAGCGCTTCCAGCAGCTGCGCGACGAGACCGACCCCAATCTCAGCCTGCTCTACATCGACGTCTACTACTCGCACGGCTGGATCGCCGACAAGACCCTCCAGTCCGTGCAGAAGCAGGGCTGGAACGTCGCCACCGAGTGGGCCGACAAGTTCGAGCGCGGCTCGCTCTGGTCGCACTGGGCCAATGACCTCGACTACGGCGGCGCCACCAACAAGGGCCTCAACTCGAAGATCATCCGGTTCATCCGCAACGGCGAGAAGGACGTCTGGAACAACGACCCCGTCCTCGGCCAGAGTGCCATCGAGGAGTTCGAGGGCTGGACCAACGAGACCGACTGGAACGCCTTCTACGACAACATCTGGCAGCGCAACCTGCCCGCCAAGTACCTCCAGCAGCAGCGGATCACCCGCTGGGACGGCAATGACATCACCCTCACCGGCGGTGTCCGGGGCACGGTCGAGGACGGCAAGCGGACCTTCTACGACCACGGCCGCAAGGTCCTCAGCGGCACCGACTACCTGCTGCCGTGGGACGGCGGGAAGAAGCTGTACCACTACAGCAGGTCCGGAGGCACGAGCAGCTGGGCGGTGCCGTCGAACGGCACGTACACCGTCTACGAACTCACCGACAACGGGCGGGTCAAGGCCGGCACGGTCAAGCCCGCCGACGGGAGGATCACGCTGACCGCCAAGGCCGGTCAGCCGTACGTCCTCTACCCGAAGCAGGCGCCGAAGGCCGCCGACCCCCAGTGGGGCGAGGGCACCCCGGTCGACGACCCCGGCTTCAACGACCAGGCACTGACCGCCTGGTCGCAGACCGGCACCGTCGCCCGCGAGACCGACGCCAACGGCCTCCACAGCGCCCGGCTCTCCGGCAGCGGCACCGCCGCACTCGCACAGCGCATCGACGGCCTCACCCCCGGCAAGCGCTACACCGCCTCCGCGCTCATCGAGGTCCAGCCCGGGAAGACCCGGCACACCACGCTCTCGATCGGCGGGAAGTCCGTCTCGGTGGACCGCTCCACCGCGAAGGACTACGTCGCCGCGTCCGAACGGCACGGCACGTACTTCCAGCGGGCCAAGGTGAACTTCACCGCCCCCGCCGACGGCCGCACCACCCTGCGCGTCGAGGCGGCCGGAGGCAGTGCCGCGAGCGTGCGGGCCGACGACGTGCGTATCGTCGCCAACGCCCCTGCGACGAAGGCGAAGACCCTCTCCTACGAGGACTTCGAGGCCGTGGACCAGGGCTGGGGCCCCTTCCTCAAGGGTGACGCGGGCGGCTCCACCGACCCCCGCACCGTCATCTCCCAGCTGCACGCCCCGTACACCCAGGCCGGGTGGAACGGGAAGCTGATCGACGACGTGATCGGCGGCAAGGAGTCCCTCAAGTCCCACGAGGAGAACGCCGGACTCGTCTACCGCACCGCCCCGTGGACCGTGCCGATGGCCGACGGGCACCGCTACAAGGTCGAGTACGACTACCAGTCCAGCCACGCGGGCGCCTACGAGTGGGTCGACGGCTACGACCGGATCACCGCCGACGGCAAGCCCGACTCGGTCGAGACCCGGACCACCGCCATCGGACAGCAGCGCACCACCGGCCACTTCGCCGAGACCGTCACCGCGGGCTGCGGCGACACCTGGACCGGGCTGCGCAAGCGCGGCGACGCCCCCGACGGCGCCGACTTCGTCCTGGACTCCTTCACCGTGACCGACCTCGGCCCGGCCCCCGACTCCGAGCAGGCCGCCTGCGGCACCCTCGGCGTCGAGCCGGCCGCCGAGACCCTGGAGCCGGGCACGGCCAACACCGTCAAGGTCTCGTTCACCAACTACGAGGCGACGGCGGCGACCGGTGTCACCCTGAGCCTGTCCGTACCCGAGGGCTGGAAGGCGGAGCCCGCGGGCGCCGTCACCTTCGACTCGGTCGCGGCGGGCGCCGAGGCCACCGGCAGCTGGCAGGTCACCCCGCCGGTCGACGCCAAGTACCAGACGTACGGCCTGACGTCCGAGGCGGCGTACACCGTCGGCGGCGCACGGCGCACCCTCGGCGCGCAGACCTCCGTACGGACGCTGCCGCCGCCGCCCACCACCGACAGCTGGGCCAGCGACCTGGACTGGACGGCCGCCGAGAACGGCTGGGGCCCGGTGGAGAAGGACCTCTCCAACGGTGAGACCGGCACCGGCGACGGCTCCCCGCTGACCATCGGCGGCACCGTCTACACCAAGGGCCTCGGCAGCCACGCACCGGCGAGGATCCGCTACTACCTGGGCGGGAAGTGCACCTCGTTCACCGCCCAGGTCGGCGTGGACGACGTACAGAAGACCGCCGGCAGCGTGCAGTTCTCCGTCAGGGCCGACGGCACCGAGAAGGTGAAGTCGCCCGTGCTGAAGGCGGCCGACAGCGCCTGGTCGCTGACGGCGGACGTCACCGGAGCCAAGTACGTCGAACTCGTCGTCGGCGACGGCGGCGACGGCAACGGCAACGACCACGCCGACTGGGGCGACGCCCGCTTCCACTGCGGCGGCTGAACCCGCGCGATGCGGGGCGGGCGCACCCGACCGGTGCACCCGCCCCGCACACGCGTGCGGCCCCGGCCCCGGCCGTGACATTCGGTGGACATCAGGTGACCGGAGTGTGTCCGAGGGCTGGGAGCGGCACCCGCTACGCGCGTATTCTCTTGCGGCATGGGGGAGTTGAAGGCGGACTGGCGGCTCCGATTACGGTGCGGCGGCGCGGACGGACCGGTCTGCGGCGCCGGGGTGCTGCTCACCCGCGACCGGGCACTGACCTGCGCGCACGTCGTGAAGGAGCCCGACGCCCGGATCTGGGTGGAGTTCGCCGAGAACCCCGCCATCGCGCCCGTCGGGGCCCGTGTGACCGAGGGCGGCTGGCTGCCCGGACTCGGGGCGACCGGCGAGGACGTCGCCGTACTCGCCCTGGACAGCCCACGTCCCCACGCCACCCCCGCGACCCTCGAACGGAGCCTGGAGCGCGGCGACGAGGTGTGGATCGGCGGCTACGCGCGGTCCTTCGCCGACGGGATGTGGCTGACCGGGCGGATCAGCGGAGCGCACGGCGCCTGGATCCAGCTCGACGCCGGGCGCAACGAGCACGTGGTGAGAAAAGGGTTCAGCGGGGCCGCCGTGCAGGTGCGCGGCGGGCCGGCCGGACCGCCCGAGCGGGTCGTCGGGATGGTCGTCAGCTGGCGCGGCGACCTCGATCTGGCGCTGCCCGCCGACAACGACCTGGCGTTCTCGTACATGATCCCGATCGACAGGATCGCCGAACTCGTTCCGCTGGTAGCCGAGTTGAGCGGCCCGGACGGCTGGGACCACGGGCTGGACCGGCGGCTGCGGAGATGGTTCGCCGGGGGCGACGAGCCCGCGGTGCGCTTCAGCGTCGTACCCCACGGCGGGGGCCGCGACCGCACCCTCAAGCACCACTTGCACCGAGCCCACCTCGTCTACCGGGGCGGGCGCACCACCCCCGAGGGCTTCGCCGACGAGCTGGTGACCCGGCTGCGACTGCCCCCGCACCTCGCCCGGGCCTGCCGGGAGTGGCTGCTCGCGGGCGGCACCCCGCCCGAGCGGCCGCCGGACGGGGAGCAGGGGAGCGCGGGGCCCACCCTCGCCGTGATCGGACTCGACGAGGACCCGCGCCCGCTCGGGCTGGTGCCCCTGCTCGCACGGGTGCGGACACTCGGCTTCCGGCTGCTCGTCATCGTGCGGGACAGCCACGGCGACGAGGTCACCGAGGTCGCGCGGCAGCTGCTCCTGCCCGCACTCGACGAGTGGGCCGAGCGGCTGATCCGCCGCGTCGAGGCGATCGAGACGGACTGGGCCGGGCTGAACGGCCTGGTGGAGTCGGGCTCCCTGATCCCCCTGCCACGGACCGGCGCGGCCCGCCGCCGCCAGCAGCTGGCCCGCCTGCGCGCCGCCCCGGACCCGCACGAGCAGCTCCGCGGCCTGCGCGCCCTGCTGCGTGAACTCCGGGCGGACCTGGAGCGGTACGGCCGGGCGGGCGTACCCGGACCACGCGGCGACCAGGACCGGGCGGGCCGCCGATGAGGATCCCCTGCCCGCACCGCCGGTTCACCGGAGCCCCCTGCGAAGGCGCCGTACTGTCCACCGGCTACTGCGACACCTGCGGCCGCTCCGAGGACGGCCCGGGACTCCCGCCGCTGCCCACCGCCCCCGACCGGTGCGGACCCAGAGGGCTGCTGGAACTGCCCCCGCTCAGCCCGAGCACCCCGGAGCAGCGGCTGGGCGCCGCCGTGACACAGGCGCAGGTCCGGATGAGCTGCTCGTCCAAGTCCTGCGCCACGTACTTCGTCGCCCCGTACACCGCCGCCCCGCCGCCCGACGAGGGCCACTGCCCCAAGTGCGGTGCCCCGTACTCCTACCGCCCCGAGCTCAGCCGGGACGGGCCCCTCCTCCAGGACCAGTACCGGATCCTCGGGCCCATCGCCCACGGCGGCCAGGGCTGGGTCTACCTCGCCCTCGACACCCACCTGGAAGACCTCGTCGCCGTGAAGGGGATGCTGAACCGCTACGCGGAACGGGGCGCCGCCCAGGCCGCCGAGGAGCGCCGCAGCCTCGTCGCCATCCGGCACGAACGCATCGTCCAGATCCGGGACTTCGTCAGCACCAGCAGCGCGGACGGCACGGTCTCCGGCGGCTACATCGTGATGCAGGACGTCGGGGACCGCACACTCTCCGCCGTGATCGAGGCGACCCGGCAGGGCAACTTCGTCCTCGACGTCGAACACGTCATCACCTACGGCTGCCAGATCCTCGAAGCCCTCACCCATCTGCACGGCATGGGCTTCCTGTACGGAGACATGAAGCCGTCCAACGTCGTCCACGAGTACGACGGGGTCAAGGTCATCGACCTCGGCGGGGTACGCAGGAGCGGAACCGCCGGGCCGCCGCCCGTCATCACCCCCAGGTACGCCGCGCCCGAGACGGTCGGCGGCAGTCCGCTGACCGTCGCCCACGACATCCACACCGTCGGGGTGACCCTGGCCGAACTGGCGGGCTGGGCTGTCGGCGACGACGTACCCGGTCTCGGCACCAGCTCGTTCCGCCTGGTGGTGGAGCGGGCGACCGACGTGGACCCCGAACGCCGGTTCGCCGACGCCGAGGAGATGGCCGGCCAGCTGCGCGGAGTGCTGCGCGAGATCCGGGCGCTGCGCGGAAAACGGGACCGGACCGAACCGTCCGCCTACTTCACCCCGTCCACCGAACTGCTCGGCGCCCGGCTGGGCACCGTGCCCGAGTACGCGCACTGGCTGGACCGGGCCCCGCACCGCCGCGACCAGACGCCCGAGGCGCCCGTCCTGGACTCCGGGCTCCCCACCCCCACCGAGATCGCCCGGCGGCTGCCGGTCCCCAGGCCCTACCCCGGGGACCCGGAGGCGGCCCGGTTCCTGGTGAGCAGCTACGACCCCGGCCGGCTGCTCGCCCAGCCCGCCGAGGGGGAGCGGTCGGTGGAGATCTGTCTGCACAACGTCCGGCTGCTGCTCGGCCAGGAGGGCGGCGAGGCGCTGGCCCGGGCGCGCGAACAGGTGGCGGCGGCGGACGCGATCCCCGGCCCCGGACCGGTGCGGCAGTGGCGGCTCAGCTGGCACCGGGGACTCGTCGCGCTGCGCGGCGCGGAGGTCCTGGACGACCGCCGGCAGCTGCTGGAGGCAGCCCTGGAACACTTCGCCGCCGTCCACCGGGCACTGCCCGGCGAGTACGCCGCGAAGCTGGCCCTGGCCTACGCCGCGGAGCAGCTGGGGCCGGACCGCCCGGCCGGTCCGGTCCCCTCGGCGTACGAACTCTTCCGGGCCGTGCACGCCCGCAACCCCTCCCACGTCGGCGCCGCGCTGGGCCTGGCCAGGCTGGCCCTGGCCCGCGGCGACCGGGACGCGGCGGCCGAGGTCCTGGACCTGGTGCCGGACGAGTCGCGCGACCACGCCGTCGCCCGGATCGCCGCGCTGCGCATCCGGGCGGCCCGGCTCGCTGCGGGCGGGCGCCCGCTGCCCGGCAGGCGGCGCATCGACACCGTGCTCGCCGCCGTCCCGCTGCGCGAGGGCGGCCCCGGGCCGCATCCGGCGTCCGTGGTGACGGGCGACGAGCCGGCCCGGCTGCTGCGCACCGAACTGTACGAGTGGAAGCTCGACGCGGTCCGGGCCGAGGCAGGCCGCCCGGGGCCCGACGGCCGCTGGTGGCGGCGCGGACTGCCACCGGCACCGGCGCCCGGGGAACGGGCCGTCCGGGAGGAACTGGCCCGGTGCTACCGCTGGATGGCCCGGCAGTGCAAGGACACCGCCGACCACGAGAAGCTCATCGACCTCTCCCACGCCGTCCGCCCGCAGACCCGTTTCTGGCTGCCACCCCGGCGCCGTACCCCCGGAGGCAGCTGAATGGGCCGCACAGTCGCGCCGGCCGGCCTCGGGATCAGCCTGTCCGTCCACGCCGCGGAGAAGCAGCGGCCGGACCCGGACGCCCGGATCGACGCCCATGTGCGCGTCCGGGCCGCCGCCGTCGGGCCGCGCGACCGGATCCCCGCCGTCGACATCGCCCTGGTCCTCGCGGTGGACGTGGCCGCCGGGCGGCGTGACGCGGCCGTCGCGGCGCTGGCCGAAACCATGGGCGCCCTGCCCGACGGGATCTCCTACACCGTGCTGGGAGGCGGGGCCGCGCAGTGCTACCCGCTGCGCGGCCGGTGGGCGCTCGCCGATCCCGACGACCGGCGGGACGCCGCCTTCAGCGTCGGACGGATCGCCGCGGCCGCCGAGGGGCGGCCGCCGGCCGGATACACCACCTGGCTGGCCGGGGCCCGCGAACTCTTCGCCGAACGCGCCCTCCCCGTACGGCATCTCGTGCTCGTCACCGACGGCGCCGGCCGGGCCGACGAGGACGACGCCTCCCGCCCGGACAGTGCTCTGAGCGTCGAACTCGCCCGTTGCGAAGGGGAGTTCACCGCTGATGTCATCGCCCCGGGAGCGGGCTGGGACCCGGCTCCGCTGATCGCCGTCGCGAAACGGCTGCACGGCGCCGCCGCCTCCTCGCCCGACGCCTTCGCCCCCGCCGTGGCCACCGCACTGGGCCGGCTGCGCCAGGTCCGCAGCCCCGAGCTGCCCATCGAGGTGACCATGCGTCCGAACGTACGGGAAGCGACACTGATCGAGACCGCACCGCACCAGCAGCGGCTGGAGGCGGAACCGGTCCGCGGCGACCCGCGACGGCTGGAGTTCCGCACCCACCAGTGGCAGCCGGAATCCCGCGACTACCTCCTCACCCTCCGGGCCGACGCGGGCAACGACCCGCTGGGCGTACCCCTCCAGCTCGCCGCCGTCACCGTCGGCGGCGCCACCGGAGCGGTCGTGGTCCGCTGGCTGCCGTCGGGCACCGCCGCGGCCACCGCCCGCATCTCCGGCGCCGCGGGCCGCGACATCCACACCATGAACGTCTCCACACGGATGCGGACCGCGCTCAACGACGGGTACGCCGCCCTCGACCTGGGGAGCCGCGAGCGGGCCGAGGCGCGGCTCGGACTCGCCGTCCGGCTCGCCACCGAGATCGCCGCGGACTGGGTCCTGGACGAGGTCCGCAAGGTCGCCCGCATCGTGGACGGCCTGCGGGGGATCGTCCGGATCGGACCGGCCGTCGACCCGGGTGCCGTCCGGGAGGGGATGCTGAGCATCACCTCCGGACACCCCATGGAACTGCCCCCGGCACCCCCGGACGGACCGGCGCTCCGCTGCCCGTACTGCGACCGTCCGGCCGGACCCGCGGCCGTGTTCTGCATCCACTGCGGGAGGCAGCTGTGAGGTTCGGACGCCGATCGGGCGAGCGCGCCTACCGCTCCAGGACCCGGCGGCTGCTGGAGCGGCAGCTGGCCGCGATGCTGGTGACCGCGCTGGTCTCGATGAGCGCCCTGCTCGTCTCGTACCGCGAGGTGCAGATCTCGGCGGGCGAGATGCGCGACCGGGGCGCCCCGGCCGTGCAGGGCGTGGCCGCCACCCAGCTCGCCCTGCTGCGCGCCCACCGGGAGGCCGAGCTCTCCGTGAGCAGCGGCATCGCCGATGTGGTCGGCGCCGGTGCCCGCTACGAGAACCAACTGGCCGCCGCCGACCAGGGCCTGTCCCGGCTCTCCGACGTGCAGATCGACGGGGACCGGGGGCGCGGGGTACTCGAAACCGTGAACGGGCTGCTCACCTCGTACAGCAGCTCCATCACCCCCGGTGCGGTGAAGTACGTGTCGGACGAACCGATGCAGACGGAGAAGTTCACCGAGGCCGAGACCCTCCTCACCCGCAAGGGCACCGGTGTGGTGCCGCGTCTGGACGTCCTCCAGGGGCACCAGATGGACCGGATCGGCACGCTCACCTCGATGAGTCCCCTGCGGTGGTCCGGCTGGGCGGTCGCCGAGCTCGGCCTGCTGGCCATGGCCCTGATCACCCTCTCCGCGCTGTGGGTTCTGCGCACCCGCTGCGGCCACAGCCTCGACGCCTGCCTGCTGTTCTCGCTGCTGGCCGTCGTCCTCCTGGCGACGGTCCCGCTGATCGCGGCGAACAGGACGCAGGACCAGCTCACCACCGCCCGCGACCGGCTGATCCGGATCGAGCAGCAGGCCCACGCCCAACAGACCCAGGGCCGACGGACCCACGACCTGCGCGTGCTGGCCGGAGCCCAGCAGGCCGTCACCGACGAGTCGACCAGGGCGCGTGCCGGACTGGCCGCCGAGGGCTGGCAGAGCGGCATCTACTACGGAGCGCTGGCGGTCGGTGCCCTGCTCGTGCTGCTGCCCGCCGTCGGTATCGGCCGGCATCTGAACGCCGACTACTGGAGGACCGGATGATGCTGCGCGCCCGAGCCGTCCTGCTCGTCCTGTGTCTGGCACTGGCCGCGGCGGGCTGCGGACTCGCCGCGCCCGGCGGCGGCGAACAGCCGAAGGTGACGATCCTCGGGCCGTGGACCGACGACCAGCAGGCCCAGTTCCAGGCCGTCCTGGACACCCTGGGAACCCCGTACACCTACCAGGGCACCGCCGCCACCCGGGAGGTCCTGCTCGCCGCGGTGCAGGCGGGCAATCCGCCCGACATCGCGATCCTGCCCGGCGTCGGGGATCTCGTCGAGTACGCCGCGGAGGGTCGGCTGCGCCCGCTGGGCAAGGGCGCGGGCGCGAAGTACGGCAGGCCCTGGCAGCCGGAGGCGAAGGGCATAGAGGCCGGCCTCTGGGTACCGCTCAAGGCGGACCTCAAGAGCATCGTCTGGTACCGCAAGGACCGGCCGCCGCCCTCCCGGCCCGCGCCGCTGACCTCCTGGTGCATCGGCATGGGCGACGACGGGGCCTCGGGCTGGCCGGGCAGCGACTGGATCGAGGACCTGATGCTGCAGACGGCGGGCCCGGTCCTGTACGAGCGCTGGGCGACCGGGGACCTGAGCTGGACGGACGCCCGCGTGGTCCATGCCTGGAGCCTGTGGGCCGGCCTGCTGGCCCAGGCCCCGGACACCGCCCGCCGGGCCCTGCTCGACGACCACCGGGGCGAGCCCGGCGAGCACGGACTGCTCTTCGGCGGCAAGGGCTGCGTCCTGGAGCACCAGGGCTCCTTCGCCCGGTCCTTCTACCGGGACCGCAGCGGGCGGGCCGCCTTCACGGACTCCGCGGCGCTGCTGCCCTCGGGCCCGACGCTCAAGGGCCGCGAGGTGTCCGCCGACTTCGCCGCGCTCTTCGGCGACTCCGGACAGGCCCGCGATCTGCTCACCCGGCTCACCTCGCGCCCGGCGCAGGAGGAGTGGGGCCGCAGGGCCGGGGTATTCTCGCCGGACCCCGACGTCCCCGCCAGGAAGGGTACGGTCGAGAAGCGGATCAGCGGCCGTCTCACCGACCAGCGGGTGCCGCTCTGCCTGGACGCCTCGGACGTGATGCCCGCCGCCGTGCGGGACGCCTTCTACGAGGCGGTGCTGCTGACCATCGCCCACCCCGGAGCCCCGGTGAGGACACGGCTCAACGACGTCCAACGCGTGCAGAACGCCCAACCGGACCACACCCGGAGGCTGACCGGGGTGTGCAGCAGACCACAGTGAGTCTTTGTCGGACTCGCACAAAGACTGCCCCGTACTGGCTGGTACTTCGCCTGCATGCGGCTCGCTTTCTGTCGGGCTCCACCAGGAAACGGGTCAGGAGACTGTACGGAGTCGACGGCAGGATTTACTTGCCGGGCTTCGTAGGGTCAGTACATGACCGTTGTGGACGAAACCCCGGGCGAGCCGAGCGACACCCGTGGCCGTGTGGCCGAACTGCTGGCACTGCGTGAGCAGGCCCGTCGCGGACCGAGTGACCGGGCGACCGAGGCGCAGCACGCCAAGGGCAAGCTGACGGCGCGTGAGCGCATCGCGCTGCTCCTGGACGAGGGTTCGTTCAAGGAGGTCGAGCAGCTGCGCCGGCACCGGGCGACCGGCTTCGGCCTGGAGGAGAAGAAGCCGTACACCGACGGTGTCATCACCGGCTGGGGCACGGTCGACGGCCGTACGGTCTTCGTCTACGCGCACGACTTCCGGATCTTCGGCGGTGCGCTGGGCGAGGCCCACGCCACGAAGATCCACAAGATCATGGACATGGCCATCTCGGCCGGTGCCCCGCTGGTGTCGCTGAACGACGGCGCGGGCGCCCGTATCCAGGAGGGCGTCTCCGCGCTCGCCGGGTACGGCGGCATCTTCCAGCGCAACACCCGGGCCTCGGGTGTGATCCCGCAGATCAGCGTGATGCTCGGCCCGTGCGCGGGCGGCGCGGCCTACAGCCCGGCGCTGACCGACTTCGTGTTCATGGTCCGTGAGACCTCGCAGATGTTCATCACCGGCCCGGACGTGGTCAAGGCGGTGACGGGCGAGGAGATCACCCAGAACGGGCTCGGCGGCGCCGATGTGCACGCGGAGACCTCCGGCGTCGCGCACTTCGCGTACGACGACGAGGAGACCTGCATCGCCGAGGTCCGGTACCTGATCGGGATGCTGCCCTCGAACAACCGCGAGAACCCGCCCACCGTCGCCAGCGACGACCCCGCCGACCGGCGCGGCGACGTCCTGCTCGACCTGGTCCCGGCCGACGGCAACCGCCCGTACGACATGCACAAGGTCATCGAGGAGCTCGTCGACGACGGCGACTACCTGGAAATCCACGAGCGCTGGGCCCGCAACATCGTCTGCGCCCTGGCCCGCATGGACGGCCAGGTCGTCGGCATCGTCGCCAACCAGCCGCAGTCCCTGGCCGGTGTCCTGGACATCGAGGCCTCCGAGAAGGCCGCTCGATTCGTCCAGATGTGTGATGCATTCAACATCCCCATCATCACCCTTTTGGACGTACCCGGCTTTCTGCCCGGGGTCGACCAGGAGCACGGTGGAATCATCAGGCACGGTGCGAAGCTGCTCTACGCGTACTGCAACGCCACCGTGCCGAGGATCTCGCTGATCCTGCGCAAGGCGTACGGCGGGGCGTACATCGTGATGGACAGCCAGTCCATCGGAGCGGATCTGACCTACGCCTGGCCGACCAACGAGATCGCGGTGATGGGCGCCGAGGGCGCCGCCAACGTCATCTTCCGTCGGCAGATCGCCGACGCCGAGGACCCGGAAGCCATGCGGAAGCGCATGGTCAAGGAGTACAAGGCGGAACTGATGCATCCGTACTACGCGGCGGAGCGAGGCCTGGTCGACGACGTCATCGACCCCGCCGAGACCCGCGAGGTGCTGATCGCCTCGCTCGCCATGCTCCGCACCAAGCACGCCGACCTGCCGTCCCGCAAGCACGGCAACCCCCCGCAGTAGTCCGCACGCCGCGCAGCACCCCTGCCGGGCCCGCGAAGACCTGCCTGCCGAGAAGACGGAGAAACCACCCATGACCACTGCCGCCGAGTCCGTGCTGCGTGTCGAGAAGGGCCTCGCCGACCCCGAGGAACTGGCCGCGATAACCGCGGTCCTGCTCGCCCGCGCCGCCGCCCAGCCCGCCGCGCCCCCCGCCCACCGCGGCCGCAACACCGCCGGATGGCGCCGCCTGGAGCGCAGCCCGGGCTTCCACGCCCCGCACTCCTGGCAGCACTGATACGCAGGGCGTGAAAGGGCCCCGCACTCCTTCCGGAGTGCGGGGCCCTTTCGTGCGTCCGGACCGTTCCTAGCGGAGCCGTGCCATGAGCGCGTGCTCGACGAGCGTGATCAGCGCGCTCTTCGCGTCGGCGCGGTGGCGCGCGTCCGTGGTCAGGATCGGGGTGTCGGGTCCGATCTGGAGGGCCTCGCGGACCTCGTCGGGGGTGTAGGGCTGGTGTCCGTCGAAGCCGTTGAGGGCGATGACGAAGG
>NZ_JBSFBQ010000048.1:0-57968 GCF_053593015.1 Streptomyces sp. NPDC002403 | reverse complement strand
CCCGGTTGATCATGGTGATGTCGATCCTGCCGGTGGCCTCGTCGGGCGCGGCGTCCGTGGCGTCGATGGCCAGGTCCTTCGTCTTGCAGAACGTGATCTTGCCGCCGGTCTTCGTCGCGCCGTTCGCGGCTGCCTCTGCCTTGGTGTCCTCACCGGAGCCGGACTTCGCGTTGATGGCCTCCGAGCCGCCCTGCGACTTCGAGCCGCTGTCCGAGGACGAGAACGAGGACGAGGAGCTCTTGGAGGACGCGTCCTTGCCGGAGTCGTTGCTGCCGCAGGCGGTGAGCGAGAGGGTGGCGGCGACGCCGATGGCGGCGAGAGCGGTGATGCGGGTGTACTTCACGGTGTTCCCCCAGGAGTAGCGCGGTGCGTGCGGTCGGAAGTATTTGTATCCCGCACCGAGTCACAGGCGGTCCTCCGCGACGTCTTCGTTCCGTCACAGGCGTATCGACCTCACGGTCCGCCAAGGCGCCACCGAACGATCACCATCCTGGCCCGAGCTCGACCACCCGGATCTTGTCCACCGAAGTGAACTTGCTTGCAATCGCCGGCCGCCGCATCGGATCACCGCCGGTGCAGTACGCCAGCACCTTCCGGGCCTCGATGCCCAGGACTGCCAACGGCCTGTTCTCGGACCGCGGTTCGATGCCCGCGGGGGTTGCGGCCGCAGCCGCCTTCTTCACGCCTGGCCGCCGCGACGTCGATGTCGGCCTGGTGGTGTGCGTCGGACGCTATGCGGCCGCCGGAGCAGTGGCGACGGGACCGGTCCAGGTGTTCCCGGTTGTGGCCGTAGCTTCTGGCGCCGAGCCTGTGGACCGAGGCTCCCGCTGATCACGCCGGAGTCGTGGGGGACCGGTGCGAAGCCGCCAGCGCCCCGAAGGCGGCGAGGCGGTCAGGGGCGCCGAAGGCACTCATGTCGTCGCCGGTGGCAGCCAGGGACTCAGCGTCGAGGACGACGTCCAGTCCGGGCAGACTGGTGAGAACTTCGAAGGTGTGGTGATCGCGAAGCCGGACCTCTATGAGCTTGTCGAGCTCCGCGACCCGCCGGTTTGAGGGCCATCACTTCCTTCGCCGGCGTACGGACCATCTGGGCAAGTTGGGCCAGGCCAGGCTAGGTCGTGCCCTGTGCCTCGGGGACTGCGCGTGCGAGGCGCGAGGCGTTCGGAAATGTCAGGTGCTCTCACCGGGTCAATGCGAGCAGTTCATCGATCACCGGCTCCTCACCACCGCTACCGAGGTGGGCGATGGCCGCGAACGGCGCGATCACCCGGCTCCAGGCGTGGAGCCGGTCGCCATCGAGCCCGCACGCTGCCGCCACGCGCCCACAGCGGGTCTCGACGCCTTCCATCCCGGCGCCGGCCACGACGTAGTCCACAGCGTCGAAGCACGGATCACCCACACATGCCTTCGGATCGATGGCCATCAGGCCGCGGTCCACGCCACCGTCGAGCACGTTGCCCAGGTGCAGGTCACCGTGGAGCAACACGGTTGTCTCTTCCGTGTCCAGCAGTCGCTCACACCGCTGGATGGCCCTGCTCCACACAGTGGCATCGACACGTGCACCGATTGCAGGCTCGGACAGCCGCCTACCGACACGAGCGAAGGCTTCCTCGCACCGGTCGCGCAGCACACGCGGCGGCCGTGGAGGTGGAGCGACCCCGTGCAGCGCGGCCAGCAGATCCGACCACTGCCCGGGAAGCGAAGCAGCAGGCATGTCCTCCGCCGGCGTTCCTGGCACGACCTCTTCCAACACCATTGCGCCCGCGTACTCGTCGACGGCCAGCACAGCGGGCACCCGGCCCGAGGCGGCGAACCACCCCAGCATTCCGACCTGCTCGGCCAAAAGGGCTCGATCCGGACTGATCTTCAGGACCGCGGGCGTGCCGTCAGGCCATTGGCACCGCAGCGTGACCGACGAAGCGCCGTCCGGGAGGGATTCACCGAGGGAAAGGTCCCAACGGGACGTCAACCGTGCAATCAGATTCGGCGTATCAGCGCACCATTCGGCCACCTGTGGACCGAATCGACGAACCAGCCGCGTAGTTACGCTGTCCACATCCACCCATAGCCGTTTCATACGGGCCAGTCTGCCCCTCCCGGTCCTGGTGTAGCTGTAGCGGTAGGGGCAGATCGGACTGATGTGAGTGCAGCGGGTTTCGTCTGGTGCGCGAATCGACTCGCCGGGGAACAACGCGTCGTAGAGGTGCACGCCGTGCATGGCAGTGAATTTGTGGGAGTTGATGTGGTTGTTGGCCCAGACGGCGAGGGCGTCGTCGCTGCTCTTGGGCACGTGGCCGACGAGGATGTCACGATGGGTGACTTCCGGGATGAGCCACTCGCTTGTCCTCGTGCGAAGCAGCTGCCGCTCCCACATCTCCCCAATCGGTCACGTCTCAGCTGCGCTCAACCTTCCCTACGTTCTTCCACGAGACCGGGCAAGCTCTTCGTATGGCTGGCCCACCCAGGGAAGTCGGGTGTGGCTTTCCCCCTTCTGTCGCTTGTGGCTACCAACCATTGGCCGCCGACGCCCCACACCCACTGATCATTAGCCTTCGGCGACAACGATCGGTTCTCACCGGCACAGGACACCCGATTTGTGGGATTTCGGGCACCATTTTGGTTGGCTTTGCCAGCCGTATGGCCTGTACTCCCGAATCGATGACGTCAGCGAGTGGAACGTTCTTGAGCCCGTTGAAGCAGCGTTGGACTCTCCCATCGTGGGAGAGTCCAGCATGATGGTATGCAAGAAGAACTTCTCACCATAGGGCGCTTCGCGCGCCTGTGCCGCCTCAGCGTCAAGCAGCTACGGCACTACGACGAGATAGGGCTGTTGGCCCCGGTCCGCGTGGACGTCAGCTCGGGCTACCGCTATTACGCGCCCGAACAGGCGCGTGATGCCCTGACCATCGCCCTGCTCCGCGAGACGGACATTCCCTTGGCTGTGATCGCCCAGGCGCTGACTGCCGAGCCTGAGCGCAGGGCACAGGTCCTGCGCGCTGAGCGGGACCGGCTGGCCGAGCGGATCAGCAGGGACCAGGTCCGGCTGGAGCTGCTGGAGCGGCTGGCGGAGGGCGGTCTGCCCGGCTATGAGGTGACGATGAACAGAGAGCCGGAGCGACGACTGGCAGTGGTGCGAGCCGTCTGCACCCCTGCAGGGATCGGAGGCACGGTCGAGGAGTGCGTAGGCCGACTGCTGCCCGTGCTCGGTATGACGGGAATCGCGTGGGAGCCGCCGCTGTGGGGGCTGTACCCGCTGGATCTGAAAGAGCGGATGGAGATCACCGTCGGAGCACAGATCCCGCAAGGAGAAGCCATGCCCGGCCTGGATATTGAGGTGCTGCCCGACGGACTCGTTGCCGAGACCACGCACATCGGGCCCTATGCACAACTCCCTTTGGCCTACAACGCGCTCTTCGCCGCCATCCACGAGCGTGGACTGCACCCGCGGACACCCGTACGCGAGGCGTATCTCGTCGGACCGGCAGAGGCATCGCAAGAGGAACTGATGACCCGACTGATCATCCCCGTCCAGGAGAGTGTGGCATGACCGAGGTAATAGACATCGATGCCCGGGGTACGCAGCACTGCGAGACGACAGCCTTGGGGGTGTTGCTGCGGCACCAAGGACTTGATCTGTCCGAGCCCATGCTGTTCGGCCTCGGCTCTGGTCTGTCCTTCATCTACTGGGACAGCAAGAGCATGGGCTTCCCCTTCCTCGGGGGACGGGTCAAGCCTTTCGACCTCACCAGAAACCTGGCAACCGGACTCGGGCTGGAGCTCCTGGTCCAGGAGACCACCTCCCCGCGCAAGGCATGGGGCAACGTGGTGGCCTCCATCGAGGCTGGCCGCCCGGTCGGACTGCAGCTCGACAGTTGCTACCTGGACTACTTCGGCTCGAACGTCCACTTCGGTGGCCACGTCGTAGCCATGTACGGCTACGACGACGACAACGCCTACCTGGTGGACACCGACCAGCAAGGCGGAGCGGTATCCACCAGCCTGACCAGCCTCGCCCGGGCCAGGGCAGCGCGCGGCCCGATGACCGCCAAGCACCGCTCCTTCACCCTCACCGTACCGAGGAACCCGCCCTCCCCACAGGGGCACATCGTCCCCGCCATCACCGCCTGCGCCGACGCCTTCCTCAACCCGCCCATTGCCAACCTCGGTCACCGAGGCGTGGAGAAGGCGGGAAAACTGGTGCGTACATGGCTCCAGCGCACTGACGCCCCGCAGCGGGACCTGCCGCAGGCTGCCCTCCTGATGGAGAAGGCCGGCACCGGCGGCGCCCTGTTCCGTAACCTCTACCGCGACTTCCTCGCCGAATGCACCAATCTGCTCGACAGCAACCATCTGCGCACCGGCCACACGTTGTACACCGAGGCAGCCGGCCTGTGGACGGAAGCGGCATTGCTGATCAAGAAAGCTGGCGAATCGGACAATGCGCAGTGTCTCGTCCAGGCGGGCTCGGTCCTCGGCGAACTTTCACGTATCGAGCGAGAGGCCATGCAGGCGCTCAGCTGCCTGGGGAACGAGACCCCCAGAGGGACCCGGCCCTGACAGCCGTCAGGAAACCTTGGCGACCTCAAGCAATCAGCACATCACCGCTGCTCTGGAGCCCGCAGGACCCTGCAGGGCTGCGCGGCGCAGCTCGCTCGGCAGGACAGCGTGCAGGCGTGGCCGGTCGCAGGCCGCGGTCCAGTCCCGTAGCCGGCGCCGGATCGTCACCCTGGAGCAGCCCACGCTCTCCGGGGGAATGTCCCGCCAAGCGATGCCGGTCCGCAGTGCATACATGACGCCGGCGAGAGCCGTTCGGTCGGGAACGCGCAGTCGCCCCGGATGGCGGTGATGCCACGATAAGTCAGATGCGCACTACCCCAGTGAACGCTCCGTGGCCCACGCCCGCGCGAGTCACCGCGAGCCAGCCGTGGCCGCGCAGTGTGGTGGTGGGTCCGACCTCGACCGGATCGCCGGAGAGGTAGTAGGCCGTGTTGCTGACGTCGCGTTCCATGGTGGCGTGGGGGCGTGGTCGTAGTCGGAGTCGTCGGTGAGCGGTTCCTCCCAGTCCATGGGTTCGCCCCGCCACTCCGGGTGCTCGTTGCGCCAGTACCGGCGGCGCGGCACGCCGTTGAGAGCGACCGACCAGGTCATCGAGTCGCTGTGTTCGTCCTGGCAGTAGAACTGGGCCTGGCCGCAGGCCGCACTGAGGCGACTGAGGAGTTCGTCCATGTCCCAGTTCATGCTGCCCAGCGGTGTGTCTGCGTAGATCAGCCGCCAGCCGCCAGCCGCCAGCCGCCAGCTCCGGGGTGACGAACACCCGGAACGCAGCGTGCTCCGTGCCGTCGGGGTCCACGACCGCGGCGGTGTCGTTGTCCATGGCGGAGAGCCCCATGGAAATCGTGCAGGGGACGCGGTCGTGCAGTCCCATGGCCTCGAAGAGGCCCTCGTACGCCGCGCCGGGGACGGCCAGCCAGGCGCCGGGTTGGCTGATTCCGGGGCGAGGAAGCCCGTCTGGTTCTACTTCGGACCGGACACCGATGAGTATGCACGGTGCCCCCTTCCCGCCGAGGCGTACGTCGCGAACTCCGCCACTACATCCAGGCCTCGCTCCCACCCCACCAGTCCACCGGCGACGATGGCGCAGGGAATTCCTCGGGCTCCTCGGCCGGCAGCCCGCAGACCCCGACCATCGCCCCACCCCAGCCCACGCGCCGCGCCGCCACGCCCCGGCTATCCGGGTCGGCAGGTCGAGCATCGGGACCGGGGCCAGGTCCAGCGCTTCGCGGGGAGTCGGCTCGCGACTTCCACCCCGATCCGGGTCTTCCCGGATCCGTCGACGGCGACGACAGGGGTCCGGAGTCCGCCCGAAGTGCACGGAGCCCGCTCGCGAGCCCGCCACCTGGCGGCCGCGGCCCTCCCTTGTGCCGTGTAGGCGGGTGGCGCCCTCCGTCTGGTAGCCAAGATCTTAATACAAGACAAAAGAAAAGTAGTGACTGATGTATTGACGCCACTTGGCAGGTCCCTGCAAGGTTCCGGAGAGCGCTCTCCCGTTTCCCTTCTGTTTCAAGGAGACTTCCGTCATGCCTGCAGTTGGAATACCTGTCGCGCCACCACCTCCGGCGACCGCCGGGCGTCGTGTACGGCGCGGCCTCGCCGGTGGCATCGTCACCACTCTGGTGGCGGCCCTTCTGTCGGCCTTCCCGGCCGGAGCGGCGCAAGCTGCCCAGACGCTCCTGTCCCAGGGCAGGCCGGTCACGGCCTCCAGCCAAGAGAACTACGGCACTCCGGCAGACGCCGCGGTGGACGGCGACAACGGGACCCGCTGGTCGAGCAGTGCCACCGACGACCAGTGGCTGAAGGTGGACCTCGGCGCTCCCGCTGAGGTCGGCCAGGTCGTGCTCCAGTGGGAGACGGCCTACGCCAAGGCGTATCGCATCGAGTTCTCCACCGATGGTGACACCTGGACGACCGCCTACAGCACGGCGAACGGTGCCGGCGGCACCGAGACCGTCCCGGTCTCCGGCACCGCCCGCTATGTGCGGATGCACGGAGTGACACGTGCGACCGGGTACGGCTACTCGCTCTGGGAGTTCCAGGTTTTCGGTGACAACGGTGACGGCGGTGGTCCGACGCTGCCGGGCGGCGGTGACCTCGGCCCCAACGTGCACGTCTTCGACCCGTCCACGCCCGGCATCCAGGGCAAGCTCGA
The DNA here is from genome assembly GCF_053593015.1 of Streptomyces sp. NPDC002403. Classification (NCBI taxonomy): domain Bacteria; kingdom Bacillati; phylum Actinomycetota; class Actinomycetes; order Kitasatosporales; family Streptomycetaceae; genus Streptomyces; species Streptomyces sp. NPDC002403. The sequence goes on along the minus strand of NZ_JBSFBQ010000048.1, from coordinate 51,262 downwards.
CGAGGTCTTCAAGCAACAGGAATCAGCCCAGTTCGGCAGTGGCCGGCACGCCTTCCTGCTCAAGCCGGGCACGTACAACGGCCTCAACGCCCAGATCGGCTTCTACACCCAGATCGCCGGCCTCGGACTGCGCCCTGACGACACCACCATCAATGGGGATGTGACCGTCGACGCCGGCTGGTTCAACGGCAACGCCACCCAGAACTTCTGGCGTGCCGCCGAGAACCTGGCCGTCAACCCGGTCAACGGCACCGACCGCTGGGCTGTCTCCCAGGCGGCCTCGTTCCGCCGGATGCATGTCAAGGGCGGCCTGAACCTCGCACCGAACGGGTACGGCTGGGCCAGCGGCGGCTACATCGCCGACTCGAAGATCGATGGCACGGTCGGACCGTACTCGCAGCAGCAGTGGTACACCCGCGACAGCTCGGTCGGCGGCTGGACCAACGGCGTCTGGAACATGACCTTCTCCGGCGTCGAGGGCGCTCCTGCCACGAGCTTCCCCACGCCCCCGTACACGACGCTGGACACCACCCCCGTCTCCCGTGAGAAGCCCTTCCTCTACCTCGACGGGAACGAGTACAAGGTCTTCGCCCCCGCCAAGCGTGTCAACGCGCGCGGCACCACGTGGGCCAACGGGACCCCGCAGGGCGAGTCGATCCCGCTCAGCCGCTTCTACGTCGTCAAGCCGGGGGCGACCGCGGCCACCATCAACGCCGCTCTCGCCCAGGGGCTGCACCTGCTGTTCACCCCGGGTGTCTACCACGTCGACCGCACCATCAATGTCGACCGCGCGAACACGATCGTGCTCGGCCTGGGTCTCGCCACCATCATCCCGGACAACGGGGTGACGGCCATGAAGGTGGCCGACGTCGACGGTGTCCGACTGGCCGGTTTCCTGATCGATGCGGGCCCGGTCAACTCACCGACGCTGCTGGAGGTCGGCCCCCAGGGCGCCGCCTCCGATCACGCGGCCAATCCCACCACTGTCCAGGACGTGTACATCCGTGTCGGCGGCGCCGGTGCCGGCAAGGCCGGCACCAGCATGGTCGTCAACAGCGACGACACGATCGTCGACCACACCTGGGTCTGGCGTGCCGACCATGGCGAGGGAGTGGGCTGGGAGACCAACCGGGCCGACTACGGCGTCCGCGTCAACGGCGACGACGTTCTGGCAACAGGCCTGTTCGTCGAGCACTTCAACAAGTATGACGTCGAATGGTACGGCGAACGCGGCCGCACGATCTTCTATCAGAACGAGAAGGCATACGACGCCCCCAACCAGGCCGCTGTCCAGAACGGCAGCACGAAGGGCTACGCCGCATACCGCGTCGATGACTCGGTGAACACCCACGAGGCGTGGGGCCTGGGGAGCTACTGCAACTACGACGTCGACCCGACGATCCGTCAGGACCACGGCTTCAAGGCCCCGGTGAAGCCGGGTGTGAAGTTCCACAGCCTGCTCACGGTCTCCCTCGGCGGGAACGGCCACTACGAGCACGTGATCAATGACACCGGGGCGTCGACCGTGCCGGCCGGTACCTCCACCGTCCCCTCCACCGTCGTCTCCTTCCCCTGATCCGCCCGGACCGGGCCGCACGGTCCGGTCCGGTCCGGTCCGTGCCTGCCTCCCCGCCGCGCGGACACCGAATCCTTCCGGGCCGGGTGTTCCTGTCCCCGCTACCCCGGCCCGGAAGGCCTCAGGCCCCAGGCCCATCGTGCATCTCCTTCCCCCCGCAGACACCGCAGAGCCCCAGCCCGTGAAGCCGGGCACATGCGGCGTCCCAAGCCATCCAGGAGCACACGTGTCAAGATCCACCTCTCTCCTCGCCCCCCGATTCCGGTACGGAGGTCTGTCCCTCGCCACGGTCTGTACCGTCGTCGTCTCGACCCTGGCGTTCGGCCTGCCCCAGCAGGCGCAGGCGGCGGAGACGCTCCTCTCCCAGGGCCGCCCCGCCACGGCTTCCTCCCAGGAAGGGGATGCCCTCTCCGCCGGTGCCGCCTTCGACGGAGACCTCACGGGCACCCGATGGGCCAGTCAGTGGCGTGACGACGAATGGATACAGGTCGACCTGGGAGAGAGCCGGAACCTGAGCCGGATCGTGCTGACCTGGGAGGCCGCCTACGGCAAGGACTACAAGATCCAGACGTCCGACAACGGCTCCGACTGGCGCACCCTGAAGACCGTCACCGGAAGTGACGGCGGCACGGACGACATCGCCGTCTCCGGCTCGGGACGCTACGTCCGGATGCAAGGGGTCGCCCGGTCCGGCGGCTACGGCTACTCCCTGTGGGAGTTCCAGGTCTACGGCGACGCGGGCTCCGGACCCGAGCCCACGAACGGCACCGTCCGCGTGTCCGGGACCCAGGGCAACTGGCAGCTGACCGTGGACGGCCGGCCCTACACCGTCAAGGGACTCACCTGGGGCCCGTCGATCGCCGACGCCCCGAAGTACCTGCCCGACGTGAAGTCGATGGGCGTCAACACCATCCGCACCTGGGGCACCGACGGTTCCACCAAGCCGCTCCTCGATTCGGCCGCAGCCCAGGGCATCCGGGTCATCAACGGCTTCTGGCTTCAGCCCGGCGGTGGCCCCGGTTCGGGCGGCTGCGTCGATTACGTCACCGACACCACGTACAAGAACTCCATGCTCACCGAGTTCGCCCGCTGGGTGGAGGAGTACAAGAACCACCCGGCGACGCTCATGTGGAACGTCGGCAACGAATCGGTCTCGGACTCCAGAACTGCTACAGCGGCACAGCACTGGAGAACCAGCGAAACGCCTACACCGGATTCGTCAACGACGTGGCCAAGAAGATCCACGCCATCGACCCCGACCACCCCGTCACCTCGACCGACGCCTGGACCGGCGCCTGGCCCTACTACAAGCGCAACGCTCCCGACCTCGACCTGTACTCCATGAACTCCTACGGCAGTCTCTGCAAGGTGCGCCAGGACTGGATCGACGGGGACTACACCAAGCCGTACATCATCACCGAGACGGGTCCGGCGGGCGAATGGGAGATGCCCGACGACGCCAACGGCATCCCCGACGAGCCGACTGACGTACAGAAGGCCGAGGGATACACCAAGGCATGGAACTGCATCACCGGCCACCAGGGCGTCGCCCTGGGTGCCACGATGTTCCATTACGGCACCGAGCACGACTTCGGCGGAGTCTGGTTCAACCTGCTGCCCGACGGGCTGAGGCGTCTGTCGTACTACGCCGTCAAGAAGGCGTACACCGGCTCCACCAGCGGTGACAACACTCCGCCCGTGATCAGCGACATGACCGTCTCCTCAGCCGGCGCCACCCCGGCCGGCGGCGAGTTCACCGTCCGCGCCGACATCCGCGACCCCGACGGTGACCGCGTCACTCCCAAGATCTACCTGAGCGGAAACTACGCCAACGGCGACAAGCGGCTCGTCGAGGCGAATTGGCGCGCTGCCGGCGACGGTACCTTCGCCGTCACGGCTCCCGAGAAGCTCGGTGTCTGGAAGGTGTACATCCAGGCCGAGGACGGACACGGCAACGCCGGCATCGAGACCAAGTCCGTCCGGGTCGTCGCGCCTCCGGTCGCCGGTACCAATCTGGCCCTCAACCAGCCGACCACCGCCTCTTCCTACCAGGCCGCCTACGGCGACTGCCCCTGCCTGCCCTCCCAGGCGACCGACGGCCGGGCCGACACCCGCTGGGCCAGCGACTGGAGCGATCCCCAGTGGATCGAGGTCGACCTCGGCGCGGTCAAGAGCATTCGCACGGTCCAGCTGGTGTGGGACCCCGCGTACGCCAAGTCCTACGAGGTCCAGGTCTCCGACGACGGTTCCACCTGGCGCACGGTCCACTCCACCACCACGGGCAACGGGGATGTCGACACGATCGGCCTCGATACGGCGGCCCGCCACGTACGTCTCCAACTGACGTCCCGTGGCACCGGGTGGGGCTACTCCCTCCACGAATTCGGCGTCTACGGCTGACCTCCCCGCGACGGGTGGCGGAGCCGACGGCGAAGCTCCGCCACCTCGCATCGCATACCGGCGTGTGACGCGTCCCGCGTGCGCGCGAACCCCACCCAAGGAGATCCCCCCCATGAGATCGAGTCCCAAGCGTCTCCCCGCACTTCTCCTCGGCACCGCCCTCGTCGCCAGTCTCCTCGGCATCGGCACCATCGCCTCCGCCGCGGACCCGGGCAAGGACGCCCCGCCCCCGGCCGCAGCGGCCCACGGCGGACACATCATGACCCCGTCCCTCAAGGCATCGGGTGACGACGTGGACGGGGACGGCTACATCCCCGCGGTTCCGCAGATCACCGGCGTGACGCCGTCCACCGCGAATCCGCCCCATCGGTACTTCCACGAGTTCCAGGCCCACTGCTCCGCGACCCACACCGCTCCGGACGACCCGATCGTCTTCCCCGGCCAGCCGGGGAAGTCGCACGACCACACGTTCATGGGCAACACGTCCACGAACGCGAACAGTGTCACCGACTCCCTCTACGGAGGTGACACCGCCTGCCTGGCGCCCGCCGACGCCTCCGCCTACTGGATGCCGTCGATGTTCAACGGCGACCAGAAGGTGCTGCCCACGGGTCCCCAGACCATCTACTACAAGTCCGGTGTGACCGACTACACCAGTGTGCGGCCCTTCCCGAAGGGGCTGCGATTCGTCGTCGGCAACCCGATGCAGAGCGCGGAGGAATTCCGGGCCCACCCCGGCTGGGTGGAGGGCTGGGAGTGCGGGGACGACTTCAAGAACGTCGACTTCCCGAAGCAGTGTCCGACGGGCACCCAGGTGAACATCCGTATGCAGGCGCCCAGTTGTTGGGACGGCCTGTATCTGGACACGCCCGATCACCAGAGCCACATGGCCTATCCGGTGGTCAAGGCGGGCACGAACGACAATGTGTGCCCGGCCGACCACCCGGTCGCACTGCCGATGATCGAGTTCAAGATGGCCTTCCCGGTCGACGGCGACATGTCGAACGTCCGGCTGGCCAGCGGTCGTGGCTACTCCTTTCATTACGACTTCTTCAGCGCCTGGGAGGAGCGCACTCTCAAGGCCATGGTCGACCACTGCATCGTGGGCGGCCTGCAGTGCGACCCGCGCGGTTATGACGAGACGAACCCCGAGCGCGGCGCGGTCCTGAACGAGGACTACCGGCTGCCCTGAGTCGTCCGGAGCCCCACCGCGGCCCGGCCCGCCCCGCCCGTCGGGGTGGCCGGGCCCCTGCCGGAACCCGGAGAGCAGGGCCGGCCCGGCACGTCACCCCACCGCTTCCGACCGGACGGATGCGCTCCTTCCGACGGAGCCGCCCGTGGGCGGCGGCCCGGTCCGAGGGGACGCGAGGTACGGGAAAGCAGCACGTTAGAGTGCGGGAGTGAACAGGCGGGGACCGACTCTGGAGGACGTGGCGCGCGAGGCGGGCGTCTCCAGGGCGACCGTTTCCCGCGTCGTCAATGGGGTGCGCAATGTCGACCCCGCGCTCCAGGACGTCGTACGGCAGGCTGTCGAACGCACGGGATACACCCCCAACGGTGCGGCCAGATCACTCGTGACCAGGCGTGCCGAGACCGTGGCGCTGCTCATCTCCGGAGCGGGGGACGAGTTCGCCGCCCGGGTGTTCGCCGACCCCTTCTTCGGCCGGATCGTCAGCGGCGCAGTGGCCTACCTGCGCGGGCGCGCGATGCACCCGGTGCTGATGCTCGCCGAGTCCGAGAGCGCCAGGCGGCAGGTCGTGGACTACCTCCGCCAGGGAAGCGCGGACGGTGCGCTGGTCGTCTCGATCCAGGCAGACGACCCGCTGCCGCAGATGCTCCGTGACGCGCAGATTCCGCTCGTGCTGTTCGCCCGCTCCCCGCACGGGCCCGAGGTCAGCTCCGTGGATGTGGACCACTACGCGGGCGGGCGGCTCGCCGCCGGGTACCTGCTGGACCGAGGATGCCGCCACCCCGCGACGATCTGCGCCCCCCAGGACCTCCCGGCCGGCCGGGACCGGCTGTCCGGATTCTGTGATGCCCTGGAACACGCCGGGCGGATCCGGCCGGCGGTGGCGGAGGGCGGATTCACGGTCGAGAGCGGCGCGGCGGCGATGCTCCGGCTGCTTGCCGGGCACCCGGAGGTGGACGGGGTCTTCGCAGCGAATGACCTGATGGCCCAGGGAGCGTGCCAGGCCCTGCGCGACCGGCGCTTGCGCGTGCCCCACGACGTGGCCGTGGTGGGTTTCGACGACTCCAGCGTCGCCGTGACCTGCCGGCCGCCGCTGACCACGGTGCGCCAGCCCGTGGAGGAGATGGCCGCGGCGATGGCGGAACTCCTGGCGGGGCAGCTCCAGGGTTCGGTGGCCGGCCCGACGCATCTGGTCTTCGAACCCGAGCTTGTCGTACGGGAATCGGCCTGACCTGACCTGACCTGACCTGACCGGACCGGATTGGACCGTGCCGTGACCGACGCGATGCTCCGCCCCCCTGCGTCGACGAGCGAAGTCCTGTTCCCTCCACCTATGGCCCTCAGCGGGCCGTCCGTTCCTTCAGCGCCTCCCGCCACGCCGGGGCCGTCTCCGTCGCGTCCGCCGGTTCCCGGCGGCCGCCGTGGGCGAAGAAGTCCGCGAGCGGAAGGATCGCCGCGCCGACGGTGACGGCGTCCGGCCCGAGGGTGCCGAGGTCGATGCGTACGCGGGAGGCCGGGAAGGAGAGGGCGTAGGAGAGGGCGTACTCGCGCACCGTGTGCAGGAAGCGGGTGCCGAGCTGGAGGCCGGCCCAGCCTCCGACGAGAATCCGCTCGGGCTGGAAGAGGTTGATCAGGTCGGCGAACCCGGCTCCGAGATACTCGGCCGTCTCCTCCAGGACGGCCAGTGCCCTCGTGTCCGCCTCCGACTCCGGATCGGCCGGGTAGGCGGCGGCCAGCATCGACGTCAGGGCGGTCTCTTCGTCCGCGTCGGCCGGCGGCCGACCGCCCGCCTCGCGCCACCGCTCCAGGAGCGCCTCGGCGCCCGCGTACGCCTCCAGGCAGCCCTGGGCGCCGCAGCGGCAGCGGCGCCCCCGGACCCGTACGGTCAGATGGCCCCACTCCAGGGCCCGCCCGGTCCGCAGGTCGTCCGAGACGACCGAGGCGCCGACGCCGGAGCCGAAGAGCACCACCACCGCGTTGCGTACACCCCGCCCGGCCCCGAACCACATCTCGGCCTGGCCGAGGGTCTTGGCCCCGTTGTCGATGAAGTAGGGCACCGAGTCCGGCAGTGGCACGGACGTGCGGAGCAGGCGCTCCAGCGGGACGGCGTCCCAGCCGATGGTCTGCCCATGGACCACGGCGAGGCCATCCGGGTCCTGTACGACGATGCCGGGCACGCCGACGCCGACGCCGAGCAGACGACGGGGGTCGATGCCCGCTTGCCGGACGACCTCCTTGACGCCGTCGCGGACATGACCGACAACGACCCCGACCTCGTACCGGTCGATCTGACGAGGGCCCTGGGCCTCCAGTGGCATCTCCATGCGGGCGAGTTCGGTGAGCGCCATGTCCAGGAGCTCGACACGGACGCGGGTCTCGCCGACATCCACGCCGATCATGTAGGCGCTCTCCTGGGCGATCCGCAGCAGGGTGCGTGGGCGTCCGCCCGCCGAGTCGACACTGCCCGCCTCCTCGACCAGGCCCTCCGCGACGAGTTCGGTGACCACGTTGCTGATCGAGCCCGAGCTCAGTCCGGTCGCGGGCCCCAGCGAGAAGCGGCTCATCGGCCCGTCGAAATACAGCCGCTGCAATACCGCTGTGCGGTTCTCTCGCCGCAGGTCACGCACTGTCCGGCCACCGCGAACTGTCACCAAGCACCCTCTTCGCTAGCTCCTGACTCGCAACATACCCCTGTCCAGCCTCTTGACGCCACCTTCGCTTGAGGTTTAAATCACGATCTAAATTAAGTCGGGAGCGGGTTTCGGAGGTTGAACGCGGGACGTTGCGCCCTCTCCTCCCCGGCTTCCAGGACTCCATGAAAGGCCTCTGAAATCATGCGCAGGATCAGAGTCGCAGCTGCCGGTGCCGTCACCCTCTCCCTCGTCCTCACGGCGGCTGCCTGCGGAGGTGGCTCCACGAGCGGGTCGGGGTCCAACTCCCAGCCCAAGTCCCTCACCTACTGGGCGTCCAACCAGGGTGCGAGCATCGAGGTGGACAAGAAGGTCCTCCAGCCCGAACTCGACAAGTTCGAGAAGCAGACCGGCATAAAGGTGAAGCTGGAGGTCGTGCCCTGGGCCGACCTGCTCAACCGCATCCTCACGGCTACCACCTCGGGACAGGGCCCGGACATCCTCAACATCGGCAACACCTGGAGCGCGTCCCTCCAGTCCAGCGGCGCCCTGCTGCCCTGGGACGCGAAGAACTTCGAGGCCATCGGGGGCAAGGACCGCTTCGTCGAATCCGCTCTGGGCTCCACCGGCACCGACGGCCAGGACCCCGCCGCCGTTCCGCTCTACTCCATGGCCTACGCGCTCTACTACAACAAGAAGATGTTCAAGGACGCGGGCATCGAGAAGCCGCCGACGACTTGGGACGAGCTGGTCACCACCGGCAAGAAGCTGAGCAAGGACGGCAAGTCCGCCATCGGCGTCGAGGGCTCCAACCTCTCCAACAACATCCACCAGGTCTTCGTCCTCGGCAAGCAGCACGGCGCCGACTTCTTCACCTCCGACGGCAAGGCCGACTTCACCTCGGACGGAGCCGTCGCCGCCGTCAAGCAGTACGTCGACCTGATGGCCGCCGACAAGATCGTCGCCCCCGGCAACGCCGAGTACGCCCAGAACCAGTCCCTCAGCGACTTCGCCAAGAACAAGACGGCCATGGTTCTCTGGCAGACCGCTTCCGCCACGTTCAAGGCCCAGGGCATGAACGACGACGACTGGGGTGTCGCGGCGGCGCCGGTCCAGTCCGGCACACCGGGTCCCGGCAAGTCCACCAACTCCATGGTCGCCGGCATCAACATGGCGGTCTTCAAGAACACCAAGAACATCGACGGGGCCCTCAAGTTCGTGAAGTTCATGACCGGCGACACGGAGCAGCGGATCCTCAACAAGGCTTACGGCTCGATTCCGCCGGTCAAGATCGCCCAGCTGGACCCCGCCTTCGACGCACCCGCCCTGGGAGTTCTGCGCGACACGCTCCGCACCAGCGCCTCAGCCCTGCCGCAGGTCCCCGAAGAGTCCCAGTTCGAGACCGTTGTCGGAACTGCCGTCAAGGAACTCTTCGCCGACGCCGCCGCCGGCCGCCCCGTCACCACCGCCTCGGTCAGGGCCAAGCTCGAAAAGGCCCAGCAGCAGATGCCCAAGAAGTGAGCCCGACGCCCATCATGACGACCACCACCGCCATCGACACGACCGGCGGGCGGACCGGGCAGCAGGCCCTTCCCGGGACGGCGCCCCGCAGGCGCCGCCCCGGGCGGCTGCGGGCCATCGGTCTGCCGTACCTGCTTCTCCTGCCCGCCCTGGTCCTGGAACTCCTCGTACACCTGGTGCCGATGCTCATCGGCATCGTGATGAGCTTCAAGGAGCTCACCCAGTTCTACATCCGCGACTGGGGCACCGCCCCCTGGGCCGGACTGGACAACTACGCCGTCTCGGTCGACTTCGACGCCCCGGTCGGCGAGGCGCTGCTGAAGTCGTTCTTCACGACCTGCCTCTTCACTCTCTGCTCGGTCGGCCTGTGCTGGCTGCTGGGCACCGCCGCCGCGGTCTTCCTGCAGGAGACGTTCCGCGGCCGGGGCCTCTTGCGCGCGATCTTCCTCGTGCCGTACGCCCTGCCCGTCTACGCTGCCGTCATCACCTGGGCATTCATGTTCCAGCGCGACAACGGCCTCATCAACCACGTCCTTCACGACCAGCTCGGACTCACCGACGGCCTGCCGTTCTGGCTGATCGGGGACAACAGCTTCATCACCCTGCTCGTCGTCTCCGTGTGGAAGGGCTGGCCCTTCGCCTTCCTCACCACGATGGCCGGCCTCCAGAACATCCCCCGGGAGATCTACGAGGCCGCGGCCCTCGACGGCGCGGGCATGTGGCAGCAGATCCGCCGGATCACCCTGCCGTCACTGCGCTCCGTCAACCAGGTCCTCGTCCTGGTGCTGTTCCTCTGGACGTTCAACGACTTCAACACCCCCTTCGTCCTCTTCGGCAAGGCGGCCCCCGAGGCCGCCGACCTCATCTCCCTGCACATCTACCAGTCCTCGTTCCAGACCTGGAACTTCGGCACCGGTTCGGCCATGTCCGTGCTGCTCCTGCTGTTCCTGCTCGTCGTCACGGGCGTCTACCTGTTCGTCACCTCCCGGGGAAGGAAGGCCACCGATGTCTAGAAACGTCAGGCCGCGTTCGCCCATGGCGGCACCCCGCTCCTTCCTGTGGACCCGGCGCATCTTCCTGACCCTGCTCACCGGCTTCGTGCTGCTGCCGGTGTACGTGATGGTCTCCAGCTCCCTCAAGCCGCTGGAGGACGTCTCGGGGAAGTTCCAGTGGATTCCCTCCGGGCTGACCCTCACGCCGTACCGCGACATCTGGAAGACGGTCCCGCTCGCCGACTACTTCGTGAACTCGCTGGTCGTGGCGGGATCCGCGACCGTCTGTTCCGTCGTGATCGCGATCTTCGCCGCGTACGCGGTCAGCCGCTACTCCTTCCGCGGCAAACGGACCTTCACCGTGACCGTCCTCTCCACCCAGATGTTCCCCGGCATTCTCTTCCTGCTGCCGCTCTTCCTCATCTACGTCAACATCGGCAACGCCACCGGCATAGCGCTCTTCGGCTCGCGCGGCGGTCTGATCCTCACCTACATGACCTTCTCGCTGCCGTTCTCGATCTGGATGCTCATCGGCTACCTCGACTCGGTCCCGCGCGACCTCGACGAGGCCGCCAAGGTCGACGGCTGCGGCGCGCTCGGAGCGCTCTTCCGGGTCATCGTGCCCGCCGCGGTCCCCGGCATCGTCGCCGTCGCCGTCTACGCCTTCATGACAGCCTGGGGCGAGGTCCTCTTCGCCTCCGTCATGACCAACGACACCACCCGGACGCTCGCCGTCGGTCTTCAGGGCTACGCCACCCAGAACGACGTCTACTGGAACCAGGTGATGGCCGCCTCGCTCGTGGTGAGCGTGCCCGTCGTCGCCGGGTTCCTGCTGCTTCAGCGCTACCTCGTCACCGGCCTCACCGCAGGCGCGGTCAAGTGACGCCCATGAGCGGACTCCTCCTGCCTCTCCGAAAGGTTCCCCGTGTCCGATCCGATTGACCTTGCCGCATTTCCCCGCGACTTCGCCTGGGGGACGGCCACGTCCGCCTACCAGGTCGAGGGTGCCGTGGCCGAGGACGGCCGTGGCGCCTCCATCTGGGACACCTTCTCCCGCGTCCCGGGCGCGGTCGACAACGCCGACCACGGTGACACCGCCTGCGACCACTACCACCGCTGGCCCGAGGACATCGCCCTGATGAAGGGACTCGGCACCGACGCGTACCGGCTCTCCGTCGCCTGGCCCCGCGTCTTCCCCAGCGGCGACGGCCCCGTCAACAAGGCCGGACTCGACTTCTACGACCGGCTCGTCGACGGACTCCTCGACGCCGGAATCGCCCCCTCCGTGACCCTCTACCACTGGGACCTGCCGCAGGCGCTCCAGGACCGCGGCGGCTGGACCGTACGCGAGACCGCCGAACATCTCGCCGCCTACGCCTCCGTCGTCGCCGAACGGCTCGGCGACCGCGTCACCCAGTGGGCCACCCTCAACGAACCGCTCTGCTCCGGATGGATCGGCCACCTGGAAGGGCGGATGGCTCCCGGCCTGACCGATCTCACGGCCGCCGTCCGCGCCTCGTACCACCTCCTGCTCTCCCACGGCCTCGCCACGCAGGCCGTCCGCGCCGCGGCACCGGGCGCACGGATCGGCCTGGTCACCAACCACTCGACCGTCGCGCCCGCCTCGACGCGACCCGAGGACATCGAGGCGGCCGCCCGCATGGACGGCCACACCAACCGCTGGTGGCTCGACCCGGTGTACGGCCGCGGCTTCCCCGCCGACATGCGCGAGCTGTACGGGGTCGAGCTCCCCGAGCGGCCCGGTGACCCGGAGACGATCGGCGCCCCTCTCGACTGGCACGGCCTCAACTACTACTTCCCGGTCACGGTCTCCGACGACCCGGCGGGGCCCGTCCCGTACGCCCGCGAAGTGCGCCTCCCCGATGTGCCCCGCACCGGCATGGACTGGCAGATCGACGCCGACGGCCTGGAGACATTCCTGCTGCGTCTCACCGAGGACTACGGCGTGCGCCGCCTGTACGTCACCGAGAACGGCTCGGCCTTCCCCGACACCATCGGCCCCGACGGCCGGATCGACGACCCCGAGCGCACCCGCTACCTGGAGCAGCACCTCGCGGCCTGCGCCAGTGCCCTGCGCAAGGGTGTCCCGCTCGCCGGCTACTACGCATGGTCCCTGCTCGACAACTTCGAATGGGCCTACGGCTACGACAAGCGCTTCGGACTGGTCCACGTCGACTACGCCACGCAGAAGCGGACCATGAAGACGAGCGGGAGGCGGTACGCGGACATCATCCGCGCCCACCGGGAGGCCGCCGCCGACTGACCACGGAAGGGCCGAACACCCGACGGCCGTCCCTCGGCGACGAGAGAAGGTGCCTGGCATCGATGTCGAGGAAAGGCGCCGAGGTACCCGCCTCGTGGCGGGTACCCCGGTGTATTCAGTCTGTCCTTGCTCGTGAGCTTCTACGGATCCGGCGTAGCGCGTCGACGACGAACGAGGCGGAGCCCACCCCGAAGACGACGGCGAGCACGGTCTCGTGCTGGATGGCGAGTGCGACGACCAGGATGGCCGTCACAGTGGCCGCCACGACTTCGGCGGTCGACGCGAGACGGTGTCTCGCTCTCTCAGTCGGCTGTCTCAACACCGGCTCCAGATGGTCGGGGATGGGTATGCAGCTGGACCCGGAGCGTGTCACGCCAGAGACGACGGTCGTGCACTTGCCTCGAACCACCGCGGATCCGGCGACGGACCCGAAGTGTCAGAGGTATGCACGGGCCGCCACGACGGCGTACTTCCAGGGCTTCACCCAGCGCCCAAGCGATGTCCCGCGAATGGTGCGCCGAGTAGGATGCCTGGCATGACTTGGTGCGGTTGTCCGCATTTGGGCGGCCCTGATATGTAGTGGGCCTCGGATTTCATGGAGGCCGAGCGGTGCGGTTCGTCTGCCGGAACTTTGGACTGTCGGATCTGCCGCGGCGCGGTCTCGCCCCGCACGAGGCGCCGCTGGAGGTCCTTCTCCTCGACATCGAGGCAGAGCTGTCCATCTGGGAAGAGGGGAGGGCGGTGTGGTCCGAGGAGGCGTTTCCCGTGGCCGAGCTTGCGTACCACCTGGCGCTCTGGCTCCGGAGCCCGGCCGCCGGCCAGGAGGGTTTCGAGTTCGACTCGATGCAAGCGGATGCGGGACTGATCCGCATCATGAGCTCCGACGGAGGCTGGCGGATCGGCTCCAACTTCACGCCCGACTACTGGACCTCGCCCGTCGCCCGGGATGTTCTCGTGGCGGAGATCGAGCAGTTCGACCGCTCCGTGCGTGAGGGCGTCGCTGCGATGGGCATCGAGCCGTCCTTCATCCCAGAGGTCTGATGGCGCTTCCGTCCGGTTGGGACGGGATGATCACGATGTGGCTGGTGTGACCACGGCTTCAGAGCCGTCTTGGACAGGCCCGTTCACCGGGCTGGGCCCGCGCCGGTTCGTCAAACCGGTGACCGCGCTGCGGCGCGACGGAGCGGGCGCGATCCGCAAGGACACCGTACTCATCGCGGACGGCAGTTTGATGCCCACCCGGGACCACACAGTGGCGGAGCAGTCCAAGAACTACCGGCATTCCATCAATTGCCAGGGCGTCATCGCCGGCCGGCGGTGTCCAGACGCACCGTCCACCGGCGTCCCAGCCCCCGGACATCGCACGCGACCACCGTCGGTCCCGCTGCGTTGCACCGGACGCTGCGCGTCGCGGGCCGTCGCGGTGCCCCCTACGACGCTGCAACGGGCCCGCACCGCATGAGTTCCTGTACGCGGCCACGGTCGGGAGCCTGGCCGTCGGCAAAAGGTCCTCCGGCACACCGAACCTGCCTCGGTCATTGCACATCTTCATGTGCGCAGGCGCGCACTGACCTCGCGCGCCGATTCCTATGCGAGGGGAACGCGAAACTTCATGAAGAGCAAGCTGACCGCCGTGGCCCTTGCGGCCGTCGTCGTCGCCGGCACTGCCGCTGCCGCCAACCCGGCCTCGGCCGCCCCCGCCACGGCCGCGCCGACCCGCTGTCACACCGCCGACCTGAAGGCCGGCTTCGCCATGGGGGATGACGCGAAGCCCGAGATGGAGCAGACCAGGAAGCAGACTCAGGCGTACATCTGGTTCACCAACCGGAGCAATCGCACCTGCACCCTGTCCGGCTACGCCGGTGTCGACATGATCGGCGCTCAGAACACCGACGGCACCTGGTCGCTGGCGCGCTCCTCCAGGAAGCCCGAAAAGATGATCCTGAATCAGGGGGACACGGTGGACTTCAGCATCAACCTGCTCCCGGTGGCCAAGTCCACGCCGCAGAAGGAAAAGTTCGTTCCGGCGAAGTTCCTGGTCACTCCGCCGAACGAGACGAAGTTCTTCACCCTGAAGTGGCCTTTTGGCGGCCAGATCCTCAAGCAGGACGGCGCCACCCGCCCGGCCACCTACCTCAACCCGGTCGGGCTGTAGCCAACTGGACAGCCTCTGCGCCTCCCTTCGGCGTCGTTGGTGGCCACCGCAGGACTTCCGGAACGGGCTGAAGCCTCCGGGGGGTGCGGTGGTCACGTCCGACACACGGCACGCCCGGCCTTCCCGTCGGGGGCTGGAGGTTGGGCTTCCGGCATCAGCTCTTGAGGCCCCGTGAACAAACCGCGACCTCCAGCGGGAGATCCAGGAGGGCCTCGACGTCGGCTGGAGCTTCTTGCCGATGTCGAGCCGCTGATCCAGTCCGTCCCGGCAACGGGCGACCGGGACGTCGCCGTGCTCTGGTACGACATCCTGCGTGAGCAGGGCATCGAGGGGATCCTGTGGTCAGGGTTCGACACCGCCTGATGGGCTGGCGCGTGGCGGCCATGGAGCGGTCCGGCTGCTGCCCGTCCACAGCGGCGCGTGAGACAGTCGGCCCGGTGGTTCAGTTCTGAAGAGATGCGAGCCAGTCGGTCAGGAGACGGTTGATCTCTGAGGGACGTTCCTGCTGAATCCAGTGCCCGCAGCCGTTCAGGACGTGGGAGGAGACCAGTCCGGGGAGGGTGGCCGGATAGGCATCGATGGCGTCGGCCATCCAGGTCGTGGAGGCATCCAGCGCGCCCCCGATGAACAGGGACGGCTGTCTGATCGGGGCGCCGTAGTGTGGTGCGAGGTCCTCCCAGTCGCGGTCCATGTTGCGGTAACGATTGAGGGCCCCGGTCATACCGGTGCGCTCGAACTCCCCGGCGTACACGTCAAGGTCGTCCTCGCTCAGCCAGGCGGGGAGCGTGTTGGTGGGAAAGCGGTCACGCATCCGACCGTCGTTGCGGGTCACGAAGTGCGGGTCGGGCTCCCCCCGGGCGGGCATGGTGTCGGCGGACAGCGCCGCGTAGAAGCCCGCGAGCCAGCCCCGGACGTCCGGCTCCATCTCCGCCTCGGCGCGGCCTGGCTCCTGGAAGTACGAGACGTAGAACTCCTGCTCAGGGCCACCGATCTGACTGAAGAGGTCGGTGGGACGGGGGCCGCCCGGCGGGGCGTAGGGGACGCTCAACAGACCGACGGCGTGAAAGACCTCGGGGTAGAGCAGAGCGGAGGTCGCTGCGATGTTGGACCCCCAGTCGTGGCCGATGACCACTGCGGTCTCCTCACCCAAGGCGCGTACGAGGGCGACGTTGTCCTCCACCAGGTCGAGCATCCGGTAGGCCTTCGCAGCGGCGGGTTTGGAGGAGCGACCGTAGCCGCGCACGTCGAGCGCGACGGCCCGGAACCCGGCTGATGCGAGGGCCGGGAGCTGGTGGCGCCAGGAGTACCAGGACTCGGGGAAACCGTGGACAAGCAGGACCAGCGGTCCGGTGCCCTGCTCGACCAGGTGCAGTCGCCCGGCGGGTGTCTCGATGGTGCGGTGGCGTAGTCCGGCGGACGGCAGGGGCTGGTGCATGGGCTTCTCCTCGGGTCACGGGCGGCCGCGGTTGCACACTGATCATGCGACGGGGCGACCGCCCCACGCGATCAGCCTTGCCAATCTGGCAAACTTGCAGGACATGACGGTGAGGACGGCATGGGCAGAGAGAGGCGGACGACGATGACGGATGACGCCGTAGCCGACACGCTGGCGGCCATGGGCCCCCGGCTGCGGGCTGCGCGCGAGCAGCGCGGTGCCACGCTCACCGGCGTCAGCTGCGCGACCGGCATCTCGCTGAGCACGCTGTCGCGGATCGAGACCGGCCGGCGCAAGCCGACTCTGGAGGTGCTTCTGCAGCTGGCGAAGGCGTACGACGCCTCGCTGGACGAGCTGGCCGGCACCGCACCCGCCGCAGGGGCAAGCTCGCGCACCCCGGTGGCGCGGCGTTCCGGCGACAACAAGACGGTGCTTCCGCTGACCAAATACGTCGGGGGCCTGCACGCCCACAAGCACGTTCTGCCCGCTGTCGACGTACCGCCGACGCGGCCGCGGCAGGTCTCCCACGAAGGGTACGAATGGGTGTGCGTCTTGTACGGAAGACTGTGGCTGGCACTCGGCGAGCAGGACCTCGTCCTGGGCGCCGGGGACTTCGCCGAGTTCGACACACGCTCTGCCCACGGAGTTGCGAACGCCGGCCCCGGCGGACCGGTGGAATACCTGATCATGTTCGGGCCGCAAGGAGAGCGCCTGCGACGGCGCACCCCGCCGACAGCCGGGCGCGGGTAACAGCATCCGGAGCGCGGTGCGCAGCGCCGTCGGTGCGGGCTTTGACCGTTGACCGGGCGGCGTTGCGGAGCGCGCGTCCGCCGGTGACGGTCTCGTCCTTGGGTGTGCCGGCCGCGCACCCGGAGAGTGAGGCGCGGGCGGCGGCGTAGGCGTCGATGGGGTCTGACCTGCCGATACGGCGGCCTTCGGCGCGGTCGGGGCGGTTGACCTGGCCTGCTCGACACCGAACCGATCGGCGTCCGTACGCTGATCGCCTGGATCAGGACCCACGGCCCGCCGCGCCGGGTCCGGGCTCGGTCAGGAGTCGCACGGCTCCGGCTGTCGGTGTCACCAGCCTGCGTGCCCGCCGCCGTGGTGGCCGGTGCCGTGGTGGCCTGCGCCGCCCTCGGACCAACTGCCCGGGTCCAGATTGTGGCCGATGCCGTGGCCGCCGGTGGTGAAGTCGGCGTAGAGGTCACGGAGCTCGCCGAGGAGTTGGCGGGTGAGAACATCGGCGCCGGCGGTCAGTGCCGCAGCGAGTTCCTCGTCGGCCACCGGGGCCGCTTCGGCGGTTGCGGGGGCGAGACGGCGGGTTGTGGCGAGGGCGGCCATACGGCGGCGGTCGGTGATGCCGCGCAGTCCTGGATAGGCGGCAGCGGCGAGGCGCGCGGCCTGGACGAGCACGGCGAGGGTGAGGTCGTGGTCGGCGGTGGACCTTGCGGAGCCGGAGCGGACCACGCTGTCGAGGCGGGTCAGCACTGCCCGGCGGCGCGGCAGGTCAACAGAGAGAATGTCGTGGCGGGTACGGCCGCTGGAGTCGCGCCACCTACGCACACGGACCGCCTTCTGGTCCTGCAGCCGGGAGAGGTACTCGACGGTCAGGGAGCGCGGTGTCCGGCGCAGCCAGTCCTTGAGGTCGGGCGGGGGAGCAGCCGCGCCGAGAGTGTGCAGGACGTTGCTCAGGCGGCGGTCCTCGACGGGCCGGGGGTCCACCACTTCGATCCGCCGGGGCCCGACGGCGATCCGTCCGGCCAGGCCCAGATCCGCCAACTCCGAGGCCCGCAGGGCGAACCGGATCCGGTCCCCGCCCCGTATCCGTATGCGCCGCCTGCCCGGCACTATCGCGAGCAGGAGCAGTTCGTCCCCCATGGTCATACGTGCCAGCGTAGGCGCGGCCTGCCGCGAAGGGGAGCACTCAGCACTCCGCGGACCTACCGAGCCGGCTTCCCCGACCGGCCATGCCCTGCGTCCTTCGGCATGGTTGAACTGCCCGGAACGGGAGAGGAGATGGACACGCACACGTCTTGACGGGTGGCCGCCCCCGCACGCACCGTTGCTGAGCCGTTCTTTCCAAGGGGGGTACGTGAACAGCAAGTTGCTCGGTGCGTGTACGGGTCTGGCCCTCTTCGCCGTGGTGGGTGCCTTGCCGGTGCCCGCCGCCTCCGAACCGCGGCCGGCGCCGACGCGTGCCCTGCCGCTGGGCGCCGTCGGCTTGACCGAGACCCGCAGCACGCGGACCTTGCAGCCCGGTGTCACCCTCACGCGGATCGTGCGCGGTACCGACGCCGCGGCGCTCGCGTGGACGGTCGAGGTCTCCATCCCGGGCGGTGCCACCTCGCCGGACCCCGACGCGCCGCCGACGGCGCTGAAGGACCGGGCGAGCGCCGACGAGCTGGCCGGCGACCTGCGGGAGGACGGCTTCGAGGCCCGGGTCGAGGAGGTCACGACTCCGGCGGTCGCCGACTACGCCGGTGGAACGCTTGGATGGCGGGTCCGGGTCGGACGGTTCGACTCGCAGTCCACCGGGACGGCGGAGCGCACCCGGCTGAGCGGAGCCGGATACACGGGGTCCGTCGTGTACACCGGCTGGGACGGGAACCCGGCGGACCGCGGTCCGTGGCGGATCGACGTACTCACCATCGACCCGCACCGCTTCCGCGGCGAGCTCACGGCATCGTACGGCTCCGATCTGGAGAACCGCGAGAGGACCAGCGAGCTGGCGGCCGTCGCCGGCGCGACCGCGGCGGTCAACGGCGGGTTCTTCGTCCTCGACCCGAGCGCCGGAGCACCGGGCGATCCGGCCGGCGTCGGCGTCTACGACGGCCGGCTGCTGAGCGAGCCGGTGAACGGGCGCCCCGGCCTGGTGATACGCGACTCCGGCCGGCACAGCGGGATCGTCCGGCTCACCTGGAAGGGACGGGTCATCGGCCGGGGCGCGTCGCGACCCCTGGACGGTGTCGACCGCGTACCGGGCTTGATCAGGAACTGCGGCGGCACCGCCGACGACACCCCGACCCGGCTGCCGCTGCACGACGTGACCTGCACCGACCGCGACGAACTCGTGGCGTTCACACCGGACTACGGGCGGCGGACGCCACAGGGAGACGGCCTGGAGGCCGTACTGGACGCCCGCGGGCGGGTCCTCGAACTCCGCTCACCGCGCGGCGGACCACTGCCGGCCGAGGGCAGCTCCGTGCAGGCGACGGGCACACGCGTCGCCGAGCTGGCCGCACTCGCACAGGTCGGCCGACCCCTGCGCATCGAGGGGACGTTGCGGGACGGCAGCGGTCGCACGGTCTCCCCGTCACCGGCGACCGACATCGTCAATGGCGGCCCCGAACTGGTCCGCGACGGACGGCTGCACATCACGCCCGCCACCGACGGAATGGTGCAGCCGGGCAACGAGAGCTTCTACTACGGCTGGGTGCACAAGCGCAACCCACGCACGCTGGCCGGGGTGGACGCCGCCGGCAGGACCGTGTTCGTCACCGCCGACGGACGCAGCACGGCCGCGCTCGGGCTGACCATCCCCGAGAGCGCCGCCGTCGCCAGAGCACTCGGCCTGCGCGACGCGGTCAACCTCGACGGCGGCGGGTCGACCACGACGGTGGTCGACGGAGAAGTGATCAACAACCCGTCCGACGCGGCCGGTGAACGCCCTGTCGGGGATGCACTGCTGATCCTGCCGGACCGGGGCTGAGCCGGCCCGGTCCGAGAACACCGCAGCCATCGACCACCGACCGCCGGGAGCCGCCATGACCGCCGTCCCGATCCACCGATCGCGCTTCCTGTTCTTCCTTGCCGCGCTGCTGCTCGCCGTCGCAACGACCCCGCCGGCGCTCGCCACCGCTTCGGTAATGTCACCTGCCCGGGAAGTGGACGGGGCCGGGGTTCCGTCCCGGGGCGCCGAGGTCGTCGCGGTCACCCGGGTCGCCGACCGGCAGGTCGACCTGTCGGTGCGTTCACCGGCCCTCGGCGGCCGGACGGTGAACGTACGCCTGCTCACACCCGATGGCTGGGACCCGGGCGACCGCAGCCGGCGCTGGCCGACGCTCTGGCTGCTGCACGGCTGCTGCGGCGACTACACGTCATGGACCGCTCGCACCGACATCGCGCGGACCGACAGCCTGCGCGACGTCCTCGTGGTCATGCCGGAGGCCGGCTGGAACGGCTGGTACAGCGACTGGTGGAACTACGGCCAGGGCGGTGACCCGGCATGGGAGACCTTCCACACCAAGGAACTGCGCCTGCTCCTGGAGCACGGCTGGGGGGCCGGCGGGAACCGCGTCGTGGCGGGACTCTCGATGGGCGGCCAGGGCGCCCTGCTGTACGCCGCCCGGCATCCCGGGCTGTTCAAGGCGGCCGCCGCGTACTCCGGTTCCGTGCACCCGCTGCTCGACGACGAGTCGGCCAACCGCATCATGGGGTTCTTCGCCGGCCAGGGCAACGACCCGCTGAGGGTCTGGGGCGACCCCGTCGCGCAACGTGACGTCTGGGCGGCCCACGACCCCTTCCACCTGGCCAAGCGCCTCACGTCGCTCCCCGTGTACCTGTCGTGCGGCGACGGCACCACCGGCCCCCTGGACCCGCCGGGCACCGTGAGCGAACTCGAGGCGGACTTCAACAGACAGAACCAAGCCCTCGCGAGCGAACTCGAACGCAAGGGCGCGAAGCATGTGACCACCAACTTCTACGGACCGGGGACGCACGGCTGGCCCTACTGGCAGCGTGAGCTGCACTCCTCGCTACCGATGCTCCTCCAGGCCCTGAGAACCCACAGCTGACCGGCCGCGTGCCGGGATCACGCACCCGGGGACGGATATCCCACCCGAGGGCCGGCTTCTCCTGTGGGATTCGGCGGCGTGACCTCAGCCCCCGGACCCGCCGGACATCCCGGCGCCCGCGTACACGTGGCTCGCGAACTCGGCGATCTGCTCGTCGCTCAGATTCCTCGCAAGATTCGCCTCCGTGATCATGCCGACCAGTCGGTGGCCGCCCTGGACATCGATCACCGGCAACCGCTTGATCTGGTGTTCCTCCATGGTCGCCAGGACATCGCCGGCATCCGCTTCGGCGTCGATCCAGTGAACCTTGCCCATGAGCGATCCGGCCTGCACGGTTGCCGGGTCGATGCCCTCGGCGCAGCATTTGACGACGATGTCACGGTCGGTGATCAAGCCTGTGAGTCTGTTGTTGTCGCCGCAGATCGGCAGGCAGCCCACGTTCAGATCGCGCATCGTCTTCGCCACGTCGAACAACGACTGGTGCGCACCGACGCACTGCACGCCACCGGACATGATGTCTCGCGCCCGCAGTTTCTCGGTCATGATTTCCTCCCGTTCCGAAAGCGCCGCCTCCTCCGACATCGATCACAACACGAATGGCCCAGCACCGCTCCTCAAAAGCGCAGGCGATACAGGGATCCCGAGCGTCGCGCCCGACGCGGGCGCCCATGCCGGCTGCCGGTCCGCAGGGCCCGGCCGACAGGGCCTAGCGTGTCGCCGGCGGGGGAGCGACAGCCCAGGAGCCGGCGGCCTCCTCCCTGGATTCGAGCACGTCCTCACCGTAGAGATCCTGCAGCCAGTTGGTCTGGTAGATGGTGTCGAGGTAGCGCTCGCCGAGGTCCGGGCCCACGGCCACCGCGGTGAGTTCGTCCGCGTCGTGCCGGGCCAACCAGTCCGTCGCGCCGCTGATCACCGTGCCGGTGGAGCCACCGAACAGGAACCCGCGCCTGGCCAGACGATGGCAGGCACGTATGGTGTCCGCCTCCTCGACACGAATCACCTCGTCGACATAGGACTCGTCGAGCAGTGGCGGACGCATGCTCATACCCAGACCGGGAATCATGCGGCGGCCCGGCGCACCGCCGAACGAGACCGAGCCGACGCTGTCCACCGCGATGATCCGCACGGGCCGGTGCCATCCCCGGAAGTAGCGCGCACAGCCCATCAGGGTCCCGGTGGTGCCGGCCCCGACGAACAGCACGTCCAGCCGCGGGAACTGACGGGCCACCTCCGGCGCGGTCGTACGGTAGTGCGCCTTCCAGTTGCTCGGATTGGTGTACTGACTGAGCCACACATACCGGTCGTCGGAGGCGCACAGCGCACGGAGGTATTCGAGCCGCGCACCGAGAAAACCGCAGCCCGCCTCCTGTTCGGTGATCACATGCACCTGGCTGCCCAGCGCCTCCATCATCATTCTGTTCGACAGATTGCCGCGGGAGTCCGTCACACACAGGAACCGGTAGCCCTTGCTCGCCGCGATCATGCTCAGCGCCACGCCGAGATTTCCGGACGAGGACTCGACCAGGATCGATTCCGGTGTCAGGATTCCATCCCGCTCAGCGGCCTCCACCATCGCGGTCGCGGCCTTCAACTTGATCGAGCCGGCGAAGTTGAAGCCCTCACACTTCAGGAAGAGCGATTGCCCGAAGATCGACCGGAGGTCGACATAGAGGTTCTCTTCGTTGAAGGCGTAGGGAGTGGATACGACAGGCACCATGATCTCCTCTGTCTGGTGCAGAGCACTTTCGGAGCCGTCCGGCCATGGGCGGGCTCCTCGCTCGTGCGGGCGGGACCCCCGTCTCCGGCCGGCGGGACGGGCCCTGCGTCAGCAGCCGCTGTCCTGCTCGTCAGGACCTGCTGCGACGTGACCGGTGGTCTCTCCTGGGATCGGCCTCGAAGGCGCGTCCTGCGCTCTTCGGCAGCTCATCCGTACCGGCTCAGTTCGTGGAAGAAGTCGTCGACGACGTGCAACTCCCCGGAGCGGGCCACTTCGCTGTACACGTACTTGCCCACCGCGAGGTCGAGGACCCCTAGGCCGAAGGGCGAGAACACCACCGGCCGGTCCGCCGGCACCGTCACCCGCCCGGCCATCACGTCGTCCAACGTGCCGTGCAGGAAGTCACGGCCGCCGGTGAGCTGCTCGGCCAGATGCGGCGAGGTGTCGGCCTTGAGGCAGTGCTCGACGTCATCGACGATGTTGGTCGAGGCGAGCAGGATCTCCGGCGCGAGGTCGCGCAGCGACACATGCAGCACCAGCGGATTGTGTGCGAACCAGGACAGGTCACTGACGTGCGGTTGACCGGCGACCGTGGCGAAGACGACCAGATCGCTGTTCCGGATCAGCTGCTCGGCGCTTTCGTGCACGGTGATCCGGCCGACGGTGTCCGACTGCTCCAGGTAGCACCGGAAACCTGCCGCGCTGTCGGGGGACAGGTCGTGCACGCCGATCTCGTCGAACGACCAGCCGGTGCCGACCAGGAAGCTGTGGATGTAGCGGGCGATCAGGCCCACCCCGAAGAATCCGACGCGCGTCGGCCGCGGCCGGTCGCGGCTGAGCCAGTCGGCCGCGGACGCCGCCGACGCGGCCGTCCGGGTGGCGCTGATGATCGAACTCTCCAGACAGGCGAACGGGTAGCCGGTGTCGTGGTCGTTGAGGATCAGCACCGCCGATGCCCTCGGGATACCGGCCGTCACGTTCTCCGGGAAGCTGGAGATCCACTTCAGGCCGTCCACCCGTGTCTTCCCGCCGATCGAGGCGGGCAGCGCGATGATCCGGGAGGACGGGCGGTCGGGGAAACGCAGGAAGTACGACGGCGGGTTCACCGAATCACCGGCGCCGTGCACCCGGTAGGTGGCCTCGACCAGCTCGGTGATCCGCTTCTCGCAGCCGTGCAGCGCGCGCTGGACCTGGGCACCGGAGATCACCGCGAACGGTGGCACGGCAGGTGGTGAGGCCCCTGCGGGCTCTCTCGTGGTGGAGTCGACGGTGGTCATCGCGCGGTCACCTCCACGGTCGGCGAGCAGTCGTCCAGGCGCACCGGATCGGCCATGGCGACCAGCACCTCGCGCGGTCCCTCGAAGGGCTCCCTGCTGTGCGCGGTGCGGACGTTGTCGACGATCATCAGGTCTCCTGCCTGCCACGGTTCGCGTGCGGTGTTCGCCTCGTAGACGCCGTTGAGCAGCTGCACGACGTCCTCGCCGATCGGGTCGCCGTTGCCGAAACGGGTGTTGAACGGCAGCCCGTCGGCGCCGTAGACATCCACCAGGTACTCGTGCACCTCGGGGGCCATCGTCCACTCGTTGAGGAACGCGATCTGGTTGAACCAGCAGCGTCGGCCCGTGACCGGGTGGCGTACCACGGCGCTGCGGCGCTGTCTGGTGCGCAGTCCGCCATCGGGCTGCCACTCGAACGAGATCGCGTTGGCGCGGCAGTAGCGCTCGACGGCGCCCCGGTCCTCGGTGCCGAAGGCCTCGGCGACGGACGCGCCGATCTCGTCGTTGTAGCTGCGGGTCAGCAGCCAGCCCTCGCGCTCGAACCGCTCGGTCAGCTCGGTGGGCAGTGCGTCGAGCACGGTCGGTGAGTCGGCCACCGCGGTCGCCCCGCCGTCGGTGGGAGCGCTGAGACAGGCGAACATCATCAGGCCGGGGAACTCAAGCGTGTAGCTCAGTTCGTGGTGCATACACATGGGCTGGTTCGGCGGCCACTTCGATGAGGAGTACACCCCGTCGGAGTAGGCCTCCCGGGGCGCGAAGGCCTCCCGTTCGGTCATCAGACCGGTGGCCAGCTTCGAGAAGACGGCTCCGGTCTCGGCCGCGTCACGCAGCCCGAGGCCGCGGACCAGGACCGATCCGTGCTCGGCGACGACTGCGCGCAGCGCGTCCCGGTGCTCGGCCGCCCAGGCCGGCGCGTCGCCGGTGGGCTCGGCCCGCAGCCGCGGGGGTCTGCCGGATTCCAGTTCCACGTCGACCAGCGACGCCGTGGATGTGGACGACATCTCGGTTTCCTTTCGACTGAGACTCAGGAAGAAGCGAACAATTCGGTGGCCTGCAGCACGGCCTTCGCCGCCTCGGCCGGACGGGTACGCAGGAAGTAGTGGCCGCCGTCGGCGAGCTCGTGCAGGTCGACCTCTTCGGCCAGGAGCCGCCACTCGTGGAACCGGTGCGGGTACTCCGCCGTGCTCGGGTCGTCCGCGGCAACGACCACGGTGACCGGTACGGACAGCTTCTGCGCGGGCGGGTGCTCCAGGGCGTCGGTGAAGTAGCGGTGAGCGGACACGTAGTCGTGCCGGTAGGCGGCGCCGACGTGCTCGGCGTGCCGCGCACCCAGCTCACCGAGTGCGATGCGGTCGCCGTCCGTGCCCAGGCTCGCGGCGATCTCGGCGTTGCTCCGCCCGGTCAGCCCGGCGACGGCCGCGCGCCGGTCCTCGGCATCACCGAGCAGTTGCGCGCCGAGGAACACCCGTTGGACGTCCACCCCGCGCTCCCGCAGCCTTCTGGCCGTCTCCACGGCCAACGCGGCGCCCGAGGAGTGGCCCCACAGCAGGACCCTGGTCAGACCACGCCCGGTGATCTCGCCGACGACCTGCTCGACCACCTGCGTCATCGGTGCGAGCGGTTCGCTCTCGGCTGCCACGTCATGACCAGGCAGCTCGACGGCGTAGACCGCCGGTCCGCCGTCCGGCAGCGCCCTGGCCATCGGCCGGAAGTTCACCGCGTTGCCACCGGCGTGGGGGAAGCACACCAGGGCCGCGGTCCGGGCACCGTCCGGTTCCGCTTCCGACAGCGGCTGAAGCAGCCCGGCACGCCGCTCGGACCTGCCGTCGACCAGCCCGGCCAGATCGGCGAGGACCGGGTGGCGGGTGACGTCCTTGAGGGACACCGCACGGTCCAGGACGATGGCCAGTTTCACTGCCGACAGCGACGTGCCGCCCCGGTCGAAGAAGTGGTCCCGCCGTCCGATCCGGTCCTGCGGGATGCCGAGCACCTTCGCCCAGGCGGCCGCCACCTGCCGTTCGGTGGGCGTATCCGGCGCCTGGAAGTCGTCCCGGACGGCATCGGGTTCCCCGGCGAGCGCCTCCAGAGTCCTTCTGTCGATCTTGCCGTTGGCCGTCAGCGGCAGGGTCTCCCGCCAGTGGAAGGACGACGGGACCATGTACGCGGGCAGCGACGCACCGAGCCGGTCCAGCACGACGTCGGCATCGAGCGGCCGCCGACCGGAGTAGAACGCCACCAAGTACTTGCTCCGGTCGGCCCGCTCGGCGACCACGACCGCACCGTCGCGGACACCGGGTACCTGCAACAGGGTGTTCTCGATCTCGCCGATCTCGATGCGGAAGCCACGGATCTTCACCTGGGTGTCGCGGCGGCCGAGGAATTCCAGCTTCCCTCCGGGCGTCCAGCGGCCGTAGTCGCCGCCCCGGTAGAGCCGGGCGTCCTCACGGTGCGGATCGGTCAGGTAGGCCTGCCGGGTGCGCTCGGGGTCGTTGACGTATCCGCGGCCGACGCAGACGCCGGAGAAGACGATCAGGCCGGGGGCCCCGAGCGGCACCGGGACCAGGTGCTCGTCGACGACGTAGACGCGCACATTGTTGACCGCGGGGCCCAGCAGGACCCGGTCTCCGTCGGGCGCACGGTCCATGACTTCGTGGTTGGTGTCGTCCGAGGTCTCGGTCAGACCGTAGGCGTTGACCAGCTTGATCCCGGGCTGGGCGGCGAACCAGCGCTGCACGAGCTCCTTCTTCAGCGCCTCGCCGGTGACCGACACGCACCGCAGGTCCGGCAGCTCGCGGGGGTGCTGATCCAGCCAGGACACGACCACGTCCAGGTAGGAGGGCACGACCTGGAGTACGGCGACCCGGCCGTCGACGATCCTGTCGACGAACCGCTGGACGTTCAGAATCACCTCCTGCTCCACCAGCAGTGTCCGCCCCCCGACCAGGAGCCCGGACACCAGCTGCCACAGCGAGATGTCGAAGCATTGGGGTGCGGTCTGGGCGACCACCTGCCCCTCTTGGATTCCCAGGTCGTCGATCTTGGCGTAGAGATGGTTCAGCATGCCCGCGTGCTCGCACATCGCGCCCTTGGGCTCACCCGTGGAGCCGGAGGTGAAGTAGATGTAGGCGAGTTGGTCCGCAGCGACGTGGAGGCCCAGATCATCGTCGGGATGGTCCTCTTCGCAGGCTTCGCCGATGAACAGCTTCCGGACCCCGGGCAGTGAGCCGAGGGCCTGGTCGAGCGTGGCGGTGCTGCCGGGCTCGGTCAGCACGAGCCCGCATTCGGCACGGGAGAGCATGGTCGCGAGGCGGTCGGCCGGGAAATGCGGCTCGATGGGCAGGTACACGCCGCCGGCCTTGAAGACCGCGAGGACGGCGGCCATCCAGTCCAGGTTGCGCTCGGTCACCACCGCGACGACACCTTCGGGGCGCAGCCCCCGCGCCAGCAGGGCTCGTCCCAGCCGGTTGGCGCGCGCGTTGAGTTCTCGATACGTCAGTTGCAGCTCCCCGTGCACCGCGGCGACGGCGTCCGGGTGTGATGCCACCCGCTGCTCGAACAGTTCGTGGAACCGGTGGTCCGGCAGTTCCCGTCGCGGACCGGCGAGCTCTTCGAGCTGGAAGTGGAGCTCCCCGGCGGAGAGCAGGCTCTGCCGCCCGTGCTCGGCGTCGGGGTCGGCGGCGATCCGCGCGAGTGCGGTGAGGTGGTAACCGGCGATCCTGACGGCGCAGTCCTCGTCGAGCGCGTCGGTCCGGAACCGCAGCCGCAGCACAAGGCGGCTGTCGCGTTGTGAGAATCCCACCCACAGCACGGTGTCACCGGTGACTTCGCCGCTCATGCCGTGCGGATCGAACACGACCTCGATCGACGGCTCGGCCAGGCCGAGTTCGCGTCTGAGCTCATCGACCGGGAAGTCCTTGTGCGAGAGCAGGTCCGCCGCGACTCGATGGGCGTCCAGCAGCAGCGTCCGCCACGAGCCGGGCTCGGTCGTCAGCCGGCACAGCAGTGGAGGGCCGCCCTCCGCACCGACATATCCGGTTGCGACCTCGTGCTCGCCGGACAGGGCGGCGATCACTTTGGCGTGCGCTGCCAGCAGTACCGAGCCGAGCGGCACCGTCAGATCCTCGGCCAGCCGCTCCAACGCCGTCACGACATCGTCCGGGACCGGCACCACGTGTTCGCCGACGCCTCGCACCCCATCGAGCGTCCACCGCGGGATCTCGGTGAATCCGCCGGCGGCGAGCACATCGCGCCAGAATTCGCGGTCGGCCTGCGCTTGGATTCCCATCTGGCCGTCTCTCTCCATTCGCCTTCGCTACCGTGCTGTTCCGTGCCGACAGGGGCGCAGCCGCTATCCCTTCCGCGTCAGCGCCTCGGGCCGGTGGGGGGCTTCTCGCATCTCCGCGGCGGGGTTTCCTCCCCAACGTGCGTGCTGGGGGACCTCTTCGCCCTTCATGAGGAAGGAGTCGGGTGCGAGCACCGCGCCTTCGCCCATCGTCACGCCGTAATGGACATGGGCTCCCACACCGATGGTGCAGCCGGCGTCGAGGGTGCTGCGATCGGATTTGAAGGTGCCGTCCTCCTGCGAGTGGCACTGGACCTTGCTTCCCGCGTTGAGCGTGCAGTCGTTCCCGATGGTGGTGAGCGTCCGCTCCGTCATGTAGCAGCCGTCATCGAAGACCCTGCTGCCGATCCGAACCCCCAGCATTCGCCAGATCACGTTCTTGAAGGGCGTGCCGTTGAAGATGTTGAGGTAGGTGTCGGGAACCTTCCAGAGGCGCTCGTGCCACCAGAAGTAGGGATCGTAGATGGAGCACACCCGCGGTTGCAGAGTGCGGAATGCCGCGATGCCGCGCTCCACCAGCACGAAATAGACGGCGGTGAACCCGAGGCTGAACACCAGGAACGCGGCGATCATGACGTGCCCGTAGGAGTCGTACAGCTCGGCGTTGGCCAGGCCGAACATCGTGAGCACGAAGAAGTGCAGCCACCGCACGAGCAGGAAGAAGACCATCGAGCGGATGTTGTAGCGGTTCTTCGCAGCGAGGCTGCGGCGCAACTCGTCGCCGGTGCGCAGATGATCGAACCGGGAATCGCGCTCGACCGACCGGGGAATCTCGAAGCACGGCGAGCCGAGCAGCCCCACTCCCTCGCGCACCTCGCCCTCGAGCGGAACCCCCACCTTCGTCGCGAGGAGACAGTTCTCGCCCGTCCTGGCCCCCGAGGGAAAGGCGATGTTGTTCCCGAGGAAGTTGTACGACCCGATCGAGGCCCGGGAAACCCGGAAGGACGTGCTCGAATAGTCGGCGTTGATGATGGAGAGTCCATCGGCGACCATCGTCCCGCTCCCGACCGAGCAGTGGAACGGGGTCTCGTGCTGGACTTCCGTGCCGAAGTTGGACCCGGTCTGTTCGACCCGGGACAAGTCGTATCCGATGCCGCGCAAGTAGTGGACGATGTAGGAGCTGTCACCGAACAGCCATGTGAAGAACTTGATGTTGGTCAGGTGCCCGATCGCCCGGTGCACCGAGTAATGGAACCCGTACAGCGGATAGACCTTGTCCGGCTTGACGACCAGGTTCAGCAGGCGCGGAACGGTGAACATCACGGCCATGCCCACGACGACGAAGCCGAAGAACAGCAGCAGGGAGAGGAGCAGCGCGTCGAGGTAGAGGTCCGGCGATGTGAGCTGCACCGTGCCCGCTGCCAGCCGGTCGTGCAGCGCCGGAACCAGGGTGACCAGCATGTACGCGCCCCCGACCGCCAGCGGCAGGTAGAGGAAGAACAACTGGAGCAAGGTGACGAGACCGAAGCCGGCCCGGCGCAGCGTGCCGCATGGGGCGGGCCCGATCCTTACGTAGTCGTGCTCCGTGAGCTGCGCCGGGGACCCGTGCCGGCGCTGACCGCCCGGCACGGCCTGGCCGCTGTACAGCGTGGATGTGTGGCCGAGTTGAGCCCCGTCACCCATCGACGTGTCGATGTCGAGCACGGTCTTCTCGCCGATGAACACGTCCCGGCCGAGGGTGATCCGACCGGTCTGGATACGGCCGGCGTGCGCCCGGTAGCAGAGGAGGAACGAGTCCTTGCGGATCACCGTGCCGGCGCCGACCGTGAGCAGATCGGTGCAGACCGGAACGTTGCGGGAGAGGATCGTGACCCCTTTGCCGATCCGTGCGCCCAGCGCTCGCAGGTACAGCACGTACAGGGGATTGCCGACGAAGAAGATCATCGGGTTGGCGTGGATCAGGACCTTGACGGTCCAGAAGCGCAGATAGGTAAGACCCCAGACCGGGAACTCGCGTGGTTTCCAACGGCCGACGAGGAGCCACTTGGCTGCGATGGGGAAGGTGCACAGAGCGACGAAACCGACGCCCCCGAAGATGAACGACCGCAGGTAGACATCGATCACGCCCGACCCGGCGGAGACCCATGAATAGCCTCGGTCGGCAACAAGCCCGGCGAGGAACGAGTAGCCCAGGAAGAGCAGGAACTGCAGGGTTCCGCAGAGCGCGTACCGCGCCGTGCGGACAGGGGTCACCACCTCGGTCGGTGCCGGGACCGACGGCTCGACGGGCGCGGCATTCGCGAGCCCTGTCGCCAGACCGCGGATCGTCGGATGCCGGTAGATGTCCTTCATCGACGCCGAGGGAAGGTCCGTGCGCTTCCTGACACGTGCACAGAAATGTGCCATGACCAATGAGTTGGCGCCGAGGTCATCGAAGAAATGGTCGTCGATCGACACCCGTTCGACGCACATGACATCAGCCAGAACCTCTGCGAGGTCCTTCTCGACGCCGCCCTCCGGGCTGGTGTACTTGCGTATGCCGACTGCGGATTCGTCCGGCCCGGGCGTCAGGACGTCGAGGGCTTTCTCCTCCATGCGAGCTCCTTGAGGAACTTTCGAGCGTCGCCGCCATTACGGTCGGCGCCCCGCACTCGCGTTTTTCGATGGCCGGAGCGAGTGGTCCGGAAACCACGAGATCGGGATCTGTTGTCCTGATCCCGAACCGCTGCCTCAGTCTTAGCCGACCACCGCACCGCTGCCACTCGAACCCGGTGGCAGTGGTGCGGCAATGGCTCTCCCGGTCCACTACTCGTCCACGACCTTGCCCGGCGGTACGGCGATGAGCCGCGCATGCGCCTCGATGTACTGCATGCGAGTGGTGCGTGCCCTGTCAGGAAGGGGCTGCACCGGGGCGCGGGCGGGGACGAATCCCGGTGCATCGCAGCTGTGGGACGGCGGAGCGACATCCGCCCACATCTCGGCGGTGGCGCGGTGGTACACGCGGCCACAACCATCCGATGTCACCCGATCAGCGAGGTACGCCCGCGAGCCAGCGGAGTGATCGTGGTCGGCCTCGGGGACCGTTCACCCGCTGGTGTCACGTGCGGCCTGCGTATCACGCAGCGATCACGCGGAACGGTGCCGGACCGCTACGGCCCTGCGTCGGCCGGTCGGCTCGTGATCGAGTCCGGTGGCGGCGTCGCGGGTGCGGTACGTCTCTGTGGAGACCGGGCCCGACGGTCAGTACGGGAGGCTCATCCGGTGGGCGCCGGCCGGTGGTGTGCCAGGGCCCGTGCGACCAGGGCGGCGGGCTCGGGGCGTGCCTGCAACGCCTTGAGGATCAGCAGCCACCACCGGTGCAGCCGGTCGGAGAGGTCCTCACGCTCCGCCATCTCCTCGGTGAGGTCGTACAGCCCGAAGAACGCGCACACCAAGGTCGTGGCGGTGCCCGACGGCTCGACTTCGTCAGCCAGTTCGCCGTCGGCACGGGCCTCGGCCAGAAGGCGTGTGACGGCAGTGGTCCAGACGGCGAAGGGCGTGGGTATGGCGATGTCGATGGTGCGGCGCTCAGCCCACAGCCGCGCGCCGGCCCGGGTCATGACGTCGTCGCACAGCGCCGCGGCGATATCGAAGCTGAGGGCGACCAGCTTCTCCAGCGGCGGTATCCCGGGGGCGGCATAGCGGTCGGCCAGCAACGGCCAGGCTGCGAACTGCTCGCGCACGACGGCCAGCGCGAGCCTCTCCTTGCTGGAGTAGTGGAAGTAGACGGCTCCGCTGGTGCGCCCCGAAAGGTTGCTGATCTCATTGATGCTCGTCCGTACGTACCCTTGTTCAACGAAAAGATGTGCTGCGGCTTCCAGGAGAGACCTTCGGGTCGCGCGCGCCCTGTCCTGCATGTGTGTTCCGCCTTCGTTCACCAGTGCCAATTCTCTTGATACGGGAAAGTCGTGCGCCGCGGCGCACTGACGGCGCTCCGTGCCGTTAATGCGTGGAGATTATTATTGTTCTTGGGCTGTGTGTGAGTACGGCCAATGGCGGAAAATCATGCTTCCCCGGTGCTGCCGAGTGCGGTCGCCCTCTCCAGGGTTCGATCTCTGGGATCAAGTCACGCCATTTGCATGGGAGTTGGAAGGGTGTGGCGTTTCATCCGCCGGTCGCCGGTTGCCGCGCGCGCCTCGCGAGTACTTGGAAATAGGCGTGCCGTCAAACACTCAAAATGATGATTGCGCCCTCTCTGACGGGAAATTAACGTAGTCATCACGATGTTTCTGGGGTCATCCGGAGAAGAGCGGACGACGTCCATCGCTGGAGGACCCGGAGGCGAAGCATCGGCCTTCACGCGTGGTCGAGCGGGGCTCGTTCGGCCGCGCACCTTCTGCGGCCGAGCGGGCCTCTCCGCAGTCCCCTGCTTCGCACTGCGAGCACTGACGAAGCGGGGTGGCGCGCTCTTCGAGAACGGCAGGCAAATGACATCTCGTCACATTTTCACCTGGTCCCCGGCTGCCATCGTCTTCGACTGCGACGGAACCCTGGTGGACACCGAACGGCACTGGCAGGACGCGCGCAGTCGGGTCTTCAGGGAGTTCGGGCTGAAGCCCCGCCCGGGCTTCGCCGAGCGGGCCAAGGGCGTGCACTACATCGAATGCGGCAGCCTCATGGCCAGAGAGACCGGGAAGCCTCAACTCGCGGACGACATGGCGCAGGCGCTCCTGAGCCACTTCATGGCGCTCGTCGCCGAAGACCCGGTGACCATGCCGGGTGCGGCGGCACTGGTCCGCCTCGCCGCCCGCCATGTCCCGCTCGCGGTCGCCAGCAACTGCCCATTGGATGTGGTCGAGTTCTGCCTCGCCCGGGTCGGCCTGCGCAGCTACTTCGCCCATGTCGTCGTCGCGGGGGAGGGGCTGCTGCCGAAACCCCATCCCGACGTCTACGCCACCGCGGTCCGCCTCTGCAGCGTGCAGCCGGAGGACGCAATGGCTGTGGAGGACTCCGTCACCGGCGTCGAGTCGGCCCGCAGAGCAGGCATGCGCGTGCTCGGCGTGGGACCTCGGCCGGCCGAGGAGGGAGCTGACCGAGCCGACCTGTGGCTGCGCACTCTGGCCGAACCGGAACTCCAGGCATGGGCCCACGCCTGGGCAGGCGGGACCGTCCAGTAGTCCAGCGCGATTGCGTTCCGGCCGGCGAAGCACCTGACGAGTGGCAGACGGGCGCCTGACAGGAGAAGACCCCGGCCAGGCACCTGTCCTCGTGCTCCTGACTCCCACACTCCATCCGGAACAATGCAGATCCACGTAGCCCGCCCCATGAACGGCCCAACGAGCGATCACCACACAGGAGAACGTCCTAGCGGACCTGATCGGTGGGTGCCAGACCGGACTGCCAGGCCCAGGCGGCGATGCCGACGCGGTTACGGACGTCCAGCTTGCGCTGAAGGCTGGCTACATGGGACTTGACGGTGGCGAGCGAGATGAACAGCTCCTCGCCGATGTCCGTGTTGGAAAGCCCCCCGGCCACCAGCGCCGCGACCTCCTCCTCGCGCGGCGTCAGCGGCTCGGGGGACGGCTTCCCCTCCCCGAGCACCGGTGGGGCCAGCCGGTGCAGCATGCGCGCGGTGATCTGGGGGCTGATGAGGGCGTCGCCGGACATCGCCGCGCGTACCGCTTCGACCAGCAGCGTCGGTCCGGAGCGTTTCAGCAGGAAACCCGAGGCTCCGGCGCGCAGCGCGGTGTGCACGTACGTGTCGAGGTCGAAGGTGGTGACCACCACGACCCGGAGGGGCGGGTCCGCGCCGGGTCCGGCGAGTCGGCGAGTCAGCTCCAGACCGTCGAGACCCGGCATCCGGATGTCCGCGAGGAGCACGTCGGGGCGGAGCCTCAGGGCGGCGGACAGCGCGGTGACACCGTCTGCCGCCTCGCCGATCACGGCCATGTCGGGTTGGGCGTCCAGGACGAGGCGGAAA
This sequence comes from Streptomyces sp. NPDC002403, assembly GCF_053593015.1. Lineage (NCBI taxonomy): Bacteria > Bacillati > Actinomycetota > Actinomycetes > Kitasatosporales > Streptomycetaceae > Streptomyces > Streptomyces sp. NPDC002403. Next base: position 17,052 of record NZ_JBSFBQ010000048.1, on the reverse strand, counting down.
CCGGCGCGGATGGTCTCCTGATCGTCCGCCAGCAGAATGCGGATGGTGCCGGTGCCGCTCATGCGACGGTCTCCTCGGGTGCCGTGTGCCGGGCGGCGGCCGTACGCCCGTGCCGGCCGCTGGTCGGTGCCGCGCTGTCGGGCAGCGGCAGCGTGGCCGCGACCTGCCAGCCCGCGGTCCCGTGCGGCCCCGCAGCCAGCGTGCCGCCGAGGGCCTCGACACGGTCGGTGAGGCCCGCCAGTCCGAGGCCGCCCCGCGAGCGCTCCGGGAGCGGGGAGGTCCGCTCGGCGGCCCGGGCCCCGGCCTCAGCCGTATCGGCGACAGTGAGGTGAAGGGCCGTCCCACTGCCGTACGGCACCCGCCGGGCGGCGATGCAGACGGTGACGGCAGCGGGGGCGTGGCGGCGCACGTTGGTGAGGGATTCCACCACGATGCGGTATCCGGTCGCACTGACGTGCGGGGGTAAGCCTTCCAGCACACCGGCGGGCACATCGAGCCGGGCCGGAACGGTGCCGGTGCGGGTGAACCGTGATGTCAGGGCGGGCAGTTCACTCAGGTCGCGCTGACGGTCGAGGGTACGGGCGGTGCACTCCGCGCGGGGCGGCCGTCCGGACGGCTCGCCGCGGGCGTCGCCCGAACCGGCAGCATCCGCTTCACCGTCCCGGTCCTCCTGCCCGTTGAGCGTCCGGACCGTGCGGTCCATCGCGGCCAGCGCCTGCATACCCGCCTCCTCCATCCGCGGCAGCAACTCCACCGCCCGCTCGGGGTCCTCGCATGCCAGGAGCCGAGCGGCCTGGACAAGGACCACCACGCCCATGACATCGTGCGAGGCGAAGTCGTGCAGATCACGGGCCACTTCGAGAAGCTGCTCACGTCGCTGGTCCGCGAGCGCCCGGCGCCTCCGGGAGTCCTGGCCGCGCAAGTACCCGCCCAGCGCCGCGGCGCCCGCCGCCAGCAAGGACGAGAACAGACACAGCACGCCGATCTCCGCCGCTGCCGCGGGCGGCGTCAGATGCAGGCCGATCCGCAGCGGCAGCACCGCTACCGCCGCGCCATGCGCCATGGCGCATGCGATCGCCCCGGCCCGCCCGTTCATCCGGCGCACCGTCGGCACCAGAAGAGCGAGCAGCGCGCACGTCTCCACGGCCCACCACCAGCCCGTGGCATTGACAACCGGCCCCTGGAAGCAGGCCGTCAACACCAAGGAGGCAGCGGCGGCAAGCCACGGCCGCCCGGCCGCATGAGGCAGCGGCAGGCGGGCCGCCGTCGCCACCGCCGTACCGGCCGTCACCAGACCCACGGCGACGATCGCGACACCCGCGGTGGACGCCGTCGCCCACGCGGCGGTGGCCAGCCCCAGGAACAGAAGGCCGCCGAGGACGCGCAGGACGGGCAGGTGTCGATCGCTCATGAGCAACCACCCTAAGAGGCGGGGTGGTTCGCCCGGACGGCGCCCCGGGACCGGGATCAGTCCCGCTCGGTCCACCACGGCCGGGTCCCGGACGGGCTTCGCAGCGCATTGGTCGCGCAGTGCACTTCCCCGCCGACGGTGCCGAGGTGGTGCGAGTAGGCCCAGTCCTCCACCCAGTGGATCCGGGTGCCCGTGCCGCTCAGGGCTTTCTCGGCCGCCCGCTCGAAGACATCCCGGCCGGCGGTCTCCTGAGCGTGCTGGCGTGGTGCCAGGTAGACCCCGGTGCCGGTGCTCACGCCGTTGGCCGCGCCGGGCAGGTAGTTGGCAACAACGTCCCGGCGCGGATACCCGGCGGGCACGTCGAGCCGGTTGAACAGAGCCGGAACACGCACGACATGGCGTTCCGCCAGCCCCGCTTGCTCGCGAAGGGTACGCAGAGCGGATTCGATGCCCTTTCGGGCGATCTCCGTGCCCCGGGTCAGTGAGGGCTTGCGCAACGCGTCGGCGACCGTGAGACCGGGGTCCTCGGTGTCCTGCGGAGCGATTCCGCGGACCAGCGGTTCCTCGCCCCGGCCGCGCTTCACGAGATCTTCCAGCAGTTTCCGTCCCAGGCCGGGGTCGGCGACAACGGCCACCCAGCCCCGGTCGTTCCTGGCCGGGACGAAGGACAGGAACTCGTCGATGTGACCGACCCCCAGCCAGCTGGTGTCCACCGATATCGGCCGCTGGTAGCCCTGCGCGGCGAGCATCCGGGTGAAGGAGGCGTCCGGGGATTCCTTGCCTCCCGTGCCACCGTAGATGACCCGGCCCACCGGGTAGCGGTGGCCCCGCCAGGTGTACGGCGGGACGGTGCCGAAGTTCCCGGTGGAGCTGAACGAGCCGTAGTACAGGCTGTCGTCGCTGCCGACGCGCTGGGGATCGTACTGCTGAAGCACTCCCGTGCCGGGACCGCGGAGCAGCGGGAACACGCTCCGCGAGGCATCCCTGAGCGGGAAAGCGCCTGTGGCCGTGCCGGGCATCACGTCCGCGGACCGCACGATGACGGTGACGCGGTGTTCACGGCCGCCCGGCGCGGGAATGGACGCGTAGGCGGCCTTGAACAGGTCCTGCATCCAGACATCGCCGCCGGTGGGGTAGTTGTACAGCGGGGCGGGCAGCCCGGCCCGGTCGAGGCCGCGTCGCAGATCGCGGCGGAACGCGGCTTCCCCCGGTCGCACGGGCCGTGGCTGCGCGGCGGGATCGTAGTGCTTGCCGCGCTCCACCTCGGCCGGCGAGATGTTGTGATCGGCCGTCATCATGTGCTGTATAGGCATCAGGTCGTGCTGGAATACGATGGGCGCGACCCGTAGTCGTACCCGGTCCTCGGCCATGGCACCACCGCGTTCCACCTTGAGAACGATGTCGGTGAATCCCGCCCACTTCTGAGGGTCGCGTACGAAGTCCTCGGCCTCCACACCCAGTCGGACGCCGTGGCGCAGTTCGCCGGTGGTCAGCCGGTCGTCGGGCTCCAGCGGAACCATACGGCCACGGCGCTCGGCGAAGATCCGGACACGCTTCCGGGAGGCCGGGTCGGCAGCGACGGTGGCGGTGGTGCCGGCCATGACGCGCGGGGCGGCGGTGATGTGCACCGGCGCGAGGTCCGCGAGGTCGGCAGGGCCGTTGACCACGGTGTCCGCGGCATCGTTGCAGTCCGCCAGGCGTTCGTCGGGCAACCGCGCCCCTCCGGGGCCGGCAGTGGGGCAACGCCGCTGGTCGTCGTCCACGTTGGGCAGCATCAGCGCACCGCGGCGGCTGGTCCAGGTGTCCTTGCCGGCGTCGTCGTCCGGAGCGATCAGGCCGTCCCGGTTCGTGTCCGCTCGGATCACCGGTCCGGGAGGCGCGGCGTGCGCCGGTTGTGCCGGGAACGTCCCGGTCACGACCGTGAGGAGAGCGGTTCCCAGCGCACCCGCGCTCATGGGCACAAGGCGGCAGCGCCGGTGGCGCGGGCGCCCGACAGCGCCGGATTCGGTGGCCGAGGGAGCCAACAGTGTTTCGTCGTCCATGGCTCCACCCTCGGCCACGGACCTTCGACGGGGCATCCACCCGATGGCCGGTTCCGGCGCGGGAGACGACGGCCGTCTCATCCTTTCGGCGGATCGGCCGACCGGGACGTGCGCGGGTCCGCAGCGAGAAAGACATCCGCCGGGGCGGGCGCCTGCTTGGGGCCGCAGCCTGACAACACCATGGCCGAGCCGGCGTACCGCTCTCCATGAGAGGCTGGACGGCATGGGGGAAGCGTCGGACGGTCAGGATTCTCGGGAGTTCCTGGCAGGGATCCGCATCGGCGACCTCTGCACCGGGACCGTCACAGAGGTCACGCGGTCTCAGGGAGTGACGGTCACCCTGGACGGTTTCTCCGCGAGCCCGCTGGGGACCATCTGGCCTTCGGACGTCTCCTGGGAGTGGAATCGCTCGGCGGCCGTTGAGGTCGGCCAGCGGATCACCGCCGAGGTGATCGCCGTTGAGCTGGACGAGGGCCACGCCCGGCTGTCACTGACCGCCGCCGAGAGCCCGGAACTGTGGACGTTCCTGCGATCACGCCACCGCGGCGAGATCCTTTCCGGCACAATTGCGGCCATCGAGCGGTTCGGGGTGTTCGTGGCGCTGGACGACGGCCCCGGCCATCCGGTCCTCCCCGGCGTCGGATTCATCACGATTCCCGAACCTCTGCGTCCACAGCACCAGGCAGCCGTTCTGGACGGAGGCGGACCGCTCCCGTACCTGCCGTCGCCGACGGCTTCCTCCCGTACATCGTGGTCCTGGCTTCCTGGCCGCACGCCGTGGCAGTCCTGAGACATTCCCCGCGGCTGTTCGGGGGCATCAATGGCATTGACCATGGTTCCGGTGGAGAACACCCGCAGAACCATTGAGCAAGGCAAGGAGTGTTCAGGATGCGCATGACCCGAAAGTTCGCCGTCGCCGTAGCCACTACCGCGCTGATGACGGGGGGCGTCGGTGCGGTTACCGCACAGGCTTCGCCCGCGACGGCCGACGGTTCCGCCCCTTCGGCCTGCCGACCGGCCAACCACCTCGCGAAGATCACCGAGGGGCCCGCCAGCAGCGGGCACAGCCACTACCGCGTGACGCTGACGGCGCCGCGCGGGTACGAGCCGTGCGAGCTGGCCGGATCGCCCACCGACGTGCGGTTCTCGAACCATGGTTCGGACGTCGGCATCATCCCCGGCCGCTACGGCGACCAGACAACCGTAGTGACCTTCGGTCCGGGACACCCGATCCACTTCGACATCCAGGTTCCCAACAGCGGCCGCGGCACCGCCGCGCAGGAAGCATCGTTCACACTGCGGGCCCCGGACGGCGAGATCCCCGGCACGTCCTTCGCCGACGGCAGGCTGAACGTGGCCGCCGGTACCCTCATCGGTCCGGTCGAGCGCGGAGCCTGACACACTCCGGCACCCTCGGCGTGTCCTGAGGCGGCGCCGGGTCGGCGGCGGTGTTCCTGCTACCGCCCACGCGGGCCCGGCCGCGGAACCCGTCAGGACCGCCTCAACAGGATCGGGGCCGACGCGGTGGCCTGATGCTCCGCCTCCCGTCCCCGGCCCTGCTCAGTCGCTGCTCGACAGGACACCCTGGCCCAGGAGCACGAGGAGCCGGGCCCAGGACAGCGACGCCACCGTGCCGGAGCACGTCGAATCCGGCACGGTGGGCCGGAGAGGGAGACGACGCTTCCTCGACCGCTTCCCCACCGGCACCGAACGGTGCGTCGGGCCCACGACTCGTCCCGAGCACTCGCGGCCCGAGGAGACCGTTGGTACGGGACCTTGGACCAGTCCGGGGTGAGGATGAGAGCCGGGAAGTGGGGGGCGAGGAGAGCGGGGGACCGTCCCGGTCCGAGGGCGCGGAACCATCCGCGTAGCCGATGCGCCGGGCCGGGGCGCTCTTCCCGTACGGGCTCCTCTCCCCGACAATGGCCCCCAACTGTCTGGCCTTGGGGGGGCTTGTGTCGGATCGTGGTTCCACTCCTGTTCCGCCCTCCATGCGCAGAGTCGCGCGGGAGTTCGAACTTGGTTCGCGCCAGGGGCTGGTATGGACCGAGCCCAAGCGCTTTCCGTGGATCGTGGTGCTGCTGCCGGCACTGGTCGGACTGCCGGTGCTCTGGCTGGGGATTTCGGCCGCAGTGGAGGGTCAGCGGAGCCACGGCGCCTGGTACTACGGGCTGCCGCTGCTCATCCTGGGGGCCGCCATAGTCGCTGCAGCCGGGTATTTCCTCTTCCTCGCGCTCACAAGACGGCAGGCGCAGGTCTGGGTAGGTCACTACCAGCACGGCATCGTCCGGGAGGTTGCCGGGCACCTGCCGGAGGCGTACTCATGGGACGAGATCGACGGCATTCGGCGGAGCAGCACCAAAGTGACGAACGGGATCACCAGCGTCACCACACACGAACTCTGGGTGCGTCCCCGTGAGGGTGCCGAGATCACGTTGACCGACGCGTACAAGGGGGTCGCACGGTTCATCGACGAACTGGACAAGACATTCACGCGCGTACGGCTGCCGCAGGACAGGGACCGGCTGAAGGCGGGCGAACGAGTCGACTTCTTCGGGGCCCACCTCGATCCCGCCGGAGTCGGGTACCTCGACCACCGGCTCGGCTGGCGCGAGGTCGACCGGGTCACGGTGAAACAAGGCCGGCTGGAGATCCATCGGCACGGCGACGGAAAGCCGTGGGCCAGGCTCCCCGTAGAGATGGTCGAGAATCTGTCGGTCTTCCTGGCCCTCGCCGCAAGGATGCGCCAGGAAGCGGCCGGGAGGCGGCCGCGACCAGACGATCCGGCCTGATCCGGCGAAGGCCGGTGCTTCGGCAGCAGGTCTGGATCAACGAACCGAACAGGCGGCGGCCCCAACGCCATGCTGCTCCAATTGGCTGCCCACTACCGCAAGACCAGCCTCGCCCGGGCCGACGGTGGCTGCACCTGCCGCCTCGTCGACTTCGCCCGCGACGAACTCCGCATCACTCCGGGCCGGCCGGCTCGCGTCCGCTCCACCGGTTCAGGCGGCTCCGGATCCGCTACCGCCGAGAAGGTCGACCCGCGCGAGAGGATTCAGGTCCAGCCCCCACTGCGGGCTGGATTCCTCGGGGAACCGGCGGCAGTTGATACGAGAGCCCACCGGTAGAGGGTCGGCTACAGGTCCGCAAGCCAGGGATGCCCCGGGTGCACGCGGGCGAGTAGCTCGGTCAGGGTTTCGCGCTGAGCCAGGGTCATGTGCGGGACGGTCGCGTCGAAGTCTGATTGATCCTTTCGACGGAGATGCTTGGCCTTGAACAGCAGGACCAGTTCGGGTGCCAGATACGGGATGCCGTCCTGGGTGTGGAGGATGATGTCGCTGTAGGGAAGCCGGATCCTCTCATCGCGTCGGCAGATCCAGGTGTCACCGTCGTGTGGTTCGCGGAACACGTCGAGCAGGTAGTTTCCGCTGACCGGATCGCGGAGCCAAGTCTGGTGTACGGCGGCCAGCACCTCCGGTGTGGCGTCCTCCCAGATCCGTCCGCTGCCTGCCGCATCGAAGACGCACTCGGGGAAGCGGTAGCGGATCTCGGGAAAGCTCGCGGCCGGAATCGCGATCTCGATGTCTCCATGAGCGCGCGTCTGCCTGCCGCGGAACAGGTCCAGCGCCCAGCCCGCGGCCACGTACCAGGGTGTGCTGACCCCGGCCAACCGCTGCGCGACCTCACTCGGGGTCCAGCAGGATGCCCACCTGGCATGGAGGGCTTCGATCTCGTCGGGTGACAGCTCGATGCCGCCGCGGGGCAGTTGCTCGCTCACCGTAGGAATCTATCAGCGGACTCGAAGGCCCTCTGCCGCGTTCGTTGGAGGAGACCGGCGGGGCCCGGAGCCGTACGCCGCTGACGATCACACAAGGTCACCAGCGGGCTGGACTCCACCGGCAACTGACGACAGTTGAATACGAGAGCTCACCGGTAAGATGCCGCTCCAGGCCCTGCCTGGAGTCTTGATCGGTTGGCTTGTCCCGGCCCGCTGGACTGCGCTTGCCGAGGAAAAGGGGCAGCCGATACCCGGCAGACCGGGGCGGTGCGCGGGCCGGTCGGGCGTCCGCGCGCCCGCACGGACACGGTGGCCGCCGACAGGGCCCACCCCTCCCGGGCCAACCGCGCCTGAGCGTTGTCCCGTAAATGATCTATGACGTGTTCGCTGACTTGCTTGTGCCTTCGTCACCAGGCGAGGGAGAGGTTGTGCAGGCGGGCGATGCTGAGCATGACGTGGTGGACGCCGTCGCCCTTGAGGCGGCAGTCGCGGAGGATCTTCCAGGTCTACGTCCGGGCGAAGGCGTGCTCGACGCGGGCAGGGACTTTCCGGTGCGCGAGCCCTTGGACCGTGGCAGCGCCCGAGTCCCTGACCGCCTTTGTGATCAGAACACTTTCCAGGCGCAGTGGTCGTCCAAGCCGAACGGCAGGGGCGCCGCGTCACCTACCGCCCCGTGCCGCGGTGGTGGCGCCGCCGGTGGCTGTGCTGAACGCCTGCGCCGTCGAACTCCCCGGTGCTGCCGAAGGAGGCGGACGCCTTCAAGGCTGTGCCGCACTTCGCGATCTCGAAGGGCCTCATGGAGTTCGCCCGGCCGGTGTTCCCGCAGGACGCCGACCACGTCGTCGAGGCGGGCGTGCCGTGGTGGCTGAGGAGTGAGGCCATGGGAGCACCGCGCCGCTCGGGGCGGATCGTCTCCGCGGGAGCCGAAGAGGCGGAGGCTGAGCGTCTGCTGGCCATGCCCGCTCGCCAACGCCACGCAGAAGCCCTCGAGGTGCTCCGGGGCGTCGCGGGCAAGCGCAGCCTCAAACCGCTCAAGGTCATGGAGCACGGATGGACCAAAGACCCATTCGCCCGTGCCGCCTTCACGGACTCGGAGCGTGTGACGGGCATCCGGGAGATCCACGAGCAGGTCCACGACACCCTCTTCTGGGCCGGCGTCATCACCGACCAAGTCGACTACTCCCATTGCTTCGGGCAGTTGTCGAACACGGCAATTCCGCCGACATCGCTGTGCGCGAGCATTGTCGTATCCGGGTAAGGATCACCACGAAGTGGGAACTCCCGCTTCACAGTGCTCGCACAAGGTCAGCTCAAGCCGCTTTCGTGCGTACCGCCGACGGGCAAGAACAGGCCAAGCGATCACGACTCCAGACAGGCCCTAGGGGAGGCGGGCAAGCAAGTGGGCGTCGAGGAAGCCCCGCTCGGAGGCCGGATCGTGGATCAGCTGGGCGAATGTGACGAGCCCGGCCCCGGCCAGCAGCTCGGCGAACCGGTCCACCGGCCAGCTGTAGGCGGGCGTCACCTTGTGGTCGAACCGAACCGGCTCGGATCCGGCGGTCGCGAAGAACGAGACCAGGAGCAGGCCTCCCGGTGCCAGGACACGCACCTGTTCGGCGAGCAGCGCGGGTAGTTCGCCAGGAGGGGTGTGGATCATCGAGTAGTGGGCCAGCACGCCGCCGAGCGCCCCGTCCTCGACCGGCAGGGCCTCCATCCGGGCCTCGTCGAACTGCAGCGCCGGATGGGCCCGCCGGGCGTGGTCGACCATGCCGGGGGAGAGGTCGAGCCCGAAGGCGTCCAGCCCCAGGTCGTGGAGCATGGCTGTCAGATGTCCGGGCCCACACCCGACGTCGGCTGCCCGCAGGTTCTCCGTCCCGCGCACCAGCTCGGCGAAGGTGCCGAGCATGGCCCGCGCGAACGGCTGCGTCTCCAGCCGATCGGCGAACAACGACGCATACAACTCGACGACCTCGTTGTAGGCCGCCCTGGTCTCGTCCTGGTGCTCCACCACGGGAAGGAAGCTAACACCTGCCGGTTCGGAGCCGTTCGCCGGCCCCGTGCAGACTCCCACCCTGGAGACTGCCTGTCCCGTCACGTGATCAGGGTCAGGCCCTGGACACCATGATCGCTCCCAGTGCCAACGGCTGCGCCGATGTACGAGTTGCTGCCAAGTCCCTTTTCTGATCGGGTACTTACGTTACCGTGAGGCGTACGAAGCATCGCTGCGAGCGCCGAGGCCGGCCGTCGGAACCAACGCGGCACCACCGACCTCGGTGCCGGACTTCGTTCCGGTCTTCCCCGCCCACCGCAAGGGTGACGGCCACCGTTCCGGGGACGGGTTCGGTGGGAAACGGTGGAGGTTTCGGTACTTGTGTGAGATGCGAAGTACTGCGGCGGCCGGCTCGCGTACGAGTCGTTGAACGGCGAGTGCGGGCGTGATACCGGTGGGCTCTCCCATTCGCCTGTCGTCGGTTCGTCCCGGTGCCCGGCCGGATGGTGATCGTCGGTGGCGTACCGGCCCCAGACGCTTTCGCTCTGCCGTTGGGGTTCGGCGGGACGGCGCCGGGCGGAGCCGAGTCCTGACCGGGGTCAGGCCGTGCCGGTGGGATTTCCGGAGGGGCGGGTGACGGCCCAGGCGGCCTCGATCATCTGGAAGATCTCGTCCACCGCGGTCTGTGGATCGGCCGCGTCACGGGCCAGGGAGTAGGCGTCGATCACGAACCTCGCGATCGTCCGGCAGGCCGTTGTGGTCTGTGACAGGTCGGGATCGGCGGCGATGGCCGTCGCCAGCGACTCTGCATGGCGCAGTCCCATCGACTCCTCGTACTCGCGCAGGGCGGGGGATTCGTCGATCATGCGCCGGACCGGGGCGGCGCTGTCCGCCGTGCAATGTCGCACCAGGGCCTGGATCTCCCGGCGCAGCGCGGGAATGAGCGGCTCGTGCGGTGCCCGGTTGGTGACCGCCTGCGTGAGGCGTTGCTCGAAGTCTTGATCCCGCTCGAACACCAGGGCCTCTTTCGAGGCGAAGTGGGAGAAGACCGTGGTGACGGCGACGTCTGCCTCGGCGGCCACATCGCGGATGCCCACCGTGTCGTACCCGCGTTCCAGGAAGAGTCGCAGGGCGGTGTCGGTGATCTTCTGGCGGGTCGCGGCCTTCTTGCGTTCGCGTCGCCCCGATGGCACGGTCATATCCTCACGCTATCAGATACAAAGATGTAACCGTTGTTAAACGCTAGCCGTTAGGGTTACGGTCGACGGCATGAAAAGAGTGAGCTTCGCCGAGTTCGGCGGTCCGGACGTCCTGCGACTCGTCGACGCCGAGGAGCCCCACGCGGGCCCCGGCCAGGTACGCATCGCCGTGCGGGCGGCGGGCGTGAACCCCGTCGACTGGAGGATCCGCGAAGGGCAGATCCTGAAGGCCCATCCGCTCGAGTTGCCCTCCGGAGTCGGGCTGGACGCCTCCGGGGTGGTGGACGAGGTCGGCCAGGGCGTCGAAGGGGTCGAGGTCGGCGACCACGTGTTCGGCGAAGGATCGAGCACCTATGCCGAGTTCGCCGTGCTGTCGGCCTGGGCCCGCATGCCCGAGAGGCTGACCTTCGAAGAGGCCGCCGGGTACCCCTCCGTGGTGGAGACCGCGCTGCGGATCATCCGCGAGGTCGGTGTGCAGGCCGGGCAGACGCTGCTGGTCAACGGTGCATCCGGAGGAGTCGGATCGGCGGTGCTGCAGATCGCCCGCGACCGCGGCATCAGGACGATCGGCACGGCCGGAGCCGCGAACCAGGACTACCTGCGCGGCCTGGGTGCCCTCGCCACGACGTACGGCGAAGGCTGGGTCGAGCGGGTGCGGCGGCTCGGCCATGTCGACGCGGCTCTCGATCTGGCCGGCTCGGGCGTGATCCGCGAGCTCGTCGAGCTGACCGGGGATCCGCAGAAGGTGATCTCCATCGCCGACCTCGCCGCGCCGGAGTTCGGTGTCCGATTCTCCGGCGTGGCCGGAAGCGTGCCGGAAGCGCTCGCCGAGGCCGTCGGCCTCATCTCGCGGGGAAAGCTCCGCATCCCGGTCGAGAAGTCGTACCCGCTCGCCGAGGCCGTGGAGGCACACATCGACAGCCAGGCCGGTCACACGCGCGGGCGCCGGGTCCTGGTCGTCTGAGAACCGGCTGCGCGTCGTTCCCAAGCAGAAGTTGAGGACGATGCCGACCTGGGGACGGGGCAGCCCACATCGCGCGGCGCGGGCCGGTGCGGAGCCGCGGGGCATGGGTGCTGCGTCAGGGGTGCGACTTGTGAACTCGTATCTCCAGGTGCCGCGCTACGGCCGAGCCGTGATGGTTTAGAGCACCTGACAGAAAGCCTGGTCGTAGCCGTATCCCCTTCCTGGCTGAGTCGGCAGTGCTGTGGAGGGCGTTCGGGCCCGAGCCGTACGAGGCTGTACTGGCCGTCCGCCGCGCGGAGGCGGAGCTGTTCGCGATGTTCACCGACGCGGACGTCATCGAGGCCGTCCGCTGGCGGGACTGACTGGCTACTCCTCGGGCTCCCAGGCGATCAGCTGCTCGAACACCTGCTGGTCGCCCTCGATCTTCAGGTCGCTCAGCGTGAGGCGGCCCCAGACGAAGAGGAGCAGCTGCTCGGCCGTTCCCGTGGCCGAAGCGGAGGCGGGCGCGGTGTCGTCCGTGAGGGGTGCGGGCCAGGCGCCGGTGCCGTCCAGCGCGAGGAGCCAGGAGCGGCCCTCGGTGGCGTGGTAGTGGACGGTGGCGGCCTCGTGCGGCCAGGCCGCCGGGGTGGAGTTGCAGGTGTCGAGAAACTCGGCCACGCCGTCGATCGCGACGTCCGTCGGCATCGGCTGCACGGCGCCTGCGGCGAGCTGGGCGTCGTAGGTGTGCACCAGCAGCTCGTGCACCCGGCGCCGGGCAACGCCCCAGGCATTCGCCGGCGACACGCCGGCGCCCCACCACGCCCAGCACTCGCGCTCCGGGCCGGCCTCGCGCAGCGCACTCAGCAGCAGCTCGTTCGACTCGGTGTACCAGGCCAGCAGCGCCTCGAGCTCGCGCGGCACCTCCGCGGCGCCCTTGGCCGGCGGAGCCTCGGCCGGGCCCGCGGCGACGATCGCGGCCCACCAGCGTTGGCCCGTACCCAGGTGCTGCACCAGATCGAACGACGTCCACTCGGGGCAGGATGGCACCGGCGCGTCAAGGCTGGGCGCGGCGGCAACCGCACTCCGGAACGCGGCCGACCGCTCGTCGATCAGTTGCAGCAGGGCGGAGTACTCAGGACTCTCTGTCACATCGCTTGCTTATCACCCCGGCTCAGCCGACTGCACCCTATTTTCCAGGCCGTCAGCTGCGGGAGTTTGAGCACCTGATGGAAGGCCTGGTCGTAGCCATATCCCCTTCCTGGCTGGCTCGTTGAACGAGTCATGGGAAGGGGAACGGTCCTCCGTGGATGGTGCAGGATGACCGTGGGGGCGGATCGAGCCGTTGCTGCCGGTCAGGCAGCGGCGTCCGCGCCATCCCGGCCGGCTGCCACTGGACAACCGTGGCTGCCTGCAGGGCATTCTGTTCGTGCTGCACACCGGGATCCAGTGGGAGTGGCTGCCGCAGGAGCCACCAGGCATGTCAGGGCGGCCCAGAACCGGGCCGAGCCCGGTCGACCGTGCCAGGCCCGGCTCGAAGCACCACGTCATCACCGACGCAGGCGGCACCCCGCTCGCCATCACCCTGACCGGTGGCAACCGCCACGACATCACCCAGCTGCTGCCCCTGTTCGACGCGATCCCGCGGATCCGCGGAGTGACCGGTCGCCCCCGTCACGGGCCGCGGCAGTTGTTCGCCGACCGAGGCTACGACTTCGACAAGTACCGTCGGCTCCTGTGGAAGCGCGGCATCAAGCCGGTCGTCGCCCGAAGTGGAGTTCCGCACGGCTCCGGCCTGGGCTCGGTCCGCTGGGTAGTCGAGCGGGCGAACGCGTGGATCCACGGCTTCCGACGGCTACGAATCCGCTGGGAGATCCGCGACGACATCCACGAGGCGTTTCAACCGCCGGGTGTGCTCGGTGAGTTCGGTCATCTGCTTGCGCACGGCTGCTTCGCTGGGGAAATCGTAGGCCCTGCGCAGCGACTCCTGGTCGGGCACGGCGTCGAGGCGGAGCGAGTCGAAGGCACTGCCGGCAAGGGGTGCCGGCATGCCTCCGACCCTGACGAGCCGACCTGCGAGTGACCTCGGTCGGTAGGGGCGGGGGCGTGGAGTCGGCCGCGTGAGTTGCCTGGTGCGTGGAGATCAAACAGGCCCGCGCGGTCATGTCCCACCGTGCCTTCTGCAGGCTGTCGCGCCGGTATCTGGGCGAGTTGGCCGCGGAACTCTCCCCGCGCCGGGTGGCGCGCTGAGAGTCAGGACGTCACGGGCGACGGGAAGGCGAACGCCGGTGGGAGGTGTGGGCCGGGCCGAAGTACGAACCGGCCTTCACCTACCGGCTCCTGGTGACACTGGTCCATCTGCGGATCTGGTTCACCCATGACGCGTCGGGCGTGCACTACGAGGTGGGGTCCTCGGTACCCAGGCCGCAGAGAAACCTACGGCGAACCCCACCTCGCCATCGCTGCCCTGGTCTCCGACCGCGCCGCCAAACGACCCATCCGGCACAACCCGGGCACCGAGCCGGTGCACGTCCGCACCACGGCCTGCTGAACCACCCGCTTGCCGAAATCCGCAGACCAACTGGCCCAAAGTCTGTCGCGGGCCGGCACGTTACTCCTGGTGTGTCGTATTCCTCGCCTCAACCGTGCTTCATGCACGCCGCCGGGGGCCCGGCCAGGGTTAGCCGAGCTGATCAGCGGACCCCTGCGAGCCGCCGCAGATCTCGGCGACCTCGCGGGGGTCCTCGGCCGTGAGACGCGCCTCCAGGAGCACTGCTTGATCGGCCGGTTCGTCTGCGGAGATCGGAAGGACCATTCTGAACTGAAGCCAGGGACGGTCTTCCCTGATCGCGGAACGGCCGGGATGGAACAGGAAGACATTGATCTGGTCAGGCTCCCAGTGCCAAGCCGAGACGGCTCCCAGCTCGCATTCCCAAGCCGCCAGCCGACCGACGTCCTCCCGGAGCCTTTCCTCCAGAAGCCTGGCGACTGTTCGGGCCGGCCATTCCCAGCTGTGGTCCGTCGAGGCCCGGCGGACCTCCGCTTCGTACTGATCGACGTCGAATCGAAACTCTGGGAGATCGACGTCCTCCTGGTCCGGATTGCGCCAGCCGCTCCAGATCACGTGTTGCCCTTCGCGCCTGATGGTCACGTAGACAGCGCCGCAGCATCCCTCTGTGCACTCGGCCGTGGCAAGCCGAACCTCACGGGGGGTGTCTGTCGCGTGAAGCGGCGTATCCGGCCCCAGGAGATAGCGAAGGTCATCTGCCGGACCCTCATCGAACACTTCGGCCAGGACGTCTCGTCCGTTGATGAGCGGTCGGCATTCCACGCTGCCGTGTCGACTTCCCAGCGGTGGCACGACGATGCGGAGGGACAGCAGATGCGGTTCTGTGGTCATTGGCTGATGGTCTCGGAGTCAGCGGCAGTTGTCTTCCATGTTTCTGCCTGGGAGAGGACGGAACCTGCGTTCTGGACATCCTTGCCCGGGGGCTGGCGCTGGGTGTGGGACGCGTGCGGGCCCAGCAAGCCCTGCGCTGCGCTTCTGCATATGTGTGTCTCCAGCCGTGCGTAGTTGGAGTGGTGCCACCCTGATGTTGACCAACGGTACGGCTCGGGCTGTCGGGTCGGAGGGGACACGTGTGTGGCGCTCGCTCCCGAAGACCGCCTGGCGATCTCCGAATCGGTCTCGTTGCACGGCCACCTTGTCGACGATGGAAGCCTTGAGCGGTTGGAAGAGCTGTTCACTGCGGATGTCGTCCATGACCTGACCGACTTCGGCCAAGGCTGTCTCGTCGGAGTTGCAGCCGTCCGGGAAGCGCTCTGGCCCTGGGACCCGCCAATCCCGTTGCGCATCACGTCACCAACATCGTCACGTGCATGTGTGCCCGCAGGCGTCGGTGCAACTGGGTAGTAGTACGGGCTCGTATCGGTCGAGCGGCTGCCGAGGGCGCTCAGGAATTCCGCCAGCTCCAGGCAGTCGCCGACCGTGATGTCGTGGCGATCCCCGCCGGTCTCGACCACACCTTCCTCTACCGCCACCGCGAAGTGCCCCGAGGCCCTTCACGCCGCCGCCCACGAATCGGCGGCAATGCGCTGTGGGCGCCTCCACCCGGGACAGCGGGTAGATGACCTTGAGGTGGACGTCGCATGCCTCTGTGCGCGGCTTCGAGGAGCTCTACGGAGCAATTCCAGGCCGCGCCCGGGTCCCTTTTTCAGCGGACCGCGACACCAGACGGGAGAATCTCTGTATGGCGATTTAAGGGGCTCCCGTGCGTCACGTGCAGGGGGGATCGTCTCTATGGTTTTTCGGCCTTCACGATGGCACGTGAGGGGCTTGTAGTCCTACTCGCAATGCTCGTGCGGGGTGTGCTAAACCTAGTTCTCGGTTCTATGGTGAACCTTGCGGAACAGGGCCTGGCCGGTCGGCGGGGCCCTGCACCGACCTCCGTCCGACTCATGCCGCTCCCGCCCCACCGGGTGGGGGTGCGGTTCGTCGTGCCAGAAAAGAGAGCGCCCCTGTGACCGATCCCGGCATTCCCTCCGACCCCTCGGCCGACGCCACCGCACCCGCGCCCACCACGGGCAATGTGGGGGACACGTCCTACACCGGCAGCCAGATCCAGGTCCTGGAGGGCCTGGAGGCAGTCCGCAAGCGGCCTGGCATGTACATCGGTTCGACCGGCGAGCGCGGTCTGCATCACCTGGTCTACGAGATCGTCGACAACTCGGTCGACGAGGCCCTCGCGGGGTACGCGGACCGGATCGACGTGACGATCCTGGCCGACGGCGGGATCGAGGTCGTCGACAACGGGCGTGGCATCCCGGTGGACATCGTGCCGTCCGAGGGCAAGCCGGCCCTGGAGGTCGTACTGACGGTGCTGCACGCGGGAGGCAAGTTCGGCGGCGGCGGCTACGCCGTCTCCGGCGGTTTGCACGGCGTGGGCATGTCGGTGGTCAACGCCCTGTCGACGCGGGTGGAGGCGGAGGTGCGCTACGGCGGGCACCGCTGGATCCAGGGGTACGAGAAGGGCGTGCCGACCGCCGCGCTCGAGCAGCACGAGGAGACCTCCGAGACCGGCACCTCGCTGACGTTCTGGGCCGACGGCGACATCTTCGAGACCACCGAGTACTCCTTCGAGACGCTGTCGCGCCGCTTCCAGGAGATGGCCTTTCTCAACAAGGGCCTGACCCTGACGCTGACCGACGAGCGTGAATCCGCGAAGGCCACGGTGGGCGCCGACGACCCGGACGCGGACGTGTCCGAGCCGGTGGCGCGGACGGTGAAGTACTTTTACGAGGGCGGCATCGTCGACTTCGTGAAGTATCTGAACGCGCGCAAGGGCGAACCCGTCCACCCGTCGATCATCTCGCTGGAGGCGGAGGACACCGCGCGCCTGCTGTCGGTAGAAGTCGCGATGCAGTGGAACACCCAGTTCTCCGACAGCGTGTACTCCTTCGCGAACACGATCCACACGCACGAGGGCGGTACCCATGAAGAGGGCTTCCGCGCGGCGATGACGGGTCTGGTCAACCGGTACGCGCGGGAGAGGAGGTTCCTGCGCGAGAAGGACGACAACCTCGCGGGTGAGGACATCCGTGAGGGTCTGACGGCGATCATCTCGGTGAAGCTGGGTGAGCCGCAGTTCGAGGGTCAGACGAAGACCAAGCTGGGCAACACGGAGGCGAAGACCTT
>NZ_JBSFBQ010000047.1:0-59796 GCF_053593015.1 Streptomyces sp. NPDC002403 | reverse complement strand
CAGGCCCTCGGCCTGGCCCACTTCGAAGGCCGAACCTGGCCAGGCTGGCACCACCACGTCACCCTCGTCTCGGTCGCCCACGCCTTCTGCACCCTGCAGCGACTGACCCGATCCCCAAAAGAGACGGCGTCGGCCTGAGCCTCCACCGAGTCGCCCGCGAGCTACACATACTCCTCGCGACCTGGACCGGCGCCTGCACCACCTGTCACCGCAACATGCCAGACCCCGCACCAACATGACCAAGCCCTACTAGGAGGGCCACAGACTCCCTCGTCGGGTTGAGCCAACGGTCTCCCCCGGCCCGGCAAGGTGAGGAGGGGCCCCGGTCTCGCGCCCGGGGCCCCTTAACTATTGGAGCCGCGGGTACGTAAGGAGCACCTCGTGCAGAGCAGCACGTTCCCCTGGTTGCCCAACCTCACGAACGAACAGGCGTACGAATTTTTGGGCGAGGTGATCCAGGCAGCTGGGTCGGCCGGGACCCACACCGCCTTCCTCCGCGCCCTGGATGAGCGAGTGGCGCATGGACTGTCACAGCGTTCACACACGCACTGGAGGACGCGGAGCAGCTAGGCCAGCCCCTGTACGCGGTCAGTCTTCCAACGTCGCGTAGTCCTCTTCCGTCAGGTACTTGGGCTCTGACACCACACCCTTGGGATGCGAAACCGGCTCCGGGTCCCAATGCCGGTACTCCCAGGTGGCGTGCGTCGTAATCTGCTCGATGCTGCCCTTCGGCATGTTCTGGCGAGCCGCATCCGCAGCAGCCCTCACGATCTCCGTATACGTATCCTCCAGGCGTGCGGACCGGGTCACCGTGTCGTTGACCTCGATCTCCAGCTTGATCATCAGGATCTTCTTGGTCGCCATTGCGCCCTCTCATCATCGCGGACTATCAGTCTGTTGGTCGGACGACGTCTCCGTCCCGAGGTCGGTCTGGAAGCGCCCTCAAACTCTCAAGTAGCTGTCTTCCAAAGAAACCGTGATGGCGCGGATAGACCACGGCCAGACGTCCGTAGCCGGTGCGCCAGTGGCCGGCGAAGTGCTCCTCGCGCAGCTCGGGCTCGTTCTTGCCGTACAGGCCGCCGATGTACTTCGACTCCACCGGCCGGCAGGCCGCAGAAGGTGCGGGGTGAGGTGTGCGAGGTCGGGGTATTCGGCGGCGATCCAGCGGACGAAGCCGGGGCCGGACCACTCCGTCTCGCCCTTGGTGTACTTCGGGTCTATTGGCTTGGGCATGCCAGGATCGGTTGCCACCCGCCGGCAACGGTACGGAAGCGGGCACTGATTCCGCTTCCGTCTCCGCCTCGGTCAGGGCGGTGGTCCCGGCAGCGGACGCGGCCAGGGCCTCGACGAGTCCCTCCCGCGCAATCACCCGCCGGTCCAGCTCGATCTCTGCAGCCTCCAGCGCCGCAGCCGCCCGGGCCGCCGCCTCCCGCAGATCCTCGACACGCTCGCGAGCAGCCGATTCCCGCACCTCCAGCAACCCGGAATCGACGCCACCGCACACCCCTCACCGAACCAGCGGAACAGAACGTCGGGACTCTCCCTCACTCCGACCGAAACAATGCCTGACCAGCGGAAATCAAACGATCAGGTTCGGTTGAGATACGGCTTCTGAATGAGGCACGTGAGGGACGAGGCTGAGCTATAGGTTGCTCTGGCGGGCGTGTGCCGAGAGCAGCGCAGGGACCTGAGCAATTTTGACTGCAAGGTAGGTGGTGACTCTTGACCCTGAAGCAGATGCCCGACACCACACGTAGGGCAGGCAGGCCGATTGCGATCGAGATCCGGTGCGCTAGTAAGGGCGGACGGTGTGGGCGCGTCCGAGCCCTCGCTGTGGAGGCACCACCGGACAGCGGTGCTTTGCTGATCGTGACTACCGAAGGCACGCCGAGGCAGGAACTGCTGCTGGAGAGCATCGTCCGAGAGGATTTCGCCGGAGTACTCGACGGTTTCCACTGTGACCAGCAAGGCCATGACCTGCTCCTTGAAGGAACACCCACCGGGTCGACGACGTGGTCATCGACGGTTTTCGGCCGGAAGACTCGGTCGGTCCGCCAGCACCTCTACGAAGGCGAGAAGATCGTCGAAGGCGGAGTCGGCATGACGGCCGCCCACCTCCGCGACGCGTACGAGCGGTACAGAAGAAGCGGTAGAGCCCACACTCAGACTGTAAGGTGGACGGTCGGTGGTCCAGGTACCGCCGAGGTGCCTCCCATCGGCACCAGAACTCCATAAGTCGCCCGCAGCAGATCAGTTGCAGACACTCACGGTGATGGCAAACCGAGACTCCTGGAGGGGTCTCGATCGTGCTGTCCTCCGAAGGTCTCCTGAAGGCTTTGACGGGCCGCGCACCGCGGCTCATGTTGCTCACAGCGACCATCATCGTGATTTTGCCTGCAGTCTGGTCCCGTAAGGCGGAGCGTCGCGAAGACGCCCTCGACTTTCTCCATCTGCTGCTCTTCGGTCCGCCCCAGCCGTCGCCGGACCGCTACACCGAGCAGGGCCACTGGCCCGGCTCACGGACCTACACTCGCCTCATGACGACTGATCGGCCCGTCGACACCCTGCTGTTCTGGGCGATGGACGAGAGTGGAGGTGACACTACGTGTCACCTCGGCACCAACATCCATCTTTCCCCAGACCGGTTGCCGCTGCCTGACGAGGCTGCGGTTCAAGACGCCATTCATGGGTTGGTTTCCCGAGGGTGGGCTCACGTCAGTCGTCGCGGGCGCAACGCTCCTGGCGAAATTGTCTTCTACACCTTGACGTCCGTCGGCGTGCAGGAAGCTGACCGGCGCCGGAGGGCCATCGGCAGCCGACGCGACCGCTTGGTCTATGCAGAGAACGCAATCCTCAACTGGGTGTTCGAGACTGCCGAACCTGGGCGTCCAGTGGAACTCCTCGACTTCATCGACTCGGACGTAAACTCCTTCTACGGCAGCCCATTGACGGCCGCCGAGATCACTGCGGCGTCGAGCAACTTGGTCGGACTGAAGATGCTCAGCACGACCGGTGGTCCGCTGACCGGTGTCTGGTTGCAGCCCGAGGGCTATGCCTGCGCAATGTCAAATCACCCTGTCCGTAGGTACATCGAACCGAAATCGCAGCACTTCGAACAGCACATCCACCCGGGTGCCGCGGGAGCGCAGGGCATCGATGTAACCCCAAAGGGTGGTCGAGCGGAAATCCGAGGGCTCGTGACGGCCGAGGGCATCGCAGACGTGTTGCTGATCTGGCTCAGCAGCCGTACCAACAGGTGGGCAGGCGAGTACGTCGGCGTGAAGGAGTTCGCGGGCGACGATGAGACGCTCGTCCAGCGGGTGGAAGAAGCAGCCTGGCTACTCCAAGACCGTGGCCACGTCTGGGTGCTGGAGACCTCCGGCGGCTCCGATGTTGCGATCACCGACAGTGGGCTGCGCGAGGCAGATCGGATCACGGCTGAACGTGACAACCACGGCGCCCGATTCAGTTATGTTCTCGATCGGCTGGTTGCCCAGGCGTTCGCGTCACCGGGTGGCACTGTCAAGCTGCAGATGTTCGTCGCGACCACGGTCTACCTGGGTGAGCATCTGGAGGTTGCGGTGGTCTTGCGTGCCGCCCGGAGCCTTCGCGACTTCGGCCTGGCGGTGCTAACACCCGCTGAGGGCAATCCCGCGACCCTGACACTGACGTCGCGCGGCGAACACTGTGCAATGTCCGGACAGAAGGTGAACAAGTACATGAGCGAGCAAACTCCTGCGCCTGCGGGCCCGGTATTCACTCAGAATGTCTACGGCGGTACGGCCGCTCAAGGCATGAGGGTGACCCAGAACGTGGGCATTCAGGCCGATCAGCTGGCGGACCTTGTGCGCCAGCTCCGCAGTCTCGCCCCGACGCTTCCGCAGGAGACTCAGGAGGAGTTTCTGTACGACGTCGAGGTGCTCGAGGACACCGAGCAGGCGCCCGAGGCACGGTTGAGTTCTGGACAGCGGATCCTGGCTGCGCTGAATGCGGCCCCGGGCCTCCAGACACTCGGTGAGATGGTGGGGCAGGTGATCGGTGCACTCAGAGGGTGACTCCCGTGCGATCGCGCTGAACCGCCGACTGCCAGAACCCGGTTACGTCGCCCCGTTCCTTCCACCGGCCACCGGGATCTAGGCCTCCGCCCGGCGCGTCACTGCCCGATGGACCTGGCCCATCTCGACCCCGACGCCCTCGCCGCCCGGCTCGGTACCCTCGCCGGTAGCCCGAACTCGCTCGAAGCCGCGGCCTGAGCACGCATCGGAGTATTTCCCCCTCTCGAGGAGGGAGAAATACAGACGAACATGCTCAACCGTGTGTGCGAATCCCCTGCCCCGGCCCGGCCTCAGCCTCAGGCCGGGGCCGGGCCGGCGTTCTCGGCCGGATCATCCGCCGCAGACTGGAGCGGGCCGCCGCAAGGTCTTCCTCAACCTCCCGCAGGCTGTCTTCCAGCTCGGTCTTCTCCCGCCGCAGCCGGGCTGCCTCGCCCATCAGTTCATCATTCTGTCGGGTCAGCTGGGCCTTGACCCAAGGCCGGGCAGTTAGCGATCTGCCGTTGTTTGCAAGGCAGTTGGTTTCCAGGTCGTAGCTGTGTAGAGACCGGGGCCGATCTTGTGGATGGGGCCACTGTCCGCCCATCGGGAGAGTTGCCGGTACATGGTGTCCAGCCGGATGTCGCCGAAGCGGGCGGCGATCTCTGCAACTCTCCACAGGCGGTTCGGGTCGTCCTGGAGCAGGGCGAGGATGCGGTGCCGACGGTGCCGGGAAGGGACGGCGTTCCGATCGTCGCGCGAGACCGCGGGCAGCGTCGGTTGTTCGGGGCCGGGTTCGAGGACGGTGACGGCGAGCTGGGTGACCTGGTCACGGGCGGTCTGGAGGGCCACGGTGAAGCAGTAGCGGTCCGGGTCGGTGCCGGCTTCGGACTCGGCGGCCTCGACCATCACCGCCCGCAACGCCTGATAGAGCGACAGCAACGCCCACATCTCCTGGCCAATTCTGGCCGGATCGTTCGAGCGCATCACGTGTCCGTGCAGGATCGTGCGGCGGAGCGCGTAGTACGCGCTCTCGTGTTCCCGGCACTCGTGGTAGAGGACGGTGAGGGCGGCAGCGGGATGGCGGCGGGCGTCGGTCAGGGTGGTGACCAGGCGGTAGGAGCCTGTGAACACGGGGCCGTCGTCACAGGTCACCGTGATCTCGGCGTCGATGACGCAGACCTTCACGGTGCCGATCACCGAGAGGTAGGAGCCGTCGGCCAGGCGGGGCAGGACCGGGGTGCGGCGGTTGTTGCGGAGTCGGCCCAGTACCTGCGCGCCGGTCGCGGTCACCGCCCTGAGGAAGGCGTTGCCGTCGAACCCCTTATCCCACAGCACCAGCATGTCCGGGCTCAGCAGGTGCAGCAGATGGCCGGCACAACTGGTCTCGCCCTCGTCGGTGGAGCCGAACACGGCGCCGATCAGGGACCTGGTCCCGGTTTCGACCAGCGTCATCAACTCCAGGGTGGGTTAGCCGTGATGCGCCGTCCGTCCCAGCCAGGCCCGGTTACGCGGCGAGTCCGGTACCCGCAGCGAGCTGCAGCCGTCAAACGACGCTGTCCGGTAGCCACCGAACCGCACCCCCGGCGTCATCGGGCGGGCCAGCGGCCCGGCAAGTACCTCGAACAGCGCCCGCTTCGGTGCGGTTCCCAGCCGGCGCCGCAGGTCCCGCAACCCCTTCGCGCTCGGCGAGGCCACCGGCATACCCGCCAAGCCGCCGACCAGCTTGTCCCACACCAGCCGGTAGCCGACCTCGGGGAACAGACACGTCGCGAGCAGCAAGTACACCCCGACCCGGGACGGCAGATCACGCAGCCGCCGCTGCACGTACATGTCTCCGCCAGCACCGCATCGACCAGCTCGAACGGCACGACGGCCGTCAGTTCGCCGAGGTGCGCCGGGGCGAACCTCCCCGCGGCCACGGTCACCGTACGAGTGATAGCCGTCAGCGGCAACGGCAGGACAGAATGCAACAGCAACGGAGCTCCTCGGGAACAAGCTGTCTTGGCCGACTGCCTGTATCAACGAGCTCCGTTGCACTTTACTCTCGCCCCCTCAACGCACTTGCGTGCCGAGTAGCCGAGGGGAGTCTCACCCCTCGGCTCTCACAGAACCGTGCGTAAAAGTCTCCCTTTACACGGCTCTTGTCGTTCTGATCGTCAGATCTGCATGGCGGACACGGTTGGGGTCAGGCGCCAGTGCGCGAACATGCGGGGGTATCGCCGGGCGATCTCCTGCATCTTCGCGATGGCCTTCCGCTTCGCCGCGAGCCGTTTGTACTTCTGGCGGATCCAGCGCACCAGGTAGGCGTTGATGCGCATCACGAAGGGGATCAGCTCCCACGGTCTGAAGCGTCCGTAGTAGTTGATCCAGCCCGCCACGACAGGGTTGATCCTGCGGGCGAGCTCGTGGAAAGACAGGTCCGAGCGGGTGTGCAGGTGCCAGGAACGCACCTCCCGCCCCATCTTCTTCAGGGCTTCCCTGCTGACCGCCGGGTTGAACGACAGGAACTGCCTGCCGTGCCGGTCCCGGCCTCGTCTGGCGTGGAACGTGTACCCGAGGAACGTGAACGCCGTGTGCTCATAAGAACCTCGACGCTTGCCGTCCTTGCAGTAGACGATCCGGGTCTTGTCCGGGTGCAGGCGCAGCCCGACCTCGGCCATCCTGTCCGCGAGTGCTGCCAGCACCTCGCGGGCCTGGCGCTCGGAGAGGCAGTGCATCACCGCGTCATCCGCGTACCGCTCGAACTGGACGTCCCGAAAGTTGCGGACCATCCATGTGTCGAACGCGTAGTGCAGGAACAGGTTCGCCATGACGGGAGAGACCGGAGCCCCTTGCGGGGTCCCTTTCTCCCGCTCCAGCAGGGAGCCGTCAGGCATGGCGAGCGGGGCAGCCAGCCACCGCCGCACATACAACTTCACCCAGACGGCGTCGGTGTGCGCATCCACCGCCTTGACCAGCAGGTCCCAGGGAACGCTGTCGAAGAACTTGGCGATGTCAAACTCCACCACCCAGTCCCTCTTCCAACAACGCTCCCGGCATTTATCCACCGCGTCCAAGGCAGACCGTCCAGGCCGGTATCCGTAGCTGTCCGGGTGGAACACCGGCTCCACTCTTCGCATCAGATACCGGGCCACCACGGTCTGGGCCACACGGTCGGCGACAGTCGGAATTCCTAGAATTCTCTCGCCACCGCCATGCGGTTTCGGGATGGCCACCGCGCGCACCGGCGGCGGAAAGTACGAGCCCGACGACATTCGATTCCAGACCTTATAGAGATTATTCTTCAGGTCCTTCTCGAATTCGCTGATGCTCTGTCCATCCACTCCGGGCGCACCCTTGTTAGCCCTGACTTCCTCCCACGCCTCCTTGACTTCCCACTTCGAAATATCAAACGGCTTGATCTGAGACTTCAACTGGTCCACCGAACTCCTCCCGGACTGCGTCCGGTTGATGCGATCAACTCAGCCACGAACGACCCGGCCCCTTCGCTCCATCCCCGTTACAGGGGCTTCATCACTACTACGAGCCGGTCCGCCGGCAGGGCCCGCGCCGGTACTCAACCCCTCGCAGTGTCCGCTGCTTGGGGCGCTCCCTCTCGCCGCCGCGACATGGCGGCACTATCGGGACCTGCCTTCTCCTGTTCCATGCGAAAGCCGCAGACCGGGCTCACGTCGCCTACATGCCGGACATCACCTGGCCAATAAACGGGCACCCGCCAGGCTCATCCCGGAGTACAGGTCACACCCCGGTTTTGATGCCATCTGTTTTTCTTTCGACACGTCAGCAGCGATTCACTTGCGTTCGCCTTCCCGATCCCTACCTGACGCCTCTTACGGCGCCTTTTCCTCATCGCTCACCACGACAGTCTTCAGCTAACGCAGCATGAGGGGGTTTGAAGCCTCCCCCCGCAGGGCGACTTCGAAGGGCCACAACCTTCATCTTTCGCACAGCACCAATTCCAGAAGCTGTCCTACAACCAACTCCCTTTCATGTTCAGGACACAAGACCTGCGAAAACGCTAACTACCCGGCCTTGAGCCAAGGCCCGGTGTCACCTATCCCTGCAGCAGTCCCTGACCAAGCCCTACTAGGTTCTTGGGAAGGAGCTTTTACTTGTTCCAGTCGGTCTCTCCTCGGCATGCGAGTTCACTGAGATCGCTCTCCAGGGCGTCGAGCGCTGAGGCCACCTGGTGATCCTCTGCTCCCACTGTGCACAGCTGCCAGGTGCGTTCCAGGTAGTGCTTGAGACGCTGGTGAGAGATCGACAACAGTGCTGTTCCATATGGCGAGTTCAGTCGCAGGTACGTGCGTTGGTGTTCGTGCGGGCTGGTGGGCTCCGGTGTCCAGATGACGACATCACCGTCGCCTGCGCTCCGGCTGAGTCCGTCGATCAGCAGACCCCGTGCGATGAGCCAGACAACAAATTCGTCGGTGCCAGGGTGGAAGGTCATCTGCACAGCGAAAGGATCGCTGGGGCGATAGGCGAGTTCGACAGCGACGGGTGCACCTGGGTCGTTCTCCTGTTCGTGGAACAGCATCTCCACGCGGCCGCGCAGCACTGGCGTCCCTTCCTGTTCCGTGAGAAGGAGTTCGCCGACATCCTCCTGGTCACCGCGGTAAAGGTACTCGCCGGTGCATGTGACCGGTGCTTCTCTCGCAGTCGCGATGGAGTGCGGTTCGTGGGATACGGCACCGTGGAATGCGGGCCCGCGCGGTGGCGCCGACAGGGTGGGCAGATGGCTGGCCAACAGTAGCTGCTGCGGCCATGCCAGATCTGCGCGGTGCTCTCTGATCGCTGCAATCGGCTGATAGCGGTGTTGGCCCGTGAGGAACGTTGCATGCCAGAAGTCGGATTCGCAGTCTCCGTCCATGCGCGCGAAGGACCACAGGTCTGCTTCATCCGCAGCAGTTCTCCGGCGCGGCACGAGCAGGTTGGGACGCAATTCTGGTGGAACCGTTCCTGCTGCGTGCCAGGCGGTGACAGAAGCCAGCGACGGGCACATCTCACCGATGCCAGCAGCGGTGGGAGGCGCCATCAGCAGGTCGGTCATTTGTGCTGCATGCACGTGGCGTGTCTGCTCGAGGGCAGGCGGAGGTGCGGCCGGGTGAGCGCAGCCGTACGGGGCATGTGCGGGAAGCGCGGGTGCCCGTTCGCTGTCGTGTACGCACGGGGTACTGAAGGCCAGCTTCACTTCGTCGATGAGGCGTTCGGTTCGGATCACGGTGAAGGGCTGCTGCCTCAGATCCCGCATCCGCCGGTCAAAGTGGTGGGGTGTCTGCCGTCGTGCTGCCAGGACGGCAAGGACTGCCGTGACATGTGTCTTGCCGCTGTTCAGGTGGCCCACCACGACTCCGCCCGAGGAGGGCAGCCGGGCGCTGGATCGCAGAACTGCGAACGCCCTTGGATCGGCGCACAGGACGGTGATCGGCCGTCCGGTGCGGCTCCAAATGAGGGTCGGTGTGCTGCAGGGCTCGTGATCTTGGTGCCGGGGTTCGCCTGCGAGGGCCTGGGCCATACGGCTCGCGACCTCTGCGGGGATCGGTTCCGTCTCGGCCAGGACATGCTGTGCGCCCAGGCTGGATGCCTCGAGCAGTGCGTCGAACTCGTCCTCGGTCATTTCGGCGTCGTCCATGACGGGGTACTGGTTCAGGCTCATCGTGCTCCTCCTTCCCCGAGTTCGGGCTCTTGCTGGTAGGCGTTGAGGAATCGCGTGCGGGTCCGGCTCAGACGGCGCTCGAGTGCCTTCTCGGTCAGGCCGACCTGGAAAGCGGCCTCGGCCTGGGTGTAGCCCAGGGCGCGCAGACCCAGTCCCTTGCGGAGCTGGGTGTCGGGGATGTGGGGCAGGACACGGGCGAGTTCGTCGGCGGTGGCAGCGACGTAGTAAGGGTCGACGGCCCTCTGGTCGGGGATGTCGCGCGGCTCTTCCTCGTCATACGGCTGAGGCTGAATATCGAGTTCGGCCACCAGGCGGCTCTTGCCGTTAAACCAGGTCTCGTAGGCGGGGCGGTAGCTGCGGACCGCTGCGCCGACGACGAAGGTGGTGAGGCTGGCGCCGCCCTCGGGGTTCCAGCCTCCCTGCCTCAATCCCCGGTCGCGGAACAGTTCCATTCCGCTGATCATGGCGTCGGTGGCTACCTCGACGCGGTCATCCTGCGTCCAGGTGCTCGTGATCATCCGTGGCTTGACGGGACGGCCGGCGGCACGCGCACGGGCGAAGATCTCACCGGTGCGGGACCACTTGATGATGATGCGCCATCCGTAGTTCCACCAGCGGGCGGCGACCTTGTCGTAGCGGGGTCCGCTGAAGTCGTCGCGGCGCAGGATCTCGACAATGCGCCGGTCGGCCTCGATACGGGCGGCTGCGTCCGCGGCCTGCGTGCCGGTGGAGCGGGTCAAGTCCCGTTCGAGACTCGCGAGGGCATCGAGGCCCGGCTCGTTCGAGCTGGGGCCGATCTCATGCGACTCGTCGTCGGGAGCACGCTCCCCCTGAATCCCGTCCAGCACATTCGCTCCCTTGCCTCGCCCGCCGCGGCCCCGGGCGGGACCGACCGACTTTCACACCTGGGTCATAGGCCCGCTCGGGGAAACGCCCCCCGCCCAATCCAGAGTTTCTTGTGTGACTCACGTCACGCGGGGGGAAAGTGGGGTGCGGCTGCTACAGCACCAGTGAGAACCGATCGTTCGGGGCGCCGTGGTGTCCCGCCAACCGTGCTGGAGTTGATGATGTCCAACCCGAATCCGCAGCCGCTGCTGGGCTTGCGAGCAACGCTCGTTCTGCTGCTGGGGGCACTGGTGGGGCTCGGTGCCGGAGTGCTGACCGTTCTGTCCGGCGGGGCTGCCGCCAGCGCCGTACTCGCCGGAGGTGCCGCGTTCGGCGCAGGCGTCCTGTTCTTCCACGCGATCATCGCGTAAGCCACGCGCTGCCGGGCACGCCACGGGGCTGGTTGCGGTGTGCCTGTGGCTTGGCTCCTCGCCGAGCAGGCTATGGCGTGGCACGGCGACATCGCGGTGTCGAAGTAGCGCAGGCAGGTGCGGCCGCTGCTCACGGTCCACGGCAGGACGTACGAGATCAGCTTCAAAGAACGGCAGAAGCAGGTCCGGTACGTGCCCACGCAGCCGGGCCGGCGGACGTACGAATGGCAGCGGGTCACCCCGGCCCACCGGCTCGAAGCGTCCGGCAAGCTGGAGCTGCGGGTGGCCCAGCAATCGGGGTACAGCTACGGCTGGACGAAGGAATGGTCCGACACCGCCAAGAAGCCGTTGGAGAACCAGATCGATGCCGTCCTCCGAGCGCTGAAGGCCCGCGCGGAGGAAGAGGAGCAGGCCCGGCTGACGCGGGAGGCGGAACAACAGCGTCAGCGTGAAAAGCGGGAGCGGCAGGAGGAGGAACGCCGCCTGCAAGAGGCCCAGGAAGAAGAGGAGCACCGCTGGCGGAAGGCGGAGAAGAAGGAGCGCACGCGGCGAGAGTGGGAAGCTGCGGTCAGCGTAGCGACGATCAAGGCGATGGACGCCGTACGGGTCGACCGGTAAGGCACCGCCCTGGCGCAGTGGCGGGTCGCAGGAGAGATGCGGGCCTTCTGCGCCGCGCTCGACGAGGCCGCCTCCACCTCGGACGACGCCCACGAGGCCGAGCAGCTTCGCAAGTGGTCAGCGTGGGGGAAGGTGGAGGCTGACCGGCTCGACCCGACCGTGGCCGGCCGGAGCCTGACTGGCCACACCTCCACGCGGAACCCACGGGTGACCAGCTACGGCCTTTCCTCGACGGCTGGCACCCGCAGCGGCCGGAAAAAGAGAAGCCTCCGAAGCAGGAAGAACCCAAGGCGGAGGCTGAACCGCCCAAGCCGGAGCCGGAGCGGTGGCGCGGCTTCAGCGACGAACGTCTGAACCAAGGCTGGAGATATGGACCCCAAGGTCGCGCTCAATGGTGGAGGCGATGACGCCGTGCCCACGGTCACGTAGGGCCTTCACCGAATTCTCCACAAGCTTCCCGAGCCGGGCGACCTCCTCGCGCAGGGCGACCAGCTCGTCGTAGCGCTCGGCCTTGTCCTGGCCCACCACTCCCGGACGGTCCGCAGGACGGCCGCTTCCGCGTCCAGCTTGCGGTCGTCCCGGCGGCTGTAGGAGTACCAGGAGGACTGCGTGCGCTCCTGATCGATGGCCTGCTGCCTGCGGTCCACCTCCGGAAGGATGTCCTCGGCGAGACGGCCGGCCACAGGGCGTGCAATGCGCTCGGTGATCGGCCGGGACTGCTGCAGGGTTGGGTGACACCTGACCTGGCTTGCTGAGAAGCGGCCTGGAAGGATGTCGCAGTGCCCAAGCCGTATCCGAAGGAGTTCCGCGAGGACGTCGTACGTGTCGCGCGCAACCGCGAGCCCGGCGTCACGCTGGAACAAATCGCCGCCGACTTCGGCGTCCACCCGATCACGCTGTCGAAGTGGCTGCGCCGTGCCAACACCGACGAGGGCGGCAGGCCCGCGACAGCGTCGGGTGAGTCGGCCGAGCTGCGCGAGGCCCGCAAGCGAATCCGGCTGCTGGAACAGGAGAACGAGGTGCTCAGAAGGGCCGCGGCGTATCTGTCGCAGGCGAACCTGCCCTCAAAATGATGTACCCGCTCGTCCGCGAGCTGGCCGCCGCCGACGCCCCTCACCGGGTGCCGGTGGCGGTGACGTGCCGGGTGCTCGGGCTGGCCCGCCAGCCCTACTACCGGTGGCTGGCCTCACCGGTCACCGTTTCCGAGCTCGCCGGGGCATACAGGGCCAACGCCCTGCTCGACGCGCACCGCGACGACCCCGAGTTCGGCCACCGCTTCCTCCTCGACGAGGCCCGCACGGCCGGTGAGCCGATGGCCGAGCGGACCGCCTGGCGGATCTGCAGGGACAACGGCTGGTGGAGTGCCTTCGGCAAGCGCAGGGGCCGGGGCAAGAACGCCAAGGCCGGCCCTCCGGTCCACGATGACCGGGTGCGGCACGACTTCACCGCCGACGGGCCGAACCGGCTGTGGCTCACGGACATCACCGAGCACCCCACCGGCGAGGGCAAGTTGTATCTGTGCGCGGTCAAGGACGTGTACTCCGGACGCATCGTGGGCTATTCCATCGACGCCCGGATGCAGTCCAGCCTCGCGGTGAGAGCCCTTGAATCCGCCGTCGCCCGCCGCGGCCAGGTCGTCGGCTGCATCGTGCATTCCGATCGCGGGTCGCATTTCCGCTCACGGAAGTTCGTGTCCGTTCTCGCACGTCACCACCTGGTCGGCTCCATGGGCCGGGTCGGTGCGGCCGGCGACAACGCGGCCATGGAGAGCTTCTTCGCGCTGCTGCAGAAGAACGTCCTCGACCGCCGTACCTGGGCCACCCGCCAGGAACCGCGGATCGCGATCGTTACCTGGATCGAACGCACCTACCATCGACGCCGGCGTCAGAGACGCCTGGCCCGATTGACCCCCGTCGAGTACGAGACCATCATGACCCCACCCGCAGCTCTGGCTGCATAAACCCCGCTGTCACCCGATCATGCAGCAGTCCCGCCACCCGGCCAGACACCTGCCGTGGCGGTCATCGTAGACCATCGGATCGCCTCGCAGCTCCGCGGGATCCATGCCGACAAGGGGAGCGCTGCCGTCGAGACTGCCCATCTCCAGGATCCCTGCGTCCGCGACACTGCGCCGCAGCCGCAGTTTGCTCTTCGGGCGGACGAACCCGAGGATCAACCGTGCAGCCTCGAAGTCGGCACTCTCCCGCGCGTGACGCGACGCCTCGGCCAGAGCAAGCTCGCTCGCGTCGTCCGCACGGAACGCCTCGACGTCCTCCCAGCGAGCTACGAGGGACGTCGCGTCGACCCACTCCTGCAGTCCGGCGTCGTCGCCGTTTAGGAACCGCACGTGGAGCCAGTCAGCCCTGCCACGACCGCCTACTCGTACGACCTCGACCCGACGAACCGGGCCGCCTAGCTCCTTTGGCCTCGCTCGGTAGGGCCAGTGCTCACCCATCTCCATGGGTCCATTGAGCCAGGTCTGCTGATCCCGTCGCCCCGTGATTGCGAAACCAGCTGCGTGGCTCCTCTACTCGGTTGTTTCTGCTTCTTCGCCTCCGTCCCCGCTTCCCGGCTCCGCATTAGCCACCTCACGCCGGTACTGCGGGTGGTCGAGGTCCATTTGCCGTGCCGCATGCAGCGGCACTGGGTAACGGGCGCGGTCGGACCAGAAGAGGGTCTGGTGGCACAGGCGGGCGGTCATGGCCGCCAGTGCCTCACGTGCCTCGTCGGACGGTCCCCCGATGGGGAGGATCTCGGTGGCGGTCATGGCGTAGAAGTTCTGCGGCATCTCGCCTTTGCGGCGCTTCGATCGGTCCTCTGACTGCACGGATTTCTCCGCTTCCCATCGGGTTCGCTTGGATCCCAGGCGGCCTGCGCCGCTGCCGTCGTAAGCACGCGGCACGTTACACAGCAGCCACGCCGGCGTCCCAAAGTCCGTGTCGACTTCGAAGAGCAGCGTCGAGGTGTCCTTCTCAACGGGTTCGGCGCCGTCCTTCTTGCCCAGGTGGGTGACGCTGACAGGCTGGGGAACCTCCTCATCTTCCGTGTTGAGACGGATGACGGCCAGTGGTGCGTCCCCGCCGAGCCGCGCCCCGGGAAGCTGGTACCGGCTCCGGACGCCGTCACCGCCTGTCTGTCCCGGCTGGTCGCCTAGGCGCATATTCTGCAGACTGTCCCACATCCGTCGCGCGGACTGCGCGTCCACGGTGACTGTGTACTGCATGCCGTCCAGCTCGTCGGCGAGGTCGCCAAGGGCGCGTTCCACCATGTCGGCGGCGCCGTCCCACTTCTGCCGATAGCTCGTCGTGTCCGCGGAGGGTTCGGGATAGGGCTGGGTGTGGAAGGCGTTCTGCGCCGAACGGTACGGCCGCCATACCGGGGCGGTAGAGCTCCAGCCGAGCAGAGACCATGCTCCCTGCGAGGACTGTGGCGGAACCAGCGCGGTGGCCGTAATGACGGTCTTGGGCTCGCCCTTCTCTCCAAAGCGGCGGTTCTGCTGTCGCACGTGCACGCCGACGTGGGCCAGCCGGTCGACGGGGAATCCGGTTGCGCTCTGAAGGGCATTGGAGATCCGTTCGTCGGTGACACCGAGCGAGCGGTACAGGTCGAGCAGAGCCATCTGTGCTGGGTGGTCCTCGCCAGTGGGCTCAATGACACCTTCCTTCCCGCGGCCTTTCAGGTACTGCGACGGGACGTCGAGTCGAGCCAGCACAGACTTCGTCTGCGGTTTTGCGTCCAGATCGTCCAGGTCGCGAGCCTCGACGCCAGGGAAATCTTCAGCGTGCGGAAGTTCAGTCTCGCACCAAGCGCCGCCCAAAACTCCGTCGCGGGACCTGAGTGAGGCGCTCACAGCTCCCAAGGCTTCCGCCCGGTCGCGCCCGCGACCTGGCCGCAGGAAGTCCGGCACGTAATGGAAGACAGCTGTGATCCGCCCCTGGTAGAGGTCAATCTCGACGCCTTCCTTGGTATCAAGGCCGACAGGGCTGAGTCCGAACGCGTTACAAAACGTCTGCAGCATGCGCTGCCGAGTCTCGTCGCGGTACCAGAGGCATGCGATGCGGAGCTTCTTGAAGCCGGCCTCGTCGACGGAGACAGAAAGCGACTCCGCTGACGGGAAGAGACTGCCCCGCGCGCGCAGTGGCTCCTTGCTGCCGGTCCGCTCGCGTTCCTCCTTACGACGCTTGTACTCCTGGGCCGAGACTTTCTCAGGGTCGGTAGGGCGTCGCGGCAGCGTCATCGCGGTCTGGCGCATGGACAGGCGCTCTGAGTCATCACCGAAGATGGCGTCTGCGTGGGCGCGCAGGAGCCGTAGGTGGTGCATGCCGACGCCGGTTCCGATCGGATGTTGGTAGTTCTTTGCGGGGATGGGCCAGACCTGGCCAGGGTGTTCGCGGGGGAGCTGCAGCTTCTCCTTGAAGGCCCTGGCCCGCTCGCGCAGTTTCTGCTCGCGCTCGGAACGCTTGGCGATGGACTGCAGAATCGAGTAGTCCATCTCCAGTCGGCCGAGTGCTTGCAGGGTCTGCCGGGGGATCGTCTTCATTCCGCCCCGCCCGTTGAGCTTTACCTCCAGGATCGGGCGTCCCTCACCGGGCTGGACGGCAAGTGCAGTGGAGCTGTAGATCAGCGAGGACGAGATGCGGGAGACGCGCGCGTCCAAGAGCAGCACAGGGTGTTGCACATTCGGGAGGGTCTTAAGGCGCACCGCCGTGCGGCACACGGCGTAGCGACCGCCGCTCTCGTTCTCCCAGGGGTCGTCCAGCGCGACTAGGCCGCCAGTGATATCGGGACGCAGTGCGATCACTCGACCGTTGGAGAGCTGGAAGGGAACGGCTGCGAGACGCTCCGCCAGCCCCCAACCCACGCTCTTGTAGAGCCAGTTCGGGGAATCCGGCTGGGTTTCCTTAGTCCCTGCCAGGTGCTCCTTCAGGGCGAATTCCCGCTCAGGAGCCCTCGCGATCCGTGCTGCGAGCTCGGGCGGCTTCCTCAAGTCGATCATCTCGACCTGCTCGCCGAGGGCGAGGCCGTACGTCAGGGTGAAGGCTTTGCACAGCAGATCGCTGTTGATCGGCTGCCGTGACACCAGGAACGGCGCTGCGCCCTTGGGCTCGAAGTACACATACCCGCCGGTGATCACCTGGAGCACGGTCGTGGCGATGGTGTACGGCGCCTGGGCCTCCTCCTTGCCGAAGCGCTTCCTGCACTGATTGGTGAAGGTGCCCCACAGCTTGGCCGTCTCCGCGTCCAGCCAGCGCA
Source organism: Streptomyces sp. NPDC002403 (assembly GCF_053593015.1). NCBI lineage: Bacteria > Bacillati > Actinomycetota > Actinomycetes > Kitasatosporales > Streptomycetaceae > Streptomyces > Streptomyces sp. NPDC002403. The sequence continues at coordinate 42,979 of NZ_JBSFBQ010000047.1, read as the reverse complement.
CATGAACCATGGCGTCCCCCACCAGAGCGGGAGTGCCGCGGTAGGCCAGTGTGTGCAGGTACTTGCCCGGCTCGAGGTTTTGGTCGCTCACTCGTCTCTCCTCTTTTCAGGGGGTGAAGGTCGGGTCGATGCCCGCGTAGGAGAGGAAGGCGTTGAGGGCTTCCCCGTACAGGTCGTTCATCTGTCGCTTCACCACCGGAGGCCACTGCTCGTGAATGCGGCGCAGGACGGTTTCCAGATCCGAGCTCCAGGTGTCCTCGTGGAAGGCATAGTCGACCAGGTGCAGGACGGCCTCGGTACCGCCTCGGCGGGCCCGTCCGGCCAGCTGGATCAGATCGACGACGACACCCGCGACGACCTCCTCCTGGAGCGACTTGGGCATGGAGGTGAACTGAGGCGTCGCACGCAAGATCAGTTCGAGCTTCTGCCATGCGGCGGTGCGTGCCTTCTCCAACGCGTCGTCTGGGTTGGCGCTGCCGCCCTCTGGGAGTGCGTGCAGCCCGGCGGCGTTGACGCTGGCGTACATCTCCGCAGGTTCGGCGAACAGCGCCAGGGGGCGGACACAGAGGTAGACCGAGCGCACGGCGGAGCGGATCCCGACGACAATGTTTAGACCGCGGGCGATCAGCGCCAAGGGAACGACCAGGACGTTGCCGTATTGCGGGAAGTCCTCGAACTGCTCGGCCGTGAGGCGAGTGGCAATGTTCTCCCGGGGTAGGTCGGGGTCCGGGCTGTGCCGGTCGCCGTCCCGCACGGCCACGCAGAGTCCTTCGCGGTAGGTGCCGGCCTGCGCGATGCCTCGCGCCAGCCAGGCACACTGCTGGTACGAGTTAGCCACGACCAATACATGTGCGCGGTCCTTGTCCTTGGCACGCTGTCGCTCCAGCTCCCGGTGGATGTACTGGTCGTACAGCTCCGTGCCGAGCTCGATCAAGGCGCCCTTCTTGCGGCTGGGGTGCTGGCCCGAAATCTTGATCGGCTCGCCGTACATGGGGTGTCCCTCGCCGTACTCGATACGGTGGCGTCGAGCGCGGATCGAGCGGGCCTGAGCATCGGTCATCCACCAGCGCACGGGCGCGTGGACGTGCTCACGTACCGCCTGGGGGAAGTACGCCGTGGCGGAAAGGCCCATGACGGGACGCTCCACCCCGGCCAGGCACAGCGAGACAAGACCGCCTAGCTCGGCGGTGAAGGTGTGCGGGTCGCCCGCGATGCTCTGCGCAACAAGCTCGGCATCGCTCTCCCGCTTCTCCAGACCAGTTACCCGGTAACCCGTGATCGAGCGCCCCAAGAGGCCAAGTGGGAGGACGGCCGAGACAGCGCTCGGGCTGAGCGTCTCGGCAATCCGCTGCGCGGAGCGAAGCCCGGAGGGGCGGTAGTGCCGCACGCAGGTACGCAGTTCGGAGAGCGCTTCATCCAGCTCAGTCATGGTCGCCCGAGTAACGAGCAAGTTGACCGCCTGGGCACGCTGGTACGGGTCCTTAACCCGTGACTCCAACAGCCGGTGCAGATCGAGCTTCACGGCGTCGAGCAGTTGTTGGCCGCGCGGGGCCACCAGCGCCTCCAGAGCGCGGCGCACCTCGTCCCACCCCACCTCCGTCGAATCGCTCTCCGTGGCGCGTGACTGCAGGTAGCGGGCAGGCATGAGGTCCTGGAGGCGCCGAGCGAGGTCAGCTGGAAGGTCTTCCTCCCCGGAGGTGGCCAGGTCCGGCCAGAGCAGATGGATCAACTGCCGGTCACAGCCACGGGCAAGGTGCCAGCGCAGCCCCGTGCGGTCCGGCACACGGTTCCCCGCGCGCTCGTCGTCTCTGACGTCCAGACGCAGCGCGTTTTTGCATACGGCGAGCAGAAGGAACTCCGCCATCAGCCGTACCTGTCCAACCGACGGCAGCAGGCTGGCCTCCGCCGAGATCGGCAGCCGCTTCGCGTCCGTGTCCATCTCCTGCGGGGCTGCCGTCCAGTGCCTGCGCGAGTGCAGGACGACCTCGCCGGCGCATCGGTCCACCGCCCTCGACTGGAACTGGTCGACCTCGTCGACGAGGACGGCGTGGCAGGTGCGCAATGCGAATTCGGCAACGCTCACCCCCTGGACGGGGCGCCCGTCAAGGTTCACGCCGATGCGCAGGTTGCCCTGGAGGAAGGCGAAGTGATTTGTCACAACCACGTGCGCCGAACAGGCTTCGTATACGGGAGCGAACTTGCCGCAGGTGGGAATCCAGGGGCAGGTCGACGCACCCAAGTTCTGCCGGTACAAGGACAAGCAAGGCTCACGGCCGGGGGGATATTCGGCGTTGGACTCCAGCAGTGGTCGCTGGGCGCACCCATAGGAGAGCGGGTCCACGTCCCGTTCACCGCTCTCGCCCCACTCTCCGGGTGCCTGCGGGTCCTCGTCAATGAGGCGGGCCAGCTTGTGCGCGCGGTCGTGCATGCCTGATGACGACATCAGGTGCGCGCAGCCGGTCTCGTGCTTGATGACGCCGAGGCCCTGCAAGACGTGCAGGTCGGACCGGATCTTGCGGGTGATGGCCAGGCACGCCTTGATGTCGGGCAACACGATGGCCACCCGGTGGCCCTGCTGGGCGAACCATGCGGCCAGGACCCGCACCAAGACGCTCTTGCCCGTGCCCGTCGGCGCGTGGAAGATTTCTAGCCCGCCGGCCGTCATCCGCAACGCTTCCTGTGGGCTGATGGAGTCGGACGTCTGCAGGACAGAGAACAGACCCTTGAGGACCGCGTGCAGGTAGCGCTTCTCCTCCGGCTCACCGCTCTCGATCTGCGCAGCCAGTTCGAGCAGGTCCTCGGTAGGGATGCGGGGGTTGTCCAGCGGGGGCGCAGTGGCAATGTGCGGCAGGCGGTCGTGGCCGAATGCCTCGGTGAAGCCGGGGTAGGTGGGGATCGTCAGCTGACCGTGCACCTGGCCGACGCCCTGAACGCTGATCTCCCCCGTCTTCCAGAATCCGGGGCCGGCGAACTCGGGGGGCTTCGGCCGCGCGCTGGGCCGCCGGTACCGGGCGATCTGTCGGTCAACGTAGGCCAGCAGGTCGCCGCCGACCCGCGGGATGGCTGCCTCGGCGGTGAGCGGGTCTCCGCCCGCCGGTTCAAATGTGAGCAGCTTCTGGGGCTCACCAGGGTCCTCGTCACCAAGATCCGTGAGCAGTGCCCGGGCGGCGGGGGTGAAGTGCCGTAGGTCGCCGAACTTGCCGGGGGCGTTGCGGTACACGTCGACGATGCGTCGGCGTTCTTCGCTCGTCAGCTCCGGCCACCGGTCCCAGGCCCGGAATTGCCCGGACAGCAGGAAGGCCGCCTCCCGGAAGGGGGCAGCGGGTGCATCGCTGTCCTCAGACGCCTCGGGGAAGTAGTGGGCGGCCAGTGCGAGGGAGGCGCACAGCGCCGTCTGTTCCACGGAAGGCTCGCTCACGTCCAGGCCACCCCCGAACGCTCGCAGACCATCGCGCCGAACTCGGACGCCGTTGCTACGTTCAGCCCATACCTCTTCCCCACTCCGGACAGCAGGTGCACCTGAGTAGCGCGGTGGTCTGGAACGACCAGCCACTCCGCTCCCCCGCTGTCGCCTTCCTGCGCGTGGATCAGCTGCGCAAGCGCGGTGCCCGAGGTGTAGTCCTTCACGTCGACACGCAGTTGCTCCTTCTTCCTCGTCCGCTTACGCCCGACGTGCACGCACAGGTCGTAGGCGTCCAGGGCAGGCCAGAGATCCACCTTGAGGCCGCGGTCGACCAGCCGGTCCCGCAGTGCCAGCTCCGGCAGCCCGGGGATGCAGGTGTACCGCCACACTCCCCGTACCAGAGCCTTGTGTCCCTCAATGGGCTTTGCCTCCGGAACGTACTCCAGGTCAGGCCAGAGCACTGCTTCCCGGTCGTCCGGAGGTGGCGGGGGCGGTCCCGGCAGTAGTTCGGGCGGCACGATCCCCTCAACAGGCCGGAAGCGGTAGGTGGCGCCCATCTCCTGGTGCGGCTCGTGCCAGCAGTCGACCACGCCGACCGGCTGCCCCGCCTCGCGGCGCAGAGCGATGCGCATCGGCCACCGGCACACGGGGCACGCGAACCACCAGCCCCGGTACCTCGAGGCGTAGGGGATGTCCTTGTACAGGTCCGCGACCAGCGGAGGCAGCCGCAGCTCGCTCAGCTCGCTCACCGGGCCCGCCGGGTAACGGATCAGATCGGTACGTCCGCTCTCATAAACTTTCTGATTGCCCGCCTTGCACAGCTGGGCGAAGGCCGTTTCTTGCGCGACCTCGTCGTCCACGTCCTGCCCGCTGAGCAGGCCAGCGCCTCGGCCTCCCTTTTGCAGGATGCGGAGCACCAGGCGCTGCTCCGCGGCGATGTCGAAGGCGTCCTCGGTGACGTGCCCGTCGGTATCGACCACGCATAGTTCGTCGACGTCCCACCCAGGGACGCCTTCGGGCAGGAGCTGGGAAGGGTCACCACACACTTGGCGTCGAAAGTCGGCAAAGGACAGGTAGCTGCCTGGGCCCCGCGCGGTGAGCAGCTCGCCGTGACACTCCATCAAGACCCCGAGACGGTTGGAGGGCGACTTGTCGGGGGCCGTCATCGCATTGGCAGCACGCAGCACCGAGCGTGCCACCAGAGACTTCACCCATAGCTCGTCGACCGACCGAACATCGTTGTTCGTCGCGTTCTTCATGAACCCAGAGGGTAAGAGTCACCACTGACAATTCGTCGTGGCTTCGTATGGAACAGAGGGATTATGAGGATTCGTCAGCGAGCGTCGTGATACCTGTGGTATCGACTCGCGGATAGCGTCGGCGGTACTCGTCCAGGTACTCAGCTGCGTGTCGCAAGCCCACCGGGGTCAGCTTCCACCGGTAGCCAGCGACGTGACTCCCGCCGTCCGCGAGCACCGGCACCTCGTCGATGAATCCCCGGCTCGGCCGCCCTGCGGACCTGTTCTTGTACCCGACGCCCAGGTAGAACGGAGCCCGGCCAGACAGTGCGTCCCGGTCCAGCCCGTCCGGGCCTGCACCTGCCACCCGGGCCATGACCCCCCACAGCCACTCGGACAGCAGAGGCATGTCCGACTGCTGCTCTGCGGGCTTACCCAGTCCGGCGCGGGCGGCGGCCCTGCCCCGCCTTGTCATCTCCACCCGAACCCTGGTCACCTCGCCAGCTGCCGGATGTTGCACCACGTCAGTGCTGGTCACCAGCAGCCCGCGGCGTTCCAAGGCGTGCACTGTCGCACCGACTCCAGGGTCGTGAACTCCATTACGCCGCAACCGTTCCTGCAACCGCGTGTAACCCACGACATCCGCTGGTGCACGAAGAGCCAGAGGAAGCTTGCGCCACTCTGCAGGGCGGGGCACGGGCAGATGATGCGTCCGGCGCATCCACATCTCCGTCTCCGTCATGCGCTCGTCCCGCAAGACCTCTCCGAGGTAGACCCGCTGCCGCTCGTTCAACGACTCCCAGGCAGCGTTGGCTGAGCCGCTCGCCCCTTCCTGAGCCCGGCCCTTCGGGCGCACCGGCGCCGGCTCATCAGGACGGGTACGCATCCAGGCATCCACGACCATGCGTACGGGCACGCCATAGATCCTGGCCAGCGCGGCAGGAAGCCGTCCCACCACGTCGCGATCACGCCAATTCCGGCCCAGCACGGGACGCCCCTGCTCCAAGGCCGAGAGCCTCGGGGCTGACAGACATAGATCGCGTCCGACGGCCGTCCGGCGCAGCAGCTCCACCGCCTGATCGAGCGTCAGACCAGACCCGAACCGCAGGTCGACGAGCCCTTCATCCCCACGGCGAACCCCAGTGAGCTCCTCCGCATCGCAGTGCAGCGCCGTAGCCATCTTCTGCAACCGCTGCGGGGTCGGCGTGTGCCGACCCCTCTCGTAGAAAAACACCATGCGCGTCGATACCCCCATCCGTCGCGCAAGTTCTGCCTTCGACAGCCCGGCCTGCTCCCGCAGCGTCGCAAGGCGACCGGGAGCTATCACGCGTACGGGCAACGGCATGCCTCCATAGAACTGCAATGAAGACTTCATGGCAACGGATCTACCCCCGAGCGTTACCTCGCGCCACCTGGCGGCGGGCTGTGCTCGACCCCCACAACGCCGCCAGCTTCACCGTGCGCATGTGAAGTCACTCAGTCAGCTCCGCTGAACGTGCCAAGACCCTTGTACTAACGTCACCGGGCGATGATGCCGACCGCGCAGGTCACCACCAAGGTCATGCCCGCCAAGGCGACGGTGACGGGGACTGCCAGGCTCGGGCGGCTGTGGACGAGGTAGAACAGGGCGCCACCCAGCAGCGCGGTGAGCAGAATCAGAATTAGGACGAGAAGCGCGGTCGTCGTAGTCATGAGGTTCCCCCTGAGTCGGTTCAGTGCGGCTGCACCCGATCATGGAAGGCACCTGTGTGTTGCGGCACGCGCACACCGGTGCGGCCTCGCGCAACAAGGCAGGGAATCCAACGGAGGGGAACGAATGACTCAAGGGGAGCTGGTTCCGCGCGGACCACGCACGATGGTCTTCCAAAAGGACATCGACGGGACGCAGATCGGGCCTGACCGCTACGCGCTCGCCCTCGCGCTACGCGAGCTGGCTCAGCGATTGGGCGTGTCCCTCGGCCGTTACTCCGTCAGTTCCCTGGGACCGCTCGACGATTTCTCGGTACTTCAGCGGCGCCATGGTCCCACCCGCGGAGTTCGTCGAGCAGCTCATTGACGACGGCAACCGAGAGACAGGCACTGAGCTGACCTCGGCCGCCCGGGACACAGTACGCAAGCTGCACCGGACCGCCCTGCGCGTCACAAGTCCCCACTCCGCCGATCTGCAGGATCTACGGGACAAGCTCGCGGAGGCCGACCGGCCGCTTCGGTGGGCGGTGCGGGCGGCGACCGAGGCGTAGCGGGTGCCGGTGATACATGCGGTGAGGTCGAGGTCGTGGGTGGCGAGGTCGTGGATCACGCCGACGTCGGTGATCCGTACGGGGTAGGGGCCGGTTCGGCGGGTGGCGATGGAGAACACGTCTCCGAGCTGTCCGGCCTCCAGCCGTTGGCGCAGTGCGATCAGGGCGGGATTGAAGCGTTCGATGTATCCGACGGCGGCTGGGACTTCGGCGGTGTGGAACGCCTCTGCGAGGCGTCCGGCCGAGGCGGGGTCGCCCGCGAGCGGTTTCTCGATGAGGGTAGGGATGCCGGCAGTGGCGAGGGCGGTGCCCTGTGGTTCGTGCAGCAGTGTGGGGCAGGCCAGCACCGCGTAGTCGAGATCGAGTTGCAGCAGTGCGTCCAGGTCTGCGACCAGAGGGATCCCGTCGGCAGCCCAGTAGGGGTCGCCGTGCGGATCAAGTGCGCCGACCAGTTCCGTGCCGTTCTGGGACCGCAGGACCCGGGCGTGGTGACGGCCCATCCGCCCCAGCCCTATCAGGCTGGCTCGCAGCCTCAGTTTCATGCGGCGCGCTCCGGGGCCGGGGCCAGTGCGGTCACGGCGTGGGCGATGGCCTGGATCTGGGCCGTGGTCAGCCCGGGTGGACCGGCAGAGACAGCACCTGCTCAGAGGCGGTGTCGGTGTGCGGGAGGTGCGCTGCGGTGGCGTAGGCGGGTGAGCGGTGGAGCGGGACGGGGTAGTGGACGCTGGTGCCGGTTCCGGCCTGTTGCAGGTGGTGGTCGAAGATGTCACGGTCGCCGAGGGTGGCGCCGATGCGGACGGTGTACTGGTGCCATACGTGACCGGCTCCCGCTGCTGTGGTGGGCAGGATCAGTTCCGGCAGGCCGGTGAAGCCTCCGAGGTCCTGCGCGTGCTCGCCCCCGGCGGCAAGCCCACCCCCACCGGCAAGGCCGTCATGGAGATCGGCCGCCTCGACCGCAGCGCCTACCTGTCCTCCTACTGCACCGACGAGTTGCTGCGGCGGCGCATCAACACCCAGCTCAACCGGCAGGAGTCCCGCCACAACCTCGCCCGGAAGATCTTCCACGGCCAGAAGGGCGAGCTCCGGCAGTCCTACAGAGAAGGTCAGGAAGACCAGCTCGGGGCACTGGGACTGATGCTCAACATCGTCATCCTGTGGAACACCGTCTACATGCAGCAGATCATCGCCGAGATGCGCGCCGAAGGCGTCCACGTACGCGACGAAACCCAGGAGAGCCCTGCGCTGGATCATGACCCGCCCCGAGCGCCTTCGTGCCAACGAAGCCGTAGGTCTGAAGGAGATCCGGGCGGCCTGCCCCGAACTCGACGCCGCCGTCGGCCACGTCCGAACCTTCGCCGTGCTCATGCACGAGCATCGCGGCGAAGACCTCCACGAATGGATCGAACAGGTCGGACAGCACGACCTACCCGCCCTGCGGCAGTTCGCCGACGGCCTCCTCCACGACCGGGACGCGGCCGTCGCTGGCCTGTCGAGCACCTGGATCTCCGGTCAGGTCGAAGGCCAGGTCACGAGAGTGAAGCTGATCAAACGCACAGGCCACGGCCGGGCCAAGCTCGATCTCCTCCGCACTCGCATTCTCCTCCGGCCCTGAGGTGGGCAAGGGTCCTCCCCTGCATCGCCGAAGGTGGGCAATGATCTCTTCATGGACGACCTCCTGAAGTTCCTTCACGCCCGCTATGAGGCGGACAACCATGCCTATGCCGATGTGGCCTACCGCTTCGGGGCCGACGCCCTTCTCGACAGCCACCTGCCGATGCTCGACCTCGTCGACATGCTGGCCCGGGATTACGAGGCAATGGATCCGTCCGACATGCGCTTCGCCGGTCTCGGACATGCCCTTCGTGTGCTCGCACAGTCGTACGCCGAGCACTCCAATTACCGGGAGGAGTGGAGGCCATAGAACCTGGTCCTGATAGGACCCGGAGCGTCACAAGATCAGCGACAAAGCCGATGAACGCGCCCGGTTCGCCAGCCTCCGCGGCACCAGATCTCCCGACAGCCCTGCCCTATGAGTTTCCGGGACGGGGCCGGTCTGCACAGGTATGGAGACTCACACACTCGAGACAGCCGGCGCGGACCTCGTCTATGACGTTCGCGGAGCGCTGCCGACCACGGATGGACGCCCGCCGTTGTTCATGATCGGGCAGCCCATGGACGCTACTGGCTTCGCCGCGCTCGCCGCGCGCTTCCCCGAGCGGACCGTTGCCACCTATGACCCGCGCGGGCTCGGTCGCAGCACCCGTAAGGACGGACGGTGCGACCACACGCCGCAGACCCAGGCCGACGACGTGCACGCCGTCATCGAGGCCATCGGGGCCGGGCCGGTCGAGATGTTCGCCAGCAGTGGCGGAGCGATCACCGCGCTCGCGGTCGTGGCGAAGTATCCCGCAGACGTGACCACCCTGGTCGCGCACGAGCCGCCGCTCATCACCCTCACGCCGGACGGCCCGGCGGCCGTGCGGGCGCGGGCCGGAGTCCGGGAGGCCTACGAGAAGCGCGGACGGGGTGCCGGGATGGCTGCGTTCGTGGCCATGACCTCGTGGGAGGGAGAGTTCACCGACGCGTACTTCGCACAGCCGGAGGCCGATCCCGCCACGTTCGGGATGCCCACGCAGGATGACGGCTCACGGGACGATCCGCTGCTGTCCGACCGGTCATGGGCGATCAGCAGCTATCGGCCGGATGCCGACGCGATCGCCGCTGCGCCGACCCGCATCGTGATCGCTGTGGGCGAGGAGTCCGAAGGCGTGCAGACCGGACGCACCTCCGTCGCAACCGCCGAACTGCTCGGACAGCGGGTGACCCAGTTCCCGAGCCATCACGGCGGGTTCTGCGACGGAGAGTTCGGATATCCGGGGAAGCCGGACGAGTTCGCGCATCGACTGCGCCAGGTCCTTGACGGCGCCTCGTAGACCAACCGCTGACCGAATGGTTTTCCCACCCCGGGTGGCTCTTGACCCCGAGCACCATGAGAACCGGGTACGCGCGGCTGTACCTGCCCGCGGGCGTTCGGGCGGACGTCGGCACCGCCGTCTCGCCGGTATGTGAAGTGATGCTCGTGGAGCATCTTCTTCGAGGCCGCGAACCAGTTCATCCACTCACGCGGGCTGTCCGGTTCGTACCCGGCTCCGGCGATCAACGCCGGCTTGCTGATCGGGCAGAGCCCTTTCTGCCCGATCAGCAGGACAAGACCGGTCCACCTCACGGAGCCCTGGCACCGCGTCCGAGGGCTGATCCCGGGGACCGGGCCGAGGTCACAGCATTCGGTCGACCAGCCCGTCGACGTAGTCGGGGGTGAGCTCCATGCCGAACAGGACGCGGATGTACATCGGGGCCAGGATGTGGTCCAGCACGCCGAACGCGTCGGGTGCGTGTTCGCCACGTTCCCGGGCGCGATCGAGCATGGACTGCAGTTGCCGGGTGCGTTCGGCACGGAGGTCCTCACCCGCCTGCAGGCCCTGCTGACCGTTGCTCGACAGGGCGACGGCCAGGCGCACCAGCGCCAGACCGTCGGGCCCGGTGATCTCTCGGGCCACTTGGGACGCGTAGGTGCGCAGGTCGCCGGCCAGGCTCCCGGTGTCAGGCATCGGCGACCGCGCGTTGAGGCGGGTGAGCGCCACGTCGGTGAGCAGGGTTTCCAGGTTGCCCCACCGGCGGTAGATGCTGCTGTCGGCTACGCCCGCGCGGGCTGCAACCTCGCTGATGGTGAAGTGGCCGTAACCGCGCTCGCTGATCAGGTCGGTGACGGCCTGGTGCACCTCCGCGCCGACGCGGGCGCTGCGCCCGCCGGGCCGCCGGGCTCGCTGTCGCTCATTCATGCCCCCACCTTAACGCAGTAATGACTTGCGTTTGCGAGCGACCCTCCTTACAGTCTCCTAACGCAGCCGCTGGCTGCTTTAGGGCGCTCAGGTGTATCGCCACCCGCGCCCGGCCATGGCCGGGCGCAACCAACGATTGAGAGGAATCCCCATGGCGGCATCGCCTGCGGCTGTAGGCAGTCGATCCAACCGGGCCGTACTGCTCACGGTGACCTGCCTGGGCCAATTCATGGTCCTGCTCGACAACACGATTGTTGGAGCGGCGCTGCCCGATATGCAGCACCGGCTGCACACTCAGCTGACCGGTCTGCAGTGGATCGTCGACGCGTACGTATTGCTGGTCGCCATGCTGCTGCTGTCCGGCGGTGTCTTCGCCGATCGGTTCGGCCGCAAGCGGGTGTACCTGACCGGCGTGGCGGTGTTCACCGCCGCGTCGGTGCTGTGCACCCTCGCGCCCTCGCTCGGCTGGCTGGTCGCCGGCCGGGTGCTGCAGGGCATCGGGGCCGCGGCGCTGAGCCCTGCCTCGCTGGCCCTGCTCGTCGCCGCCCATCCCGTGCCGCAAGAACGGATCAAGGCGATCGGGCTGTGGGCCGGATTCAGCGGAATCGGTCTCGCCGCAGGCCCCGTGGCCGGCGGCGTGCTGACAGAAGCCTTCGGCTGGCCCGCCATCTTCCTGGTCAATCTGCCCATCGGCGTGGTCCTGCTGCTGGTCGGCCTGAGCCACCTCGGCGAGTCCCGCAATCCGAGCGCCCCCGCGATCGATGTCCCGGGGACAGTGCTGTCCGTTCTGGGGGTGGGGGTGCTGACCTACGGGCTGATCGAGGGTGGTGCCCGCGGCTGGACGTCGCCGGTGATCCTTGGCAGCTTCGCCGCCGCGGTGATCCTCCTCGCCGCCTTCGTCGCCGTCGAAGCGCGTCGTTCCGCTCCGATGCTGCCGCTGCGGGTGTTCCGGCAGCGCCTGTTCACCGTGTCCAACACCACCATGGTCGTGGTGGGGTTCGCCCTCATGGGTTCGTCGTTCTTCTTCTCCCAGTTCTTCGTGTACGTCCAGGGCAGCTCGATCCTGCGCGCCGGCCTGCAGACCCTGCCGGTGTCCCTCGCCATGGTGATCGTCAGCCCGTACGCGGGCCGGCTCGCCGCCCGGCACGGCTTCCGCATCGTGGTCACCACCGGCCTGGCCCTGGCCGGCCTGGGACTGCTGGCACTCGGCATGGTGCACGCCGACACCGGCTACGGGAACGTGTGGTGGCGGCTGGGAGTCGTCGGCATCGGCTTCGCCCTGACCATGTCCCCACTCACAGGAGCCGCCATCCAAGCAGTCAGCCCGCAGGAAGGCGGACTCGCATCAGGCATCAGCAGCACCACCCGGCAGCTCGGCGCGGTACTCGGCGTAGCGGTACTCGGAGCCGTCGTCCGCACCCGGCAATCCGGCGGCGCCTCCTTCGAGACCGGCCTCAACAGCGCCTTCCTCGCTGCCGGCGCCGTCACCTTGGCCACCGCCGTGTTCACCGGCCTGTGGCTGGCGAGGTCCCAGCCCGCGGAAGGCTCCGCGGCACCGCAACATTCCACCGGTCCAGATGCGGTCACCACCTCGAACAAGGCATCCGCGAACAGCTGTTGACAGCGACACCGACCTCGGCCGGGAGGCGTCCCGCCGGATGATCCCCCGGCAGGACGCCTCCCGGACGAGACGTATGTGAGGGAACGGCGCACCCCCGACCGAAGTAAAGTTAACCAAATGCTTGACTATTTGCTGCCAGCATCGAATAGTTAGGCACATGCTTAACCAAGCTGGTTCGTTGGACCGGGTGTTCCAAGCGCTGGCGGACGCGACTCGCCGGGACATCGTTGAGCGGCTGATCCGCGGGCCTGCCTCGGTCAGTGAGCTGGCCCGGCCGCTGGCCATGTCGCTGCCAGCGGTGATGCAGCACCTACAGGTACTGGAGGCGTGCGGACTGGTCCGGTCTGAGAAAGCCGGAAGGGTACGCACCTGCTACATCGAGCCGGGTGTGCTGCGAATGGCCGAGGACTGGATCGCTGCGCAGCGCACTGCCTGGGAACACCGCCTCGATCGCCTCGGCGACTACCTAACCGAACACTGCGACAGCCCCGATCAAGGGAGCACACAATGACCGATCACGTGGTCACGCATGCCACGTTCACCCTCGAACGCCTCTACGCGGCCTCACCGGCCACAGTGTTCGCCGCGTGGGCCGCCCCCGAAGCAAAGGCCCGCTGGTTCGCCGGCCTCGACGCCGAGCACGAGCTTGATTTCCGCGTCGGTGGGCGGGAGATCAACCGCGGCCGCTCTGGCGGTGGGCCGGTGCTGACTTTCGAGTCCTGGTACCGCGACATCGTCCAGGACGAGCGGATCGTCTACACCTCCACTCTGTCCGAGGGGCAAGACCTTGCGACAGTGTCGCTGACGACGGTGGAGTTCCTCCCCGAGGGTGGTGGCACCCGGCTGCTCCTCACCGAGCAGGGCACCTTCCTCGACGGCCGCGAAGAACCAAGCTGGCGGGAGCAGGGCACCGGCAAGTGGCTTGACGCGCTCGCCGCCGAACTGCCGCGAAGCATCGAGCAACAGTAATGACCACGAGCAACCTTTCGCGGACCCGCCGTTGGCAGGTGCTGGCGCTGCTGGGCACGGCGTTCTTCATGACGATTCTGGACGGCACCAGCCTGCTCGCCGCTCTGCCCGCGATCGAAGGCCACCTTCGCCTGCACGGTCCTGCCATCCAATGGACCGTGACGGCCTACGCGCTGGCCTTCAGCGGGCTGCTGTTGTTATGCGGCCGCGCTGCGGATCTGCTGGGCCGTCGGCGTGTGTTCATCGCCGGGATGGTGCTGCGGGTCGTGGCCTCGCTGGCGTGCGGGCTCGCTCCATCCATCCAGGCCCTGGTGGCCGCCCGGGCGGTGCAGGGCATCTCGGCCGCGATCATCGCTCCGGCCGCATTGTCGATGGTCATGAACACTTTCCCCGAAGGGATCGAGCGGAACAAGGCGCTCGGTATCTGGGGCGGCCTCGGCGGGTTCGGCGCCACCGCCGGTCTACTACTGGGCGGCATCATCACCGATGTCTTCGGCTGGCAGTGGGTGTTCTGGGTCAACGTCCCGGTCGGGACCCTCGTGCTGGTGCTCGCCCCCGCCATGCTGCGCGAAAGCCGGGACCGAGCACGCTCTCGTTCCTTCGATATCCCCGGTGCGCTGACCATCGCCCCAGCACTCGTTCTGCTCGTATACGTGATCACCCGGGTGTCGACATCCGGGTGGGCGAATGGACAGAGCATCGGGCTACTGGCCGTCGTGGCCGTGCTGGTCTGGATGTTCATCCTGATAGAGAAGCGATCGGTGGCCCCGCTCGTTTCCTTTCGGTCGCTGCGCTCGCGCATGCTGATCGGCGGCAACCTTCTCCTGCTCATCGCCGGCATGACCGTCGACGGCATGCTCGTCACCCTCACCTCTTTCGTGCAGCAGGTGCTCGGCTGGCCGGCGGCGCAGTTCGGGCTGGCGGCCGCGATGATGACCGTCACCGCGGCCGCAGGCGCACTGCTGAGCCAACGGATCGTGCGCAGGCTCAGCCTGGGGCGGGTAGCAGCCGCCGGGACCGTCCTGCTCGGTTGTGGCTGCCTGCTGCTCACCCGCATACCGGCCGGTGGCCCGATGAGTCTTCTGCCGGCGGCCCTGTTCTTGTTCGGGGCGGGAATGGGCGCCGTCACGGTATGCGCACAGATCGCCGCGCTGACCGGCGTCACCGAAAAGGACTCAGGCCTGGCCGCCGGCCTCGCCGACACCTCCTTCGCCGTCGGCACCGCCCTCGGCACCGCCATCTGCACCAGCGTCGCCGCCGCCCGCACGTCCGCGATCGGTGGTCCGACACCGCTCGCACTCACCACCGGGCAGCATGCCGCGTTTGGGGCAGCTGGCGTCTTCGCCACTCTCGCCTTGATCACCGCGTTGACGCTCCTCAGCAAGCGATCCGGCCTATCCCGCAGTGTGTCGGCAGACGCAAGCGAGAACGTATCTACCAGGGCACCGTCAACCTCACCTTGATCTACGGGACACACCCTGGCTCCCTCCTGACGTGATTCCTGTTCCGCATTCCGTGAAGGATCGGACCCGAATCCGGCGACAAGGCCCCAGCCTCACCAGCGAACCCCTGCGCCGAGGTCCTCGGTGCCGCTGCGGGTGCGGACGGCACCCGGCTCACTCCTCCTCTCCGTCGTCATCGTCGAGGTCGACGGCGTCCGGGTCGCGCAGGGACCGCAGGTCATCGACGGGGCGGGAGGCGGTGAAGCTGTAGCGGCCCAGGCAGTTCAGATTCTTGTGCTTGAGCGGGGACAGCCGGGCGATGTCCTCGTCCCTGATGTCGTAGCCCTCGGCGCGCAGCTGGGCGACGGCGGCGTCGATGTAGCGTGTCGTCCACAGAACTACCGCGTTCAGAACCAGTCCCAGTGACCCTAGTCGATCTTCCATTCCGTCCCGGTAAGCCTGGCGGATGGTGCCCTTCTTGCCGTGGCAGATGTCGCGGGCGAGCTTGTGGCGGGACTCCTGGACGGCGAGCGGCTTGTGCATCTGGCGGCGATAGGTGTCGTCGACCGGGTCGACGACGGTGAGCAGGTGCAAGGTCTTGGCGATGCGCCCGTACTCGGCGAACGCCTGCCCCCAGCGGGATCGGGTGGCCCTCTCGGCCGAACATCCGTATCGCTGTGACCACGTCGCCTCGCCCCGATCGCCGTCGCCCTTCTCATCGCGTCCCTCCTCGGATGCAATCCCAGCACAGCGAAAACCGACTTCGATTCGAAGCCGTCTGCCCCTAACTCCCAGTCAGGCAAGGCGTCCGCAGCACCCGGCGGAACGCAGAGCCGACGCCGACATGGTTCTCCCAGGACGCGGAGCGCATCGGCCAGGCACTGGCCAGCCGGGCCCGCATGGTCGCCCAGTCTTCCTCGCTCCCCGTGCCGACATGGCTGCTGGAACCACTGCGCCATGCCGTCGCGCTGCGGCGCGAGCTCGACGACTTCACCGCCGTAGCGGTACGCCAGGCGCTGGACCGTGGGGCAAGTCGGGAAGAAGTCGCAGCACATCTCGGACAGGGCGTTGACCCCGGCGGGGTTGGCAGTGAGCTGATAGGTGGCCTTCACGCTGATCCAGGCGCGGCTGTAGGCGCACCAGTACGACTGCAGCGACGGGCGCCAGTTGCCGGGGTCCTTGTCGCCCTTCTCCCGGTTGCTGCTGTACGACACCGCGATCAGCTGCGAGTGCGTCAGGTCGTTGGCGAGGGCGCGCCGCTCGGGCGTCGTCCAGCCCGAGGCCCCGGAGCGCCAGGCAACTGCGCGGCGGAGACCTCGCCCTGTCCCTGCTTGCCTGAGCGCCCGCGGCTCCTGAACCGCTCCAGCCAGATAGCCCTCACTGATAGCAAGGGGGGATATCCCCTGGTCAAACCCGGAGGAAGCCCCCAGTGCGGCCCGCTCCCACCCCAGGCCATGATCGTTTCACCGCCGAGGGAACAAGAACGAGCTGAGGAGTTCAGCATGACCGCACACCACCAGGCCATCGGCCGACGAAGGCTGCTCGCCGCGACGGCCGGGCTCGCGGCCACGGCCCTGCTGGCCCCCACGGCCTCCGCCGCGACCAACACACCCGCCGCCACGGGGACGAAAGGCCAGCAGGCCGAAGCGCTCCGCGCGCTGGAGAGCGTCGCCCAGCCCCTGCGCTCGACGGAACCCGGCGGCAACACCACCGACCTACGGGCGCTGAACGCCATGATCGGCGACGCCAAGGTGGTCGGACTGGGCGAGGCCACGCACGGCTCGCACGAGTTCTTCGCCATGAAGCAACGCGTCTTCAGCCACCTCGTCGAGGAGAAGGGCTTCACCACCTTCGCCCTGGAGATGAGCTGGACGGCGGGCCTGCGGATCGACGAGTACCTGCAAGGCGGCCCCGGCGACGCCCGGCGGATCGCCAGGGAGACACTGACCGGATCACCCTGGGAGCGCGAGGAGTTCGTCAGCCTCATCGCCTGGATGCGGCGCTACAACGACCGCCACCCCGACCGGAAGGTCCACTTCATGGGAAACGACGTCGGGGCGCCCAAGCTCGGCAACGCTGCCTTCGACCGGGTGCTCTCATACGTCCGCACGAGCCGAGCCCAGGACGTCGCACGCCTCGAGGAGCTTTACGCGGGCCTGCGCCCCCTCGACAACGTCTTCGCCTACCTGCGCAGGCCCGTCGCGGAACGTCGCCTCGATGCCACCACCGCCCAGCAGGCGTTCGACCTGGTCACCGCGCACAAGGGGGCCGGTGGCGACGCCTATGAATGGGCCGAGCAGCACGCCCGCAACATCGCCCAGACCTTCGCGTTCACCTCGCTCGACCTGTCCGACCCGGCATCGGTGTCCGCCGCAGAGCACCTCCGCGACCGGGTCATGGCAGACAACACCGCCTGGTGGCACCGCCGCACCGGCGACAAGATGCTGCTCTCGGCGCACAACGGCCACGTGGGCTACCTGGCCACCGACCCGGTGATGTACCCCACGACCCAGGGCGCCTTCCTGCGCGAGGCCCTCGGCCGGGACTACGCCGCCATCGGCTTCACCTTCGGCCGCGGCTCGTTCCTCACCGCGACCACCCTCGGCAGCCCCTGGAACAAGGTCACCGTCCCCGCGGCCACCCCCGACATGCAGGAGTACACCCTCGACCGGGTGCACCACCGCGACTACTACCTCGACCTGCGCACCCTGCCCGTCGCAGGCCGCACCTGGCTGGACACCCCCCGCCCCACCTACGAGGCCGGCTCGTCCTTCAAGAAGGACCCGCTCCCCACCCTCGCTATCACCCGGGCCTACGACGTTCTCGTCCACCTCAACCAGGTCCACGCAGCCACCAGTCTCTGACCCAGGGCTGATTCAAGATCTGGGTGATCTCGACGGAGTACGGGTCAGTCCACGCCGAAAGGGGTCCAGTGGGTAGGTGAAGGCGAACAGCGGCTGTACGGATCCCATGCGAGCGCATCCGCCGGGAGGAGCGTGGTCGAGATCCCGGAGGACGACGTGCGCTGCGGGTTGCTTTGCTGTTCCCGCAGCCCCGGCCGGTACTCAGCTGGGGTCCTCAGGCCCTCATGCCCGCGGCGCCGATCGAGGTTGCGCCCGTCTGGGTGGTCACGGGCGCGTCCGGTTCCTCTGTGCTCAGCGCGTGGCTACGTTGCTGGCAGGGGGAGCCGGCTCTCGTGAAGGACACCGATGACCATTCCCGCCCTGGACCATGCGACGACCCGTTACTCCCTGCCGCACGCCTACTGGATGGGCCGTGCGGCCGGGCTGGCCTCGCTGGACCGGGACGGCATCGAGGCCCAGGCAAACGCCTGGGGATTCGACCGGATGCGGTACTTCGAGTCGACGCACAAGATGCCGTTCCCGATCGAGGACACTCAGGCCTACGTCATGGCCAGCGACCGAATGATCGTCACGGGCTTCCGCGGCACCGAGGTGGCCAAGATCCGCGACTGGCTCACCGACGTCGACACCCCGCCCGTCCCCGGACCAGGCAACAAGGGCTTCGTCCACTACGGATTCCACCAGGCCCTGCAGTCCGTCTACCCCCAGGTCCGCGACACCATCGTGGAATTCCGCGACCAGGGGCAGAGCATCTGGTTCACAGGCCACAGCCTCGGCGCGGCACTGGCAATGCTGGCCGGGGCCCGCCTGTACTTCGAGCAGCCGCGACTGCTCGCCGACGGTGTCTACACTTTCGGCCAGCCCCGCACCTGCGAACGGCTCCTGGCCGCCGCGCACAACAAGGCGTTCGCCGACCGCTGCTACCGCTTCGTCAACAACAACGACATCGTCCCGCACCTGCCGCCCGAGCCCGCCTACACGCACGTTGACACGCTGCGCTACTTCGACGCGGCCGGCCGGCTCCACCAGACCATGCCGCTGATCGCAGCGCTGCAGGACCGGGTCAAGGGCGTCGAGGCCGACCTGTTCGCCCCCGAGACCGACGCCATCAGGGACCACCACCTACCCAACTACATCGCCGCGTTCGAGAAAAACCTCATTACCACCAGCTGAGCACCAGCACCCGACTGGAAGGGAGGAGCAGACCGGCCGTCCCGGGCCTCGTGAAGGCCGGGGAACTCCACCTCGGACTCTGCCAGCCTGCCGTTGACAAGCCTCGGCTGGATCACGGGCAGGTCGTCCCGGGCGACGGCGCGTACTTCGAGCAGTACACCCGACCCGTCCACGCTGACCATTCTCACGTACACCCAGCCCTGCTGGAGGTAATACGCCAGCGGTGCCGCGTTGTCCGTCCAGCAACTGCCGAGCACAATCTGGGCACCCGACCGTGCCTGCACAAGACCATCCACCGCCGCAGGCACGCACCGAGTCCGCGGCTGGCGAAGGCACGGCTGACGTTGCTCTTGCGTGGGTACGCAGCTGGTACCGCCAGTTGTTCCAGTGTCCAGAAACCCGGATCGGCGTCCGGAGTCAGCGTACTGGTCGCCACCGACCCGCAGCGCCTTGGTGGTGGGCCTGGGCACTGTCGTCGGGTGGTCACTGGCCGGGGTCTCGGGCCGGTCTGAGGTGAAGTCGTCGCCGTCCCCGCCAGTCAGGCTGCGGTGCCCCCGGCGGTGGCGGGTACCACTGGGGCGAGAGCACGCTGCGGCGATCCAGATCTCGCGGTGTGGGTGTTCCTCTCGGCAGCGCGGACTGGCGCGTACGAAAATTTGGTCAGGGTTGTTCGGTTGACGTTCCTGTTCCTGTCTTCGCGTCGCAGGCTTCGTGGAATCGTTCCAGGATGAGCCCGACGAGTTCGGGCGCATTGCCCAGCGGCTCGGAGATGCCGACCGCGCCGGCCGCGGTCGACAAGTCGGCCGCCCGGCGAAACAGCCTCCCGGGTGCAATGCAATATGACGCGACCGCGACCCGGCGTGCTCCTGCGAGGCGCAGTTGCTCGATCGCCTCCGCCAGTGCCGGTGACACGGTCGACGCGAATCCGGCCAGGCACGGCAGCCCGAGGTCCGCCCCCAACGCGGACGCCATGGCGCTCACGGACCGACACGCGTCGCTGTCGCTACTGCCCGCAGCCGCCACCACCAGGGCGTCGAACCTGACGTCAAGCTCGTCAAGACGGCGACGCAGCGCTGCGACCAGGCGCGCGTCGGGCACGTCCGAGGAACTGCCCAGCACCGGTGTCACGACCGGCACCAGGGCTGGAGGATCGGACAGCGCCATGGACAGGTCGACCCGGGCGTGAAAGGCAGAGGTGAGCAGCAACGGCACGACGACGACACGACCGTGTCCGGTCTCGGCAAGGGTGTGCAGTATCTGACGCGCCGTGGGGCGAGCGTGCCGGAGGTACGCGACCTCGACCCGGCGCGACAGGGAGGGCTCGACCGCGCGGGCGAGTGCGCGAGTGGTCTCCTGTGCCTGGGGGTCGATGCTGCCGTGCGCCAGCAGGAGCAGCGTGTCCATGTCGGACCTGGCGACCTGTTGGCGCGGCGGCTCAATCACGTCGGCCACTGTCGTACCACTCTCTTCACACGGCATGGAGACGATGGAGTGACGAAGGCATTACTCTCTGCGTTTAATCGGTAAGGCCGGGCGGCTCGAGGCTGGCCACAGGCCCGTGACGGGCGGGGCTTCGCGCCATGCGTTCCGCGAGCCGCTGTGGAGTGATGCGCCACACCCACGACCGGCCGAACGCACGGAGCACCGACGCCCGGACCTGTGCGACCTGCCAGGCCCGACCTGTTCACCAGGACCGGGTCAGTTCCCCAAGCGCCGACCACCGAACGCGGCAAGGGCCGGAACGACAGCGGCGCACCGCAGAGCGGATCACACGGTGCGGTTCAACCCCATGGCGCCGTCATGGGTACGGTGCGGGGTGATGGGGTCACCGCGGAGGAAGGGGGCCGAGCGGGCTTCCGGCTCTTCCTCCTCGGCGGGTCGGGCGCGGACGGGATCGTCCGCTACTGCGGCGGTCTGCCGGGCGGGGTTCCCGGTCGGTGCCGCCGTGTGGGGTCAGGTGTCGCAGGTGTCGAGCATCCCGGACAGGGCTTCGGCCTCGGCGGGGTTGGCGGTGAGCCGGTAGGTGGCCTTCACGCTGATCCAGGCGCGGCTGTAGGTGCACCAGTACGACTGCAGCGGCGGCTTCCAGTTGCCGGGGTCCTTGTCACCCTTCGCGCGGTTGCTGTTGGCCGACACCGCGATCAGCTGCGAATGAATCAGGTCGTTGGCGAAGGCGCGCCGCTCGGGCGTCGACCACGCGGATGCCCCGGAGCGCCAGGCTTCCTTCAGGGGGACGACGTGGTCGATGTCGAGCCCGGAAGCGGCCTCGATGGTGCGGCCGTCGTACTCCGAGAACCACGTGCCGCTGATGGCCCGGCACTGGTCATCCTGGACCACGTCCTGGCCGTCGCGCTGGAGAACGACCTCGCGGGTGTCGCAGGTGCCGTACTGGGTGATCCAGTGCGGGAACTTCGCCCGGGAGTACCCGGGGACGTCGTCCTCGTCGGCCACCACCAGGCCAGCCAGGAGCTCGCGGGCCTGGGCCGCGTCGGGCGGTTCGGGGAGTTCACGAAGGGACAGTGCCTGGCTTGCGGGAGTGTGGGGGCCGGCCGCGGTGGCGGTGGCCGGGGCGGCGGTGAGCGCAAGTCCGGCGAGAGCCGAAACGGCCGTGAGGAGCGCGGTTCGGCACAGATGACGAGTCATGCCGATCATGCTCCGGCCCTGAGCGGCGCAGAATCGTTGTTGCGGGGATGGGATCACCCGAACGTGCGGTGACACGGCGCGGTGGCCTCGGACGCGGGGCACGGCTGGAGGGGCCTGGTGGAAGTCAGGTGATGTGGTGTCACTCGTAAGGGCGGATCGGGTCGGCTCTGCAGGAACCTGGCGGCTGGTCACTCGCCGGTCGGGCATGGAACCCATCCACGCGCAGTACTTGGCCAAGCCCGGTCTTGTCGTCCTCGACATCTCCGCAGCCGACGAAACGACCGCCCACGCGGCCACATCCCGTCGGTGTGTGGGCGAAGAACGCCCGTGCCGCAGCTCGCAGGGTGCGGGAGAACGAGGGACTGCGGGCGGCCGGCTGGTCCCGGCGGCCGGGGCGATCACACGGACGCGACGAGCTTAGGCACCGCCCATGGGGTGAGGGATGAACGGTGGGGGAGGTGACGGCGGGGGTGGCGGCGGGGGATTGTAAGGAAACGGGTCGTACGGGTGTGGGCTTTGCTTAGGAGGATCAGGCAGCGGCACGATCCCTACGACACCCAGGATCAACCATCCGAGCAAGGCTGCCAGTGCAATGAGCAAGGCGATGCCTGGCACCATTTCAAGCATCCTGCGACGACTGCTCGTTCGATCCATCGGCACCTCCGGGGGGCTACGCTCGTCAGTCGGTCCTAGCGTTCCGAAGTATCGATCCGTCTAACCTCGCGCTTTCATGAAGCGGGCTGTCCGCAGCTCGATGGGAAATGCGAGAAATGCCCATGACCTGCAACGATAGGATTTGTCGAGTGCCCAGGTCGTGTCGTGGATAGAAGCAATGTCACGGAGCATCGGTGCGGGTCCGCGGGCTCGGGGGGCTCAGTCGGCTGAGTCCTGGCCGGAACCAATCGCAAAAGCGGCGCCATGCCGGACACGCAGGGCGGCTGTCGAGGCAGGAACGGACGACAATCGCGCCAGGTCGTCCCCGGTCCGCCAGCGCTACACCGACGGTTTCCGCCGCTGGATGTCGCGTTGGTGCAGCAGGTCCTACCACCTGCACATTTGACCGTCTGTCACCGGATCCTTGATTCCTGCCATCATGAGGGCGCATCAGCCCCTGACCTGCCGGAGTATCGCTGTGACAGCACGTCGCCTCGCCCCGATCGCCATCGCCCTTCTCGTCGCGTCCCTCGCCGGATGCAATCCCAGCGCGGCGAAAACCGACTCCGATTCGAAGCCGTCTGCCCTCAGCTCCCAGTCAGGCAAGGCGTCCGCAGCACCCGGCGCACCGGCGGGCGGCAGTGACCTGTCCTTGGCCGAGGCCATCGCCCAGATCCCGGCGGGTACTGAGGACCGCACCGGGTACGAGCGCAACTCCTTCCGTCTGTGGGTCGATGCCGACAAGGACGGCTGCGACACCAGGAAGGAGGTTCTGATCGCCGAGGCGGTCAAGGCACCCGAGCAGGGGGCGCGGTGCGCATTGAGCGGGGGCGAGTGGCTCAGCTACTACGACGAGGTCACCGTGACCGCGGCGACCAAGCTGGACATCGACCACGTCGTGCCGCTTGCCGAGGCCTGGGACTCGGGGGCCTCGACGTGGACGGCGGAGCGTCGTGAGCAATACGCGAACGATCTCGGCGCCGACAGGTCGCTGGTCTCCGTCACCGCGAAGACCAATCGGTCCAAGGCCGACCGGGACCCGGCCGAGTGGCTCCCGCCGGCCTCGTCCGCGCAGTGCACGTACGGCGCGGACTGGGTGGGCACCAAGCTGCGGTGGAAGCTGACCTCGGACGACAAGGAGCGAGCGGCCCTGGAGAAGCTGGCCAAGGACTGCGCGGACACCGTCGTGAAGTACGAGGTCGCCCCGTAGCCCGGACCGCTGTCGGTGGTCGGTGCGACCTGTCCGCATGGATCGTGCCGTGGATAGACTGCCCCGCGCCGACCGAGCCGCGACCGGCGGCTGGTGTGCCCAGCGGGTGCGTGTGCGGCCGGGCAGCGCGCTCGCCCCTGCGGCTCCAGCGGCACAGGCGGCAGTTCGGGGGCGTCCAGCCGTCCGCCGTCGCGTCCCTTCACCTCCCCGATACCGGGTGTCCGGTCCGGTGAGAGACTGCATGGCTCGGCGGTCGTGGTCGGCGAGGTGAAGGGTCGGGCTGAGCGGCCGGAGCCCGAGGTGGTCAGCCCAACCTTGCACAGTCGGCGGCCACGTCCCTCCTTCCGGGGCGAGGTGGCTTTGCCGCCACTCCTGCGACGATCTTCTGCAGCAGGCTGTAGGAGAGGATCGGCAGCAGCACCGCGGTGCGGTGGGGGAACCAGCAGGCGGCCAGCACGGCCGCCGCGCTGCTGTTGTTCATACCGGTGGCGAACGTGAGGGAGACCCCGTCCGGCTGGTCGCAGTGCGTCCAGCGGGAGATCCATCGTCCACAGCAGAAGGCCAGGCAGCACACCGCGCCGGACAGGGCGAGCGCCAGCATCAGCAAGTCCGGGTCCGGGTGGGCGAGGGCCTGTCCGAGCGCGCCGGCCGCGTTGATGTAGCAGAGCAGCAGGATGTTCACCAGGTTGATGGACTTGACCGCGGGCAGGACTCGGGGGATGCGGTCCTCGCCGAGCGCGACCCGTACGACGACTCCGGCGAGGCACGGCAGCACCACCGACACCAGGGCGAAGAGCCCGGCTCCTGTCCGGGCGATGGTGTCGACCGTGGTCGTGTCGTCCAGGGCGCCGGCACCGTCGGGACCGACCAGTTGGCCGGCCAGGTGCATTCCGAGGGGTACCGTGAGTGGGCTGAGCAGCGTGGAGCCCATCACCATGGCGACGACCAACGGGACGTTGGCGCCTGCGTTCTGCCCCCAGGAGGCGGCGCCGCCCGCGATCGGCATCGCCAGCACCAGCATCAGCCCGACCACCAGTCCCTCCGCCTCCGCCGGATCGTGCCAGGTACGCAGGCCAAGAGCGATGACCGGGAGCACGAGCAACGGGAGCAGGGCATTGGCCGCGATGCCGAGCACCAGTCGCACAGGCCGGGACGCCACTCCGCGCAGATCTGAGACGCGCACTCCCAGACCGGCGTTGAACAGCATCAACGCCAACAACACCATCGACACCGTCAGAGCGCTCGCGCCGACGGGGATCGGCAGCGTCAGCCCGCGCAGCCACTCGCCGGGGGCCGGGAACACGCCGGCCAGCACGTAGCAGGCCAGCATCAGCCCCAGCAGCCACCGCTGCACAGCATTCACCACAGCCATCACACAGTGGAGCCTACGCGTTACATAACGCTACATCGTCGCCGACCGCCACCGGCCCGACAGGTTCCGTTGCGGCGGTACGACGCGAAGGCCCGTACCGGGAGGGCAGGCTCGAACGACACGGCCCACACCTCCGCCAGTGGACGGCGCAACTCCCTCTGCCCGGTCCAGAGCCGCATACGCGACCTCGCACCCGGTCGCAGGCGGTCCAGCTGAACCGCCAGGCAGGACCTCAGCACCCGTAATGCGCGGCGCCGTTTGCCTCGAATCCCCCGCATTGAGTGCCGCGAATCAGCGGGGGCGGAAGCTCCCGGTCCCGAGAGGCAGTTCGTCGATCGCGTGGGGACGGGCCCGTCCACCGTCGCGAGGGAGCGGGTCGGGAGCGGTGGGGGCGCCGCAGAGAAAGAGTGGAGGCGGGGCCTACTCCTCCCCTCCGGCGAGTCGGGGCGCGGACGAGACCGGCTGACACCCCGACGGTTCACCGGGCGGGGTTCGCGGCCGGTGGTGACTTCGGCGCCGGAAGGCGAGATGGCCGAACTCGGCGGCGCCCCGGCCCGATGACCATCGAGGATTCCGGTCTCCGCACCATCCCCGTACCGCTACCCGGGCGCCTGTCCCTTGCGGGGCCTGAGTCGACCTGCCACCTCGCTGATGTTGTGAGGGTGCCGCTTCCGAGGCAATTTGGCGAATATCACACGGAACCAAGGCCCACCTACCGCCCACTTCGCCCCATATATTCCAAATGCCCGATCCCAGGCCACGTATCGTCGCCGTTGGTATGTGAATTCTAAGGATTCGATCCGGTACGACTGAGGCCCGACTCCCACTCATCGATTCTCCGCAGCCCGGACAGATACCGGGGCAGCAATCTGCTGGAGACCGGATGGGCTGAGAGACTGTCAGCAATCACAGCGGGAGCCGACCCTCAGCCGGCCCCACAATGCGCGGCAAGGTGACCTCCGACACGCGGCGGGACAGGACTCAGCCTTCATGTATGGATCACGAATATTGGCCTGCTCGCGGCGCTCTCTGGCCACTGCCCTGACCGCAAGCTCCTTGCTCACCGTATTGGCCATGGCAACCCCGGCCTCGGCCGACACCGCCAGTGCCACGGAGGGGGGCGCGAGGGTCGTCTGCACCTCGAAGAGGCCGGGCCTGGCCTCCGAACTTTCCCGCGACATCACCAGTGCTCTCAGCGGGCGAGAGGGCACATCGTCCCTGGCTCTGTACGACCGGATCACCGGAACCACCTGCGAGTTCAAGGCCGACACGCACTTCGACTCTGCCAGCGTAGTGAAGGTTTCAGTGCTCGGATCACTGCTGCGGCAGGCCGAGGAGGCACACCGGAGACTGACTCCGCGGGAGGTGGAGCTGACCACCGCCATGATCACCAAGTCGGACAACGACTCCACCTCGGCCCTCTGGCACCAGATCGGCGCCGCCGGCTTCAGAAGGTTCCTCGCTCTGGCACAGATGCGGCATACCGTTCCCGGCCCCGGGAAGAGTTGGGGCCTCACCCAGATCACCGCCGGCGACCAGCTCCGGCTGATGCAGCTACTGACGACGGAGAACGCGGTGCTCGGCCCCGCGTCGCGCGGCTACGCCCTCGATCTGATGAATCGCGTCACGCCCGGCCAGAAGTGGGGGGTGCCCGCCGGATCACCCGCCACGGTAACGGTGCACGTCAAGAATGGCTGGCTGCCACGCAGCACCGGCGGATGGCGGGTCCACAGCGTGGGCGCCTTCACCGGCGACGGTCACGACTACGGCATGGCTGTCCTCTCCACCGGCAGCCGCACCATGGACTACGGCATAGGCACCATCGAAGGAGCGGCCCGCGTCATCCACCACGACCTGAGCGGCGCGGGTTCTGCGGCGAGCCGCTGACCGGAGGGCCACCGGGTCCGGCTGACGCTCCAGGTATCGGCTGCGACACCGAGTACCGGACTCCGCGCCGTCCAGCAAAGTGGACGTCGGAAGGGCCAACGGCTCATGGTCTACCCGGCCGGTGACGGAACGGTTCGCCGCATCTGGTGAGCAGACCGCCAGCCCTGGCCCTGCGGCGTCCGCCGGAAGCTCGGCCTCGACGCATCCGCCACGGAGTCGCGCGAGGCGAGGAAGTCGAGGTTCTCGGCGAGCAACGAGAGCGCGACACCAATCCCCCAGAGCCTCGATCCGGCCCCGCCCGGGAACGGGCTGGGACCTGCACGAGTACCGCCACTCAGCCCTCACCCACCTCGGCGAGCAGGGCGCCTCCCTGCTGATGCTGATGGCGAAGCCCTGGCGCAAGAAGCCGGAGAACGTCCGCCGCTACTTCAAGCCCTCTCCCAAAGCGATCTCGGAGCTGACAAGCCTGCTCGCCCCTGGCGATAGCAGACGATGAAGCACACGTGGTTCGTCGGCAGGGGATGCCCGCCGTCAGTTCGCTTCCGGCCCGAACCGGCGCTTGCACGACCAGACGACCCGCCCTCCTTCTTCAGGTATCTCGCCGACGGCGAGGTACAGCTGCACTTCGAGCCGGGCTTCGGCTACGAACCCGCCGGAGCACAGCCCGACCTGCTGCGCCCGGCGCTGGAGGCCGCCGGAGTCATCCCGCCGGAAGACTCCATCGACGCACTGCTCGGCAGGGACGAGGAGTTGCCGAGCGTCGAAGAGAAGCGTCGAGCGCTGAAGGCCGTCGGCGAGCACTTCGGGCTGTCACTGCCACGGCAGGCGATCACGAATGGACAGCTTCCTATGGTGGTCACCCGCACCTCACCCCCGTCCTCCTGGTGACCAGGAGCGTACTCACAGGCCCGAGGCGTCGGGCGGTCGGGAAAACCGGCCCGGGCGGTGCGAATGCTGCCGCGGCGACCAGCCACACACTTCGCACAGAGGGGTCGTTCCATTCCTCCCTGCGTTCAGGGAGGAACGCCCCTCGCCCCGTGGGGAGTGCAGAAGTCCGGGGGAGACTCAGGCGGCTCAGCTGAGAGGGCGTTGGGTGAGGCTATGTCCGTTTCGTCGTTGCACGTTCGTGTGGGGTCTTCGGGAACCGGTGGCGGTTGAGGCGTCCTCGGTGGTGCGCTGGCGCGGTGAGTGAGCGCAAGGCGTATCCGAGTGACGTGTCCGACGCGCAGTGGTCGCTGATCGAGCCG
The DNA here is from genome assembly GCF_053593015.1 of Streptomyces sp. NPDC002403. Lineage (NCBI taxonomy): Bacteria > Bacillati > Actinomycetota > Actinomycetes > Kitasatosporales > Streptomycetaceae > Streptomyces > Streptomyces sp. NPDC002403. The sequence goes on along the minus strand of NZ_JBSFBQ010000047.1, from coordinate 15,177 downwards.
ATCCTGCTGGCCTGGAAGGCCGCGCATCCGTCGAGTTCGGGGCATTCCGGCAGCTACGAGTACCGGGAGATCATGAACGCGATCTTCTACCAGAACCGGACCGGGTGTCAGTGGGCCTATCTGCCTCACGACCTGCCGCCGAGCTCTGCGACGTACTACTACTTCCAGACCTGGCGCAAGGACGGCACCGACCAGGCGATCCATGACATCCTGCGTGCCCAGGTCCGGGCCGCGGCGGGCCGCGCCGAGGATCCGTCGTTGGTGTCGATGGACACCCAGAGCAACCACGCGGCGGTGAACGTCCCGGCCGCCACGACAGGCAAGGATGCGAATAACAAGGTTCCAGGTCGGAAGCGTGGCCTGGCCGTGGATGTCATAGGGCTGATCATCGCGGTCGTCGTGGTGGCGGCCTGCGTCCACGACAACGCCATCGGCAAGCAGCTGCTGGACAAGGTCGCGCAGGCCGGGACCGTGCAGACCGCCCTGGTCGACCAGGGCTTCAAGTCCAGCGTGGTCGATCACGGCGCCGACCTGGGCATCAAGGTGGAGATCGTCAAACGCAGCCCCGACGACGTCGGGTTCGTCCCGCAGGCTAAATGCTGGGTATCCGAGCAGGTCAACGGCATCCTGATGTTGCACCGTCGCCTGGTCCGCGACTACGAGGCACTGCCGGCCAACGCCGAGTCCCGCGTGTACTGGGCGATAACGGCGAACATGTCCCGCAGGCTGACCAAGGAGTCGACGCCGACCTGGCGCGGAGCGTAGGAGGACCCGCCGATGTCACGCACCGCACTGGAGAGGATCGCCGACCGGGAACAGGCGATCGGCGACATCACCGAGCAGCTGTCCGCCGAGGTCAGCCAGCTCACCGCCCGCCTGGCCGAACTCGACGCGGAACGCGCCGACCTGGCAATCGCCCGCAAAGTCATCCTGTCCCTCGGCGACGACGAGCCCACCGGCGACCGGATGCCGGGCCTGCCCGACAACCCGATCTACCAGCAGATCCTCACCGCGCTCATCGACGCCGCAGCCCCGCAACGCTGCCGCGACCTGTGCCGCACCCTGGCCACCGGCACCGAGCCCACGCACATCTCCGGCATGCGCAACAAGCTCAAGCGTCTGACCAGCGCCGGCCTCGTCGTCGAGACCGAGCTCGATACCCCAGTTGGTGGACGCCCACTATCGTGGAATCTGCGCAGGACAGGACGGGCTAGGGGGAACCTTGTATTACAGCGGCTTGGGGCTTGACCGGGTTGGCGGCCGGCGTACCGACTCGGAGTGGGTCGCCGGGCTGTTGACGAGCCCCAGTACCCAGGTGATTCCCTTGTGGCGGGACCACTGTCTGGTCCGCGACGACAGGCCCATCCGGCTGCCGCTGGCCGAGGCGCGGGGCATCCTCGACGCCGCCGACGACCAGGTGTTTCTCGGCCTGGACGGAGAGGCCGCGGTGTTCGCGGCCGACGTGTCCCGCGTCGACCGGTCCAACGCCGTCGAACTGGCCACCGCGGACACGGTGCTGGAGGTGCGAGCCATGGTTCCCACCATCACGCCGGACGAGGCGGGCCTGCTCGCGTATGCCCGTGGAATCCTGCACTGGAACCGGAATCAGCGGTTCTGCGGCGCGTGCGGCGGTCCGGCCGTCCCCAGCAACGGTGGCCACCTGCGGACCTGTCAGGACTGCGGAAAGCTGCTCTTCCCGCGGATCGAACCGGCCGTGATTGTGCTGGTCGAACTACCCGGCACGCCTCGGCGCTGCCTGCTCGGCCGGCACGCGGGATCCGGTCCGGACCGCTTCAGCACGCTGGCTGGGTTCGTCGAGATCGGGGAGAGCCTCGAGGACGCGGTGCGCCGCGAGGTCGCCGAAGAGGCCGGTGTCGAGGTGGGGACGATCACCTATCAGGGATCCCAGTCCTGGCCGTTCCCATCCGGGATGATGATCGGGTTCCGCGCCGAGGCCGTTTCCGACCGGATCGACGTGGACAACGTGGAGGTGGTGGAGGCACGTTGGTTCACGGCGGCCGAACTTCGGTCGCGAATTACGGACTCCGCTGTCGGCGGGCCCTACCGGGTCGACTCGATCGGCAAGGTGCTCATCGACCAGTGGTTGGCCGACGTGGAGTGAGTCAGCTTGCCACACTGTTGGGGGGAATGTGAGCCGAACTCGACGCGGAACGCGCCGACCTGGCAATCGCCCGCAAAGTCATCCTGTCCCTCGGCGACGACGAGCCCACCGGCGACCGGATGCCGGGCCTGCCCGACAACCCGATCTACCAGCAGATCCTCACCGCGCTCATCGACGCCGCAGCCCCGCAACGCTGCCGCGACCTGTGCCGCACCCTGGCCACCGGCACCGAGCCCACGCACATCTCCGGCATGCGCAACAAGCTCAAGCGTCTGACCAGCGCCGGCCTCGTCGTCGAGACCGAGCCCGGACTGTTCGCAATCCCCACACCCAGAACAGCCGACTGACCGCGTGACCTGCCCACACACCGTCACAACGACGAAACGGACATAGCCTCACTCAACGCCCTCTTAACACAGGTTATGCGCTTCTCCCAGAACGATCCTGCGCGATGGGCCCTCCAGGGTCCGCGCAGCAAGAAGCGCGTACCGCACCGGCGAGTAGCGGCTGCCTGATCGCGGCACGTCCCCGCCCCCTCGCCCCAACCCGCCCTATTCGCGCGAGTTGTAAGTGGTGATGTGGACGGGACCCCCGGTGTAGGAGATCCCGTCGAGGACCGAGGACGGGATACGGAAGACCCGGCCCGGGGCCGCAGGCCAGGCGAGGGTCCGGCGGGCGACGATACGGCCGTCCTGGCGGACCGTCACCTTGGGGAAGCGGACGAATTCGTCCGTCCAGAGCAGGAGCCGGTCGCGGGCCGGAGCCGGATCGCCGGGGCGGAGGATCTGCGGTGCGATCCAGCGGAACGGGGCGTCGGCGATCAGACGGACCCCCTCGGCCGGCTCATGCCTTCCGTCCAGGTGGTTGATGACCTGCTGGGCGACGTGCTTCCCGTCGAGGGCGGCCACGTCAGCGGTGTCAACGGGATGGAGCATGTTGCCGGCGGCGAAGACTCCGGGTCGGCTGGTCCGCAGCGCGGTGTCTGTGAGGGGGCCGAGGGTGCGTTCGTCGAGGGTGATGTCCGCGGAGCGCACGAGTTCGTGGTCGGGGATCCAGTCGCCGCTGAAGACGACGGTGTCGCATTCGACGGTTCGGCGCTTGCCTGTGTCGAGGTTCTCGATCTCGACAGCCTCGCAGCGGCCCTTGCCCATGACCTGGGTAACACGGCTGCGGGTGACGACCGGAACGCGGAGGATGGTGCGGCCGGCAGCGTTGAAGGCGCCGTAGGACTCTGCCTTCGGGTACTTGCTGATCATGAGCGCGGGGGTGCAGCCGGCTTCGCGGAGGGTCATGGCCGCGGACCAACTGACTAGTTCGCCACCGACGATGACGGCCCGCTTGCCGACGGGCTGATGGTGGAGGTGGACGAGGTTTTGGAGTTGTCCGGTGGTGTAGACCCCGTGGGGGCGATCTCCAGGGATGCGGCGTGCGGTGCGGGGCCTTTCGCGGGCGCCGGTCGCCAGGACGATGGCCCGGGCACGAATCTGGTAGCGCCCCTCGGGGCTGGTGACGTCAACGGTGTGCTGATCGGACCAGCCGGTGACCATGGTGCTGGTGCGGATCTCCGCTCCGGACCGTGCGGCCCGGTCGGCTAGGTGGCGGGCGTAGGCGGGGCCGGTCATCACACGGCGTAGGTCTCGCAGGCCGTATCCGGTGTGGTCGCTGTGCCGGGGAATGCCGCCGGCCTGCTTCTCCCGGTCGACGACCAGGACCTGCCCGGCGCCGCGGTCGGCGATTTCGGCGGCTGCGGTGAGCCCTGCGGGGCCGCCTCCGATGACGAGGACATCGGGCTCGATGAGGGGCAGCTGGTGGGTCATCGGTTGTCCTTGTGCTGGCTGCAGCAGCCGTCGTTGGTCTGGTGTCGGGTGTGCAGGGCCGCGACGGCCGCGCCGCAGAAGAAGCCCTGGCAGCGGCCGTTCATGGCCCGGGTGCGTCTGCGCAGCCCTTCCAGAGTGCGCGCGGGCACCGGGGCGTGGCAGGCGTCGCGGATCTCACCCTCGGTGACCCGTTCGCAGAAGCAGACGATGGTGCCGTAGGCGGTGTCCGCGGCAATCAGGTCGGCGTCTTGGTAGGGGCGTGTAGTGGCTTCGCCGATGTTCGGCATCCGGGGCGGAGCGGGCAGGTTGCTGCGGCTGCGGAGCCCGGCACCGGCTTCCGACAGGAGCCCGGCGACGTGTTCGGCGATGGCGATGCCCGCTGTCAGTCCGGTGGAGCGAATGCCGCCCACAAGGAGGTATCGCTGCTCGGGGGTGGCTTCGATGAGGTAGTCGTCGCGGTCGATCGCGGCGCGCAGTCCGGCGTAGCTGGCGGTGACCTCCTCGGTGAGCAGGCTCGGCATGAGCCGCGCGCCCTTGCTGAGGAGGAAGTCGTAGCCGTCCTCGGACGTGGAGGTGTCGGTGCGGTCGGTGAGGTCCTCGGCGGTGGGGCCGAGCATGACGTTGCCGTAGATCGTCGGGGAGATGAGCACTCCCTTACCGCGGGAGGAGGGAACCGGCAGGACGATCTTGTCGGCCTTGGGCCGTGCCAGCTTGTCGAACACGAACAGCTCGCCGCGTCGGGGGGTAACCGTGAAGCGGTCATGGCCGAAGAGCCGGTCGATCGTGTCGGCGCCGAGGCCTGCCGCGTTGACGACCCAGCGGGCTCGCACGTCGCCCTGGGAGGTGTGCAAGGTTGTCGCGTCGTCGCGCACGTCGATGCCGGTCACGGCGTGTTCGAGCAGGATCGTCGTCCCGCGTTGCCTGGCGTCGGTGGCCAGGGCGAGGTTGGTGGTCCATGTGCAGATGATGGACTCGTCGGGAACCGTCAGGCCTCCGAGCACGCCTTTGCCCAGATCGGGCAGGACCTGGTACACCTCATCCGCGTCCACGATGTGGCAGTGCTTGTACCCGTTGGCCTCGGCCTTTTCCTTCAGGCCAGGCAGGGCGTCGAGCTCTTCCTGGTTCCAGGCCACCAGCACGGCGCCGGTGTGCTCGACGGGGATGCCGGTGGCCTTGGCGTAGTCGCTCAGCAGGTGGTAGCCGCGAGCCACGAGCCGGGACTCCAAGGTGCCCGGTTTCGCGTCGAAGCCTGTGTGCAGGATGGCGGTGTTTGCCTTGCTGGTTCCGTCTCCGACGTCGTCGCGGGCTTCGAGCAGCGCCACGGAGACGTCGTAGCCGGACAGTTCGCGTGCGATGGCCGAGCCGACAATGCCTCCTCCGATCACCACGATGTCGAAGACCTCGGGGTGGGGACGGTGGGGGGTGGGGGTCATGAGTGGTCTCCCTTGGTGGCACACGCCTCGGCGGCCTGTGCCCATGTGGTGCGGAACTCCTGGGCCCGGTCTTCGGACCAGCGGGGTTCGTAGACGGTCGCCGGTTGCCAGTCGCCGACGGCCTCTTCGAGGCTGATGGCGGGGTCGAGGGCGCAGCGGGCGAGCGCGGCAGCGCCGAGGGGTGTGGCGTGCGCGTTGGGGTAGATGTCGACGGGGAGCTGGGCGATGTCGGCCTGGGCCTGCATGAGGGCGGCGGAGTTGGTCAATCCGCCGTCGGCGCGCAGCCGGTTCAGGGGCTGGCCGAGGTCTCGGCCGACTAGGGCCGTCAGCTCGGTGACCTGGGCGGCTATGCCCTGGAGCACGGCCAGGATGAGGTGCTCACGGCGGGTGGCCAGCGTGATGCCGGTGAGGGAGGCCGTGGCCTCGGAAGCCCACCACGGAGCGGCGAGTCCTGCGAATGCCGGGACGCACATGACGCCGTTGCTGTCTTTCGCGACCAGCGCGTCGATTTCGGTGGCGGACTGAAGAAGACCGAGGTCCTGCAGCCAGCGCACGGCCGATGCCACGGTGTAGACCTGGCCGTCCACGCAATACAGGGTCTGCCCCGCGGCCTGCCAGGCCACCGACGTCGTTAGGCCCGCGCTGGAGCGCACGGGGTTCGATCCTGTGTTTGCCAGCAGGAACGCGCCCGTGCCATAGGTGCACTTGGCTGTGCCCTGCTCCAGGCATGCCTCGGCGACCAGAGCGGCCTGCTGGTCAACGATCAGGCCGGCCACGGGCATCTCTTGTCCGAAGGCGCGCGTGGTGCCGACCACCTCGTCGCTGCCGACGATGCGGGGCAGCCGCTCGTCGCCGAGGGAGAACAGATCAGCTAGACGCCCGTCCCACGCCGCACCGTCCAGGTCGAAGATCAGAGAACGGCTGGCGGTGGAGGCGTCGGTGACGAACTCTCCTGTCAGGTGGTGCACGAGCCAGGTGTCGGTGGTGGTCACCACCCCGTCACGGGTGAGGTTGCGGCGCAGCCACGCCATCTTGGGCGCGGAGAAGTAGGGGTCGAGAACGAGACCGGTGCGCTGCGCGATGGCCTCGCGGTGCTCGGCCAGCTCGGCACAAATGCTCTCCGCACGGCTGTCCTGCCAGACGATCGCCGGGGACAGCGGCGTTCCCGTGGCTTCGTCCCAGGCCAGGACGGTCTCTCCCTGGTTGGCCAGGGCCACGCCGTCAATGGACCGGCCGGCCATGCTCACGGCCCGGCGGCCGGCGGTGAGGACGGAATCGAGCAGTTCGTGCGGATTCTGCTCGACACCCCCTCCGGGCAGGTAGGTGGGGCGGATGGTCTCCTCGGCTATGGCGACCGTTCCGTCTTCGGCGTCGACAACGATGGCTTTGGTTCCCGAGGTGCCCTGGTCGATGGCGAGGATCGTGGTCATCGCTGGGCCCCTTCCGTGTCGGCCGCGGAGGGTGCGGTGGCGTTGTCCAGGGCACGGTCGACGTCGGCCATGTCCGGCATGGTCAGGGCGGCGCGGCCGCGCCGGACGAGGAGCACCGCCAGGTAGACGGCGCCGATCCCGCACAGCACCAGGACGTAGGCCCAGGGACCGCGGAAGGAAGCGTCCCGGAAGATGAGCAGTTCGTACACCAGCCAGACCCCGGCCAGAAGCAGGACCGGGACCTCCCACCGCCCCAGGGAGAAGCCGCGCGACGGCGGCAGGGAGGAGCGTTTGGCCGCGTACATCGCGACCGTGCCGGCGTAGATGACGGCGGGCAGCAGGGTGGCGGCGGAGAACAGCTGGAACAGGGCGTCGGTGGAACGGGAGAAGATCGCGAGAACGATCTGCGCGATGAGCATCATGAACACCGTGGCGTTCAGCGGCGTCGCCGTCCGCGGGTGGATGCGCTTGAGCAGGCGCCATCCGGGGAAGCGCTCGTCCCTGGACATCGCGTAGACCAGGCGGGTTCCGCTGAGGGTGATCACCAGCCCGCAGGAGAAGATCGAGACCACGACGAGGACCAGGAGGCTCTTCCCCACCACGGACCCGAGCACAGCGGTGATCACGGTGGCCACCGGGGTGGCCGACTCGGCGGCGCCGTCGACCCGGCCGACGGCGGCGGTCACGGCGACCAGGAAGAGAAAGCCGAGAACGCCCAGGGAGAGGACGGCCTGGACCATCGCCTTGGGGATGACGCGGGCGGGGTTCTTGGTCTCCTCCGCCAGGTTTGCCGCGGACTCGAATCCGACGATGGTGAAGGCGCCGAGCAGGAACGCCAGGGCGAAGGGGCCGGCGTGGGTTCCGCCGCCCAGACCGTAGTAGCCACTCTCCGGGATCGTCGCGGTGTCGAACAGGTGGGCGAAGTCGAGCTTGCCGGTGAAGTAGCCCACCGCGAACAGGAGCGCCGTCAGCGTGATCATGCCGATGAGCTGCGCTGTCACCGCCGCGCTGTTGACCTTGTGCGTGATGCGCGTGGACGCGGCGACCAGCAGGGCCTGCAGCAATACCACGCCGGCCGTGATGGCCCAGGCGTTCTGTGTCGTGCCGACGTACTGGAACAGCTCGGGGAGAATCGTGGAGGCGATCGTGTAGTCCACTGCGACCACGACGACCCCGAGGAAGGCGAACGAGATCCAGCCCATGATCCAGCCCCACACGGGCCCGACGATGCGCGATACCCACTGGTAGGAGTAGCCGCTGATCGGGATGCGCGCCGCCAGCGCTCCGAAGACGAGGGCGACGCAGAGCTGGCCGATCACGGAGATCGGCCAGGCCCAGATGCCGCGCGGGCCCGAGGTGGCGAGCACCGAGCCGTAGGCCGTGAAGATCCCTGTCGCGATCGACACGAACCCGAATGCCACGGAGAACGAGGCGTACCAGCCCAGCTCCCGCGCCATCACCTGGTTCGCCCCGCCCTGCTGTCCCTCAGCCGTTCTTGGCGCTTGAGCACCTGCTTCTGATTTGGCCATGACCTCGTTCCCTGCTTCAGAGTGCCCCGCCGTCGCCGCGGAAGCCAGTGGGTGATCGAAGAACCGAATGCGGTCGGCATCAAGGCCCGCCTCGCAGGAATGCGCTGGAGCCTGTTCGTGGGGATGGCCGCGAGGACCTGCGGTCCGCGCCACCTCGACGCCGGTCGACAGCCCACTCGTGACCGTTTATGTGGACTATTGACTGCTGAGAGTGTGGACCCCTGCCCGTTTTCCGTCAAGGGTTAGCACTCCCGACCTGATGAACGACCGCTGATCGCCTAGCAGAAGACACCTTGAGCTGCGGAGAAGAATAGGTTTCTGAGGCCGTTGGCGATGTGCTCCGCACGTCACATGAGCCCTAGAATGCAGTCAGGGTTCCACAGAAACAGTCAATCAGAGAGGGCTGGATGTGCTAGCAGCCGAGCGTCACCGCAGGATCGTCGCCGAGATCGCTCGGCTCGAGTTCATCACGACGGACGACCTGACCAGCCTGCTGAGCGTCTCCCACGAGACGATCCGCAGAGACCTCGCCCTCCTCGAGCGCCGCGGCGAGCTGGCGCGTGTCCACGGAGGGGCCACCGCCGTTCGGTCACCTGTCGGGGAGGAGGCCTCCTTCAACGAGCGCAGAGGCGCTTTCCTCGCCGCGAAGCAGGCTATCGGCCGAGCCGCAGCAGCCCTGATCGAACCCAACCAGACGGTCGTCATCGATGTCGGTACCACGGCCCTGGAGGTGGCCCGCGCTCTGCCCGCCGACCACGCCGGCGTCATCGCCACCCCTTCCCTGCTCGTGGCCGCCGAAGTCAGCTCCCGCCCGCAGGTCGAGGTCCTGGTCAGCGGCGGGCGGCTGCGCGGTGGCGACCTGGCCTGCTCCAATGCCCAGGCCGTCGAGTTCTTCGACAATCTGCGCGCGGACGCGGTCTTCCTGGGCTCCGGAGGCATCGCCTCCTACGGACTGACCGATTTCCACCTCGACGAAGTCGCGACGAAGCGCACCATGCTCGCCAACGCGTCCCACCGCTACGTGCTCGCCGATTCCAGCAAGTTCGGACGCACGGCCGCCCACCGCGTCTGCGAACTCGACGGCTTCGACACCCTCATCACCGACAGTCCTTGCCCGGACGGCCTGAGCGACGCCCTCGCCGCGGCGGGCGACAACATCGTCGTGGCCTGAAGGCGATACAGCCAACCGCTCCCTTCGGCGCCGGCAGTCCCCCTCGCCTCCGGCGCGGCAGGGGTTCGGCCCCTCTGAAGAGCGTCGCGCGGAATCCGGCCGTTGCGCCAAAGACGATCCATCGGCATGCCCGCCGGGACCTCCCCTTGACTCCCACCAGCCACCGCATCCACAATCGCAGACCACAACGGTCAACTTTCCACATGTTCGGGCAATCGGAGTGGCAGCGCATCATGGCAGGACCGAAACCGACGCGCCGCAACCGGCCTTCCGCAGCCAAAGGCGCCGACGCAGCAACGCAGGCGCTCGAGATCTTCGGCCGTACCGACGTCGGTCTCGCCTCGGTGGGCGCTGTCCACTGCGAGAGCTCCGCTGTCACGATGGTCGTCGAGGTGAGCGCGCTCGCTGCCGTAGACCTTCTCGTCCAGATGAAAGCCGACGCCTCCCCACAGTGAACCCAGCCAACGAAATCACTTCGATCTTCGACCTCGACGGCGTCCTGACCAGTGAGGACACGATGTCCTCACTGGTGAGAGCTCGTCTGGCAGCCCGCCCCCTCCGGTTCGCCGCTGCAATCCCACCGTTCTTGCTCGCCTCGGCAGCACCGCCCGACGGCGCGCTGAAGCCCGCGATGAACCGGGCGATCGTGGCCTTGACACTGCGCGGAATGACCCGCAGCCAGTACGAGGAACTGGCAGCCGTGACGGGCCGGGCCATGGCAGCCCGGACAGCGGTCAGACAAGCTGTGGCAAGGTGCCAATGCGCCCGCGGTCGTGGTCCGACCGTCGTGGCGACAGCCTCGGAGGAGAACCTCGCGCGTGCATTTCTGGACGGCGTCGGGTTGCAAGGCATCCCTCTGGCCGCTTCCCGGCTCGACTTCACCCCACGGGGGCCCCGACTCATCGCCCACAACGTGGGCGAAGCAAAGATCGATGCCGTCCGGGCGCTGGGGTTCGCCCCAGAGGACGCACTCCTGTACACCGACTCGGCCAGCGACCTCCCGCTCGCCCGTATCGCCCGCCGGACCGTCACTGTCAACGCCGCCCGCCGCTCGGTCGCGAAGCTCACCGACGCTTCCGCAGACATCCGCCACGAGCGCTGGCGCTGAGGCGACACAAGCTGTCCCAGGTTTCCCTTTCCATGACCACCACTGCCGCATCCAGCAGCGAGATGGCCATACAACCGCCGCCCGGCCCGCCAGGAGACCGAGATGCGTTGCTGGATGCGACGGCCCCGGCCGGCTGCGGAATGGCGACTCTCCTGCGCGCCGGAGCCAATCACGCGGCAGTCCCCGGCGAAATACTTGGCCGCCTTCCGCAGAATCTCGCGTTCCTCCTCCAGCTCGCGCACCTTCTTGCGCAGAGCAGCGTTCTCTGCTTCCAGCGGCGTGGGCGGGTCGGTCGGCGCCTCCGCCCGCCGTCCGCGGGGCCGGCTCACGCCGGCTGCCCGGACCCAGTTCCGCAGAGTCTCCGGGTTGACTGACCCCCAGGTCAGCGGCGATCGACCTGATCGTCGCTCCTGGCCGCGACTCGTACAACGCGTCCGCGTCCGCCTTGAACTCTGGCGGATAGTTCCTCATGACCGCGGGACATCTGTTCTCCTGAACCATCAAGATCCAAGTGTCTCGGGTGTCCAGGATTCGTGGTCAAGGCCCTCCGACGCCGTACGACAAGCGCTCTACATCGTCGCGAACGCGTACCACCACGCATGGGAAACCGGCGGCTACCCGCCCGGAAAGGTGCCGCAGATCACCGCCCCACCTACGCGCCCCGTACGACGCCCGGCAGGCACTGACCAGGCCGTATGACGCACAAGCGGCACCCGTACGACACGCTGCGCGCCGCTGTGCGACAGTGCGCGGCGCAACTGTACGACCGAACGGGCCGAGCGTCGTACGCGCGCCCGAACGCAACCATCCGCACGCCCCATCTGTCACACCTTGCACAGACCTACGTACGGAGTGCCATCGTGAAACCCGCTGCTGTCCTGCTCGCCGCTGCCGCGCTGCTCGCCCTGACCGCCTGCTCGGCCGAGGAGAAGGACGTCACGAAGCCCGCACCGAAGGAGACGACCGTCGACCACTCGGCCGCCGAGAAGGCCGCGGGCATTCCACCCGCTCCGATCGGCGACGCCCGCGATGCATACCTAGACGCGATTGCGGCCGTTGACCCGCAGATCATCGTGGACGAGCAGAAGGCGATCGACGCCGGGCGGAACCAGTGCTCCTCGCTTGCGCACCCGACCGACAAAATCGACTGGGCCGCAGCACAGCGGTTTGGGAACGACGCCCACCCGTTGACCGACGCACAAGGCAAAGCGCTGAACGAGGCGCTGCGCAAAACCCTGTGCCCGAAGTGACGTTGCCCGCCGATATCGATCTGTGATCGAATCACGGCGACCCCGGCATGCCCGGAAACGCCCTGCCGCACCCTCCTTGAGTTCTAGTGGTTGTCGCAACACCCCAGCTCAAGGGGTGCGATGGACTTCGAGGTTCGCAAGGACCGGAAGCCGCAGGGAAGGAAGAAGCTGACCCGGGAGCGGGCGGCCTACTTCCAGCTCATGCAGCAGGGGTACAGCAGTTCGGAAGCCTGAGTCGGATCGTCGGGATCGACCGGCGGACGGGCAAGAAGTGGCGCAACGGAACACATGCGTCCGGCGGCCGGAAGGCGCTGCCTCCAATGAATCAGGAGCCAGCGCCTTCCGGCCCGTCGCGGTACCTGCGCGAATCTGACCGCATCCACATCGCCGACCGGCTACGGGAGAAGGCCACCGTCCGCGCGATAGCCGCCGAGCTAGGCCGCAGCCCGTCCACAGTCAGCCGGGAGATCCGCCGCAACCGGCACCCGGTCAACGGCCAGTACCGGCCGCACGCGGCCCAGGCCCGCGCCGATGCCCGCCGGCCCCGCCCCAAGCCCGGGAAGATCGGTCAAAACCCGCGGCTGCGGGACTTCATCGAGGGAGTCCGGTTGCGCCGACGGCACCGCACGACCGTCCCAGATCCGGCCGCGGCCCGGGCGCCGGATCTGGTCGGCCGCGACTTCACCGCCCAAGTTCCGAACGCGAAGTACGTCGGCGACATCACCTACCTGCCCCTCGACGGCGGGAAGTTCTGTTACCTGGCGACCGTCATCGACCTCGCCTCGCGGCGTCTGGCCGGCTCGCATCGTCCGCTGGATCTTCCACAAGCACTCCCGGCTCAGCTGGAGGGAACTGCGCCGTCGGTTCTGCCAACCGGGCAGCTGGAAGCTCATCTGCGACGGAGTCGAGTTCACCGGCGCATCCAGCGTCAAAGTGGTCCGCTACCGCTACCGCGGCAGCAACATCCCGACCCCGTGGACACCACGACCGGCAGCCGCCAGCACAGGCGGCTGACCACCGGCCAAGGCACGTGGAGCGCCCTTGCATGGAAACACGCACGGCGGGTGCGGCGGGCGGGTCGGGGAAACGGACTGGTCGCAAGGCCAGTACCGCGCCCCGGTCCGACCCAGCCGCAAACGACGGGTGTCACGTGCGGCGACGTGCGGCGGGGTCGCGTCCGGCGACGTGCCGGGCGACCGCGTCGACGCCGGGACGGGCGTAGTGCTCCAGGGAACGGACCGAGGCGTGGCGGGAGCGGGCCAGCAGCATCGGGGTGGAGGTGCCGTCCTTGGCGTCGTGCGTCAGAGCGCTGTGTCGGAGCCGGTGGAGTGTCCAGCCGTCCAGGTCCTCGATGTCTTCGGGTGAGGCGAGGGGGTTGGCCAGGAGCCGGGTGTTCTCCTCGAAGATCTCTTCGGCCCGGCGGCAGGAGAGCCGGGCTCGTCCGGTCTCGGGGCACACGTCAAGTGTCGGTGTTCCGGCCGGGGCCTTGCGGTCGGAGACGAACAGTGGGCCGCCAGTTCAAAGCTGCCCAAGTACCTGCTCCAGACCGCGGAGCGACTGGACACCGAAGGCGCGTAAACAGTCGAGCACCGCGCTCGCGGAGACCACAGCGCACCGTGCAGCAGGTTGGAAAAGGCTCAGTGCCTGCCTCACTGGCTGGGCAGCGCCGACGGTGGCGCGATTGAACTTCTCATCCTGTTCGGCCTGCAAGGGATGCGTGCCCACGTACGCACCGACCCTCATCGATCGCCGCAGGCCGGGAGCCACCGGTGAACTCAGCGAGAGATTCTGTATACGCGTCGGTGACGCCGGCCTTCTCGAGGAAGACGACCGGGCCGTGGTCGCTGTAGGCGACGCCCGGGGAGCTCACGTTGAGCAGCCAGGCAATCGCACGACACGGCAGGCGAGTTGAGGTCAACATGCTCGGGCACGTACAATAAAGACAACAGAGCCTCCGGGAACCACTTGGAATGGGATCGCACCCCCGAGCTACCTGGAGGCCCTGCATTCGCGCGCGGAAACCGCCGCAGTCACCCGATCGAGACTCCCGTTCGATCGACAGCCTTCGAGATCGGTACGGGCAACAACCACTTACGTGTCGGGATGCTCCGGCAGGGCGAGCCAGTCCGACCAGGAGATCTCGCGGCCGAGGAAGCGCGGCTGCTCGAACGGCCAGTCGGCGGCGATCCACTGCGGCACCAGCGCGTCGAGGGCCTGCTCGACCTTGCTGCCCACCAGCTCGTCCACCACCCACCAGGAGATCTCGCCGTCCGCGCCGGCCCTCTCCGGTGGGTCGATGTAGACACAGCCGAGCAGAGCTGTCTCCGCCGCGTCGAACAGCGCGTAATTGAAAGACTGGTGTGCGGCGATCTCCTTCTCGTGCCGCAACAGGTCGGCCTGGTCGGCCTCGTAGGTCATGGTGGCCGCGGGCCAGCCCCAGGCCGGGCCGAAGATGGTCCACAGCCGCTCGCGCGAACCCATCACAGCCGGATAGTCGAGCGGGGTGTCCGCCTCCCGGATCGGCCGCAGGTGATGGCCACCGCCCGGCAGCGGTACCAGGACGGGGTGGACGAAGTCATCGGGAAGCCAGCTCATGGCGCCCGACCGTAGCAGCGCGCGGCCGTCCGCTCCACTGGAATTTCCCCGTGTACCGCCAGGCCCTGCTCTCATGCCGGGCAGGGCCCGCGATCACCCGATCGAGACTCCCGTTCGATCGACAGACTCCATGATCGGTATGGCAACGGCTTCTAAACACCGCTCTGCTCTGAGCGCGCTACTTGGCCAGGCTGCCCAAGTAGCGCGCTCAGTGTCACTCTCCCGCGGCCAGTACCTCTCTGGCGCGGACTGCAAAGGCTTCACAAGCGAGCTCTGCAACCTCGCCTCGGGCGAGCATGTCGGCCTTATCCGCAGCGAAAAAATCTCTCGTGTCTTCACCTGGATCTCAGCAGCCTGCTCGGCGAGGTGAGGTGTCTGCGGGCCAGGCGCGACAAGACGGAGCCGGAAGACGCTACTACGGACCTCGGCGTAGAGCCGGTATGACTCGGACCGGGCTGGGAGGGCCGCCTCGGAGTCGGGTCCTAAATGTTGGCTCGTCCACCGGTCGTACTGTGCCTGCCGATAGTCCTCTGCCAGGGCAAGGAAGTCAGCACATGCAT
This sequence comes from Streptomyces sp. NPDC002403, assembly GCF_053593015.1. NCBI lineage: Bacteria > Bacillati > Actinomycetota > Actinomycetes > Kitasatosporales > Streptomycetaceae > Streptomyces > Streptomyces sp. NPDC002403. The sequence continues at coordinate 162 of NZ_JBSFBQ010000047.1, read as the reverse complement.
CGAGGAGACGCTGGTGGCGTCGTTCTCGGTCAGCGCGGGCTGCGGACCGGACTGCGGTCTTCTCCTGGTATTGATCCGAAACGCTTTGGGTTCAGGCTCGTTTACGGTGTGTGAGTGATCTGGTGGGGGATGCGCGGGCCTGGTCGCCGGACGCGCAGGAGG